>JBJEMZ010000155.1:0-8820 GCA_051879935.1 Wujia sp.
AGTTCTTCGCATCTAAAATATACTGTTGCTGCTTCGCCCTGTCAATATATCCAAGAAGTTGCGGTACAAGTATCGCAGCCAGAATCGCAAGAATCACAATTACTACAATCAACTCCACAAGCGTAAAGCCTGCATTCTCTTTTGTGCGTTTCATATCCATCCCCACTCTCTATGCGAACCAATCCTTTACCATTATAATACATTTTCATAATATAAGAAACTATTTTCCTTCTAAATGTAAAATCGAATTCTTCATGTATATTTGTTATATTTTTTATGTAATATTTCATATGAATATAGTCTTTTCGAATAAAATGTGATATGCTGATGATAGTATTTGGTCCGTATTATAATCGGACAGAACGGAGAATATACGCATGAACAAAAATTGTATTGTTGCACAATCCGGTGGTCCAACTGCAGCCATAAATGCCTCTTTAGCAGGCGTTGTTGCAGCCGCAAGGGATTGTAGTGCTTATGAGCACATATATGGTGCCATTCACGGCATTCAGGGTGTTTTGAAAAAACAGTTTCTGGATTTATCCGGTAAGGATGATTCCTTCATCGACAAGCTGATGCGAACTCCTGCCATGTATCTTGGTTCCTGCCGGTTTAAGCTGCCGGAGATGGCAGAAGACCCATCCATATATGAACTGATTTTTTCTGTATTTGAGGAGATGAATATCGGAGCTTTTTTCTATATCGGCGGAAATGATTCCATGGATACGGTTGCAAAGCTGTCTGCCTATGCTCAGACTAATGGGAATGACATCCAAATCATCGGCGTACCGAAAACAATTGACAATGACCTGATCAAAACAGATCACACGCCGGGTTTTGCATCCGCCGCCAAATATGTGGCAAGCTCTATCCGCGAAATCGCATATGACACTTACATCTATGATTTGGAAAGTGTCAATATCATCGAGATTATGGGGCGCGATGCAGGCTGGCTGACGGCTGCCTCCGTTCTCGCCAGAACCGAATTTAGTACAGCCCCGCATCTGATTTATCTACCGGAGGTCGCATTTGATAAAGAGCAGTTTATCCACGACCTGCAGGAAATGGTATGGAAATACAAAAATGTAATCGTTGCTGTCTCGGAAGGCATCCGGGACAAAGATGGCAATTATATCTCCGCCACCGATGCTGCTGCTGATAAATTCGGGCATGCACAGCTAAGCGGCGCAGGAAAAGCACTCGAATACCTTGTAAAAGACCACCTTGGTATCAAGGTTCGTTCCGTGGAAATCAATGTCCTGCAACGCTGCGCCGGACATATGGCAAGCAAAACCGACCTTGAAGAATCCTTTGCTTCCGGCAGACATGCGGTTTCACTTGCAAACGACGGCAAGACAGGGCAGATGGTTACACTCACAAGACTATCTGATACACCTTACACCTACGAACTTTCCTGCACCCCGGTCAGCGAGGTTGCCAACCAGGCAAAGGAAGTCCCGCTTACATGGATTGCCGATAACCACCATGATGTCACCGACGACATGATAACTTATCTGAAGCCGCTTGTTGCAGGTGAGGTAAACACCGACTTCCAGGACGGAATCACAGACTACCTCCCAATCCCACACCTGACCCACATCTAAGGCAAGGTATGAGTTTAATATCCGCCACGTCAACAACGAGTTCAAGCGTGTTTTGGAAATCATAAATTCAGCCCATATTTTTGTATTATTGCCAGAATAGCAAGAAAAAACGAAATAAGATATGATTCCGACAACGAGCGCGAGCGCGTTTTCGGAATCATATCTTATTTCGTTTTTTCGTATTATTATAATATATTAATTCTAGGATTAATCATTCGAATACCCATTTAAAAATGCATCCACTTCTTTTGCAGCGTCCCGCCCTTCGCGGATTGCCCACACAACAAGTGACTGTCCACGATGCATATCTCCACATGTGTAGACTTTGTCTACATTTGTCTTATATGCACCATCCTCCGTTGCTACATTGGTCCGCTGATTCAGCTTCACACCAAAGGCATCTGCAACCGTCTTCTGGGCACCGAGAAATCCCGCAGCAATCAAAACGATATCACATTCGATGATATATTCGCTATCCGGAATCTCCTTCATATTCATGCGTCCGCTCTCTGCGTCCTTCTCCCATGCGAGCTTAACACATTTTGCGGCACAGACATGTCCATCTTTGTCTTTTACAAGTTCCTTTACGGTTGTCTCATAGATTCTCGGATCCTGTCCAAATACAGCAATCGCCTCCTGCTGTCCATAATCTGTCTTTAATACCTTCGGCCACTCCGGCCACGGATTATTGGCAGCACGCTGTACTGGCGGCTTTGGCATCATTTCGAGTTGGGTAACCGCAACTGCTCCCTGACGGATTGCAGTTCCAACACAGTCATTTCCCGTGTCTCCACCACCGATTACCAAAACCTTCTTTCCCTTTGCACTTACATATTTACCATCTTCAAAATTAGAATTGAGCAGACTCCGGGTCGTTGTCTTCAGATAATCCACCGCAAAATAAACGCCCTTTGCGTCTCTGCCAGTCACCTTGATATCCCGCGGATTTGATGCGCCACAGGCAAGTACAACCGCATCATACTCTTCAAGTAGCTTCTCCGCTTTTACATTCTTTACCTTCGCATCCGTCAGATATGCTGCCATCTCATCTCCCTTGGCAACAGCTGGTGCCTGATTATTCTTACTGTTTGCGACCTCAGTTCCTGTCACAAATTCAATACCTGTTTTCTTCAGGCAGTCAATCTTACGATCGATAATCTGCTTCTCCAACTTCATATTCGGAATACCATACATCAAAAGTCCGCCTACACGGTCACTTCTCTCAAATACAGTCACACTATGTCCTCTGCGGTTTAACTGGTCTGCAACAGCAAGTCCCGATGGTCCGGAACCGACAACGGCTACCCTTTTACCGCTTCGTACCTTTGGCGGCTCACAATTTACATAGCCCTTTTCATATGCATTTTCTATAATACAGCGTTCATTTTCCTTCGTACAAACCGGATCCCCGTTGATGTTACAGGTACATGCAGCCTCGCAGAGTGCCGGGCACACACGGCTTGTAAATTCCGGGAAATTGTTTGTCTTTGATAAACGGTTATACGCCATCTCCAGATTGCCGGTATAGACATTATCGTTCCACTCCGGAACAAGATTATTCAGCGGGCAGCCGGATGCCATTCCGGAAATCATCTTCCCGTACTGGCAGAATGGAACACCGCAATCCATACAGCGCGCTGCCTGAACCTTCTGTTCCTCCATGGAGAGCGGTTCATGAAACTCATTAAAATTCTTAATACGCTCGAGAGGCGGTACTTCCTTGCTGGTCTTTCTTTCATATTCTAAAAATCCTGTACTTTTTCCCATCCGTCATACGCTCCTCTCTAATGATTTTTGATGGCGTAAAATGCCTCAATCAAAGCCTGCTCGCTGGAGAGACCCTTCACTTCCATCTGTCCGATTGTTGACATCATCTTCTTGTAATCATGCGGAATAATCTTCTTGAATTTCGGAAGATACTCTTCAAAATTTGAAAGAACCTCTTTTCCACGTTTTGAATTTGTATATTTCACATGCTCCTCAATCATGTCCTTCAATTCCATAACATCGTATTTATCAACAACAGCTTCCACCTCTACCATCTGTTTGTTCAGCTTCATGTAAAGATCGCTGTCCATATCGAGCACATATGCAATACCACCGCTCATACCGGCAGCAAAGTTCTTTCCGGTCGGTCCAAGGATTACAACACGTCCACCGGTCATATACTCGCAGCCATGCTCACCGACACCCTCTACAACTGCGGTTGCACCGGAATTACGAACGGCAAAACGCTCACCCGCAACACCATTTATAAATGCCTTACCAGAGGTTGCGCCGTAAAGTGCTACATTTCCGACGATAATATTCTCCGAAGCTTCATAACGAATATTGCTCTGCGGATAGACAATAATTTTTCCTCCGGACAAGCCTTTTCCGATATAGTCATTACTGTCACCAATCAGTTCCAGTGTCAGTCCCTTGGGAATAAATGCACCGAAGCTCTGTCCACCGCTGCCGTGACATTTTACAACAAAGGTATCTTCGTCAAGTGTTGTACCATATCGTTTCGTGATTTCAGAACCAAAAATCGTTCCAAGCGAACGGTCCGTATTCGATACATCGATTTCGATTGCCTTCTTTGTCTTCTTCTCGAGCGCCGGTCCAAGTTTCTTCAAAAGGACCGTCTCGTCAATCGTCTTTTCAAGCTCAAAATTATATGGATTTTTATTTACATAGCTGATCTTGTTCTGTTCATCCTTTGCAAATGGATTGTTAATAATACGTGACAAGTCAACATTATAGCTCTCTGCTTTTTCACTTGCACGAATCAAATCAGTTCTTCCGACAAGCTCATCCACCGTACGAACGCCAAGCTTTGCCATATATTCGCGAAGCTCCTGTGCAGCAAATCGCATAAAGTTTACAACATACTCCGGCTTACCCTTGAAACGTTTGCGAAGCTCTGGATTCTGTGTTGCCACACCTACCGGACACGTATCCAAATTGCAGACACGCATCATAACACATCCCATCGTAACAAGCGGTGCCGTCGCAAATCCAAATTCTTCTGCTCCAAGAATTGCTGCGATTGCAATATCACGTCCGGTCATAAGCTTTCCGTCTGTCTCAAGAATTACCTTGTTTCGAAGGTCATTCATAATCAATGTCTGATGTGTCTCCGCCAGACCAAGCTCCCACGGAAGTCCGGCATGATGGATGGAGTTTCTCGGTGCAGCACCGGTACCTCCGTCATAACCGGAAATTAAAATTACCTGTGCGCCGGCCTTCGCAACACCGGCAGCAATTGTACCGACTCCGGCTTCGGAGACGAGCTTGACTGAAATCCGCGCATCTGTATTTGCATTCTTACAGTCATAGATTAACTGCGCCAGATCCTCAATTGAGTAAATATCATGATGCGGTGGCGGTGATATAAGGCCGACACCCGGGGTTGAATGTCTTGTCTTGGCAATCCATGGATATACCTTTCCGCCAGGAAGGTGTCCACCTTCACCCGGCTTTGCTCCCTGTGCCATCTTAATCTGAATTTCCTTTGCACTTGTCAGATATTCAGAAGTAACTCCAAAACGTCCGGATGCAACCTGCTTAATCGCAGAGCATTTGTTCTCACCATCTTTTCCGCCCCGCATACGCTCTAAGCTTTCGCCACCCTCACCGGAATTGGATTTTCCGCCGAGACTGTTCATGGCGATTGCCATACACTCATGCGCCTCCTCAGAAATAGAGCCGTAAGACATAGCGCCTGTTTTAAATCGTTTTACAATCGAATCAACCGGCTCTACCTCATCAAGCGGAATACCTCCATTTTCCGGATAATTAAATTCCATAAGCCCGCGAAGATGGAATGGTTGCTGCTCCTCATCGATTGCTGCAGAATACTGCTTAAACAATTCATAGTTATTTGTCCAGGTTGCCTGCTGCAGAAGATGAATCGTATTCGGATTGTAAAGATGCTCTTCCTTACCACTTCGCATCTTATGACTTCCGATACTCTCTAAACTTAAGTTTGTATAAAGTCCCAGAGGATCAAATGCGGAGTTATGAAGCTCCTCCACTCTCTGCTGTATTTCTTTAATACCAACACCCCCAACACGACTTACGGTATTGGTAAAATATTTCTTTACAAACTCCTCCGACAATCCAACTGCCTCGAAAATCTGAGAGCCCTGGTAAGACTGTACAGTGGATATACCCATCTTTGACGCAATCTTAACAATTCCATGCAATACGGCACTGTTATAATCATTAACTGCTGCATAAAAGTCCTTATTCAGGAAATGGGAATCTACCATATCTTTGATTGTCTCAATCGCAAGATATGGGTTGATTGCACAGGCACCATAGCCAAGCAATGTTGCAAAATGATGTACCTCGCGCGGCTCCGCGCTTTCAATTACGAGTGCCACCGACGTACGTTTTTTGGTACGTACAAGGTGCTGCTGCATTGCAGAAACCGCAAGCAAAGACGGAATTGCAACATGGTTCTCATCAACACCACGGTCTGACAGAATCAGGATATTGGCACCGTCGCGGAAAAATTTATCTGCCTCCACAAAGATTCGGTCAATCGCTTTTTCAAGCGATGTATTCTTGTAATACGTAATCGGCACAACTGCGGCCTTTAAGTTTTCCGTATTCAAATTTTTTATCTTTAACATATCCGTGTTGGTAAGAATCGGATTGTTAATACGAAGCACACGGCAGTTCTCCGGCTTTTCTTCCAATATATTACCATCACGACCAAGATAAACAGTTGTTGATGTTACAATCTCCTCCCGAATCGCATCGATTGGCGGGTTTGTAACCTGCGCAAACAATTGATGGAAATAATTAAATAACGGTGGCTTCTGATCGGACAATACTGCAAGCGGGGTGTCATCACCCATGGCTGCGATTGCTTCTGCACCATTTTGTGCCATCGGGAGAATCGCAGTCTTAAATTCCTCGTACGTATATCCAAACGCCTTCTGCAACTTGCTTCTCTGTTCAGCAGATAATTCCGGCACTCGTTCGTTCGGGATATTGATGTCTGTCAAATAAGTCAGATTACTGTCAAGCCACTCACCATACGGCTGTGCATTTGCATACCGGTTTTTCAGTTCATCATCCGAGATAAGCTTACCATTTTTTGTATCAACAAGCAGCATCTTTCCCGGGCGAAGACGATCCTTCATAATTACATGTGCCGGATCTACATCCAAAACACCAACCTCTGATGAAAGAATCAGATAATCATCATCTGTAATATAATAACGGGATGGACGAAGACCATTTCGATCAAGTACCGCACCCATATAATCGCCATCTGTGAACAGCATGGATGCAGGACCATCCCACGGCTCCATCATGGTTGCATAATATTGATAAAAATCACGTTTCGCCTTTGGCATGTATTTATTGGAATCCCACGGTTCCGGAATCAAAATCATAACTGCCAAAGGAAGCGGCATTCCATTCATAACAAAAAACTCAAGAGCATTATCAAGTCGTGCGGAATCCGAACCATCCGGATCCAAAACCGGTGTAATCTTGTGGAACTCCCCCTTAAAATATTGAGAGTCCATTGTCTCTTCTCTGGCAATCATACGGTCCTCATTACCACGAATCGTATTGATTTCTCCGTTGTGTACGAGGAAACGATACGGGTGGGCACGAAGCCAGCTCGGCGTTGTATTTGTTGAGAATCTGGAATGTACAAGGCCTATTGCAGATTCATAATCCTCATCCTGTAAATCCTGATAGAAAAGCCGGAGCTCTCCTACAAGAAACATGCCTTTATATACAATTGTTCTGCTTGATAAAGACGGAACATAAGTATCCTCGTTTGACTGTTCAAACACACGACGTACAACAAACAGTTTGCGGTCGAAATCCAGTCCCCGTTCTACCGACTGTGGTCGCTTGATAAATGCCTGCATAATATATGGCATAACCGCAACAGCTTTATGTCCGAGAATACCCGGATTGGTCGGAACCTTTCTCCAGCACAAAAACTCCAGGCCTTCCTTTTCTACAATGATTTCAAACATCTTCATCGCCTGCTTACGCTGGAGCTCATTCTGCGGAAAAAAGAACATACCGATACCGTAGTCTCGTTCCTCCCCGATATCAACTCCTAATTCACTTGTTGCTTTCTTAAAGAACTTGTGTGAAATCTGCAGCAAAATACCGACACCGTCTCCGGTCTTACCCTCAGCATCCTTACCTGCACGATGTTCCAGATTTTCAACAATCCGAAGTGCATCACTGACCGTTTTGTGTGTCTGAATTCCCTTGATGTTTACAACAGCACCGATACCGCAGTTATCATGCTCAAAGCTTCTGTCATACATACCCTGCTCTGCGGTGTCTATTCTTTCGTCTTTTATCTGCATCATACTTGTCTTTCCTTTCCTGTATTTTTATTCAACAAACGAAAATCAAGTAATTTTATATTTTTACTTTGTTTTCGCAACCCATGCGCCTATAATACAACAATTATCTTCGCATGTAAACCACTATTTTTGTTTTTTATGAATTTTGTATAGAAAATCCAGAGATATAAGTCAGGAACAATACAAAAAAGCAAAAAACTCCGGCATTTTACCGAAGTTTTTTGCTATCTCATTTCTGTGTTTCTACCTATTATAATTGTATACTCTTTTGTTATATAAAATGTTCTGTATCAGGTTATTATTCCGTAGGAGGAATAAAAACATTTAAATCAATCTGCTGTGCTCCGACACCCGTCTCGTTCTGTAGGCTTGAACTGATGTTTTGTACTCTGGAAGATGGTACATAATCAACGGTTCCAAACAGGAATTCATGCAGCGCAGCGACATTTGTTGTCAGATCTGCAGGAACCAAAATTGAACCCTTTGTTGCATGGTCAACCGGCATATAAGCCATTGGGAATCCTATCGTATCTCCTAAGTTATAGTCAAACATACCCTTAGCGAGATCCATCAACTCATCTTTCTCCAAGCTTGTATATATATTGGGAAATACATCATCAATAATATTGTTAATTGTTGCCAGGTCAGAACTTTTTGCCTTTTGAATCATCTTGGCTATAACTGTTCTCTGACGTTCAGTACGGGTAATATCACCTTGATCAGTACTACGAATTCTTGCCCAACCGGTTGCCTGCGTACCATTTAAAAGCTGTGTTCCCGAAGAAAACACTCCATCCGAATATACTCCTGTTATACTGATCTGTTCAGAAATACAAGCATTCAGCATCGTAAGTTCCGCATCTCTTACATCGATTGTT
>JBJEMZ010000156.1:0-1864 GCA_051879935.1 Wujia sp.
CATCTGCTGCCATCAAAGACGGCTTCTTCTCAATCGGAAGAGTTTTTACATATGCGGTGAATTCCGGATACACAAACTGTGAATCTCTCTCATACTCTATGATCGTATGTAACACTCCGGTCTCCATAACCTGTGTATCATTGACCATATTCTTTATATCCATTGCAGTCTGAAATGTCGGGGTAACCTTTGATGCAGTCAGCATATTCTCTACTGCTCCTGTAACCGCAGCCGGCTGAACCATCACTGCCGGTACTCCGATATTTTCCTGTGCACTGATTGCAGCAAGCACAACCGTCTCTGTTGTAACGACAGGTGCCGGTGCTTCTGCACGTACCTCTGATGCATTCTCATTTGTTGTTTCTGTGGCTTTGTAATCTTCCAGTATTGTCGGTGCGTATAAACATACCGCTAAGACCATGACCAAACTTATCATTAGCTTGTCGATGTTTAACCTCATAATCGTCACTCCTTTTTTGTGAAATTGCAAAACCGTTTGTTCGCAACAAACTTCCCCTATTTAACATCTTTTATGTTAAGATGTCAATACATTTTTTTAATTTTTATGCAACATTTGAAATAACTTTGTAACATTTTTAGACAATTTGGAAGATTTTACCATAAAAAAAGAGGGATTTATACGGGAAACGACAGAATACTACTATATTATAGATAATTTAATAGCAAAAATATAGAAAACATAATTTTGAAAAAAACGCTTGACAAAATTTAGAACACCCATTATACTAGCAAGAGTGTTGAGCAACTCAACACAGAAATGGGATCTTAGCTCAGCTGGGAGAGCATCTGCCTTACAAGCAGAGGGTCATAGGTTCGAGCCCTATAGGTCCCATTTAAATTCTGGCGGGATAGCTCAGTTGGCTAGAGCATACGGTTCATACCCGTAGTGTCGAGGGTTCAAATCCCCCTCCCGCTACTAAAAACTCTGAAAACCTTTATTTTAGCAGGTTTTCAGAGTTCTTTTTTTATCATATACAACCGATCGTCCGCAAAGCAAAAATCCAAAGTGTCAGTGTCACAGATGATAACAGTGTCGTGAGCACGATTACATTGGATGTAAGTATATCATCATTGTCCATATTTTTCGCCATAACATAACAGCTTACCGTTGTCGGTGATGCCAGCATAATTAAGATCGCCACCATCTCACTTGGTGCAAACCCCAGCTTATATGCAATCGGCAGAAACAGCATCGGCAAACCAATCAGCTTTATAAATGTGGCAACCAAAGCCGGTTTCACCCTTTCAATCGCCTGCTTTACATCAAATCCAGCGCCGACAGCAAGCAACGCAATCGGAGTTGCCGTCTGTGCGACATAATGTAAAGCTCTCGATGGAATCGTTGGAATCGGTAGTGAAACAAGGGATGCAAAAAGTCCAAGCATAATTCCGATTATAATCGGATTTTTCGCGATATTGATGCACGCATTCTTAATCTTCCCATAATCCCTTTTTTCCTGTGTGTTTGCATTAAACACGAGAATCACAACCGATAATATATTAAAAAACGGAACCGCAGCCACAATCATAAGCGGTGTCATGCCGATTTCTCCACATATATTCTGTACAAAGGCAACACCAAGTATTGCTGCACTGCCTCTTGCACCTGCCTGCGCAAATGCTCCAACCATCGTTTTATCTTTTAATATAAGTCTTGCAATTCCCCATACCAACAGGAACATCACAATTGTAACAATCAGACAAAACAGGAAGAATTTCAGATTCATATCTTTCCGGACATCTGAACCAGCTATATCCAGAAATAACATAACGGGAAGTGCCACAACAAATACATATCGATTTGCCACCCGTACGAACTCGTCTGTCAGAAAATGAATCCGCT
>JBJEMZ010000157.1:0-1835 GCA_051879935.1 Wujia sp.
ACTATAAAAAGTCTGCTTAATACCTTTTTCATCAGAGCAATGCACCTCCTCTGTTTGCACCATCCTCTTCCGAATACCGGTTTGTTATGAGTGTTACAATCAGGATGATGAAAAGTAATACAAGGGCAATCATAGACCCGTTATGCCAGTCGTATGCTGCAAAATAGCTTCCAATCAGACTTCCCATAATATAGGTACTGTTGTACAGCATATCTAATACAACATAGTTTGTCATAGACGGCAAAAAAACCATTGTAATGCCGCTGATGATACCCGGAACCGAAAGTGGCAGGGTAACCTTCAGGAAAACCTGTGCAGGCGTTGCTCCCAAATCATTTGCCGCCTCAAGCAGACTGTTGTCAAGCTTCATCAAAGTCGTATACATCGGCAAAATCATAAACGGAAGAAAATCATAGGTCATTCCAATTACCGAATTTAAAAATGGATGGAATGCAAGATTCCCTTCTATCAACGTCAGAATCTCTTTGAGTGCCGTAATACGAAGTGTAAAGTTAATCCACATCGGAAGCACAAAAATCATGACAATCACGGATTTTCTTCGCATATTACTTCTTGCAAGAATATACGCAATCGGATATGCCAAAAGCAGGCAGACGCAGGTAGTCACAATGGCTATCGCAAAGCTGTATGCCAAAGTTCCGATTGTATTTGGACTTGTAAAAAATCCGGTCAGATTCTCCACAGTGAACTGTCCCTGTCCGTTTGTAAAGGCATAAAATATAATCACAAACAGCGGTGCTACCACAAAAAGCAGTAAAAACAATGCGTATGGTATGCCAAGCTGTTTTCTTGAAAAACGCAAACCGCTCATACTATCGCTCCTTTTCCATAAAGTAAAATCCAACTATTTCTTAAGCGTAAAACTAATCTTGTCCTCAGGAATAATCAGGCTGACATAGTCATCCATATTCCAGAGATCCTCATCATCTACGATGAAATCCTCATCGTCATCTGTTCTTACGACATAGCTGTAATGATCTCCTTTATAGATCAAATTGATAATATGACCGCATACAAGTCCTTCTTCTTCGTTATCGCTCATATCAATATCTTCCGGTTTAATGGATACAATCACTTTAAGCTTATCGATGTCAACCTCATTGCCATTTGCATCCACCAATACACCGTGATTATCCAGCTTGGAATTCGGAATCACCTTTGTTAAATCACACGGGATTTTTCCGTCCATAAATTCAAGGTAATAATCCTTATCCAAGACAATATCCGACTCAAATTTATTTACCGTGTGCTCAGCAATCATAATATGAATACCATCCGGTTCAATATCGATTCCCACCTTGTCACCGACCTTCGCCGACTTAGTAGACTGAATCACAATTTCATTCTTTCCGGACTCCACGGTAATCTCATAATGCACGCCTTTGAAGACAACAGAAGTAACCACACCCATGATTTTTCCCTGCTCAGGTGTGGTAATAATAACATCCTCCGGACGCACAACAGCATCGACGAGTGTTCCGTGTTCTACATCATCGACACAGGTAAATTCCGCGCCACAAAAACGTACTTTTAATTTATCGGTCATAACACCGTTGAAAATATTACTCTCTCCGATAAAGTCTGCAACAAATGCATTCTTCGGCTCATTATATATATCCTCAGGAGTTCCAATCTGTTGCATACGCCCCTCAGACATAACAACAATCTTGTCTGACATCGTCAGCGCTTCCTCCTGGTCATGTGTCACATAAATAAAGGTAATACCAAGCTTCTCATGCATGCTCTTTAACTCAAGCTGCATCTCCTTGCGCATTTTTAAATCCAGAGCACCAAGCGGTTCATCCAAAAGAAGA
>JBJEMZ010000158.1:0-8684 GCA_051879935.1 Wujia sp.
CCTCCAAGATCATCGATTGCCTGCGCAAGTGCCGCAAAATTCACCGTTACAAAGTCGGTAATCTGAAGATCCAGATTTGCATTCAGCGCACGAACCGCCATCTCAGGGCCACCATATGCATACGCATGTGTAATCTTTGTTGTAATTCCTCCCTCATAATCAACCTGAAGTAACGAATCACGGTAAACCGAAACAAGCTTTACTTCCTTCGTATCATTATTGATGCTTGCAATAATAATCGAATCACTTCTGTTTCCTTCCGCCATAGACTTTACACTTCTCGAGTCAATACCGAACAATGCAATCGTACGATATCCCTTCTGTGCCTCATTCGACTCCTCATTGATGTCAAGAGCCTCATTACTGTCATCCCAGTTTTCCGGCCGGTTTATGTTATCAAGCTTTCGGTTCGCATAAAAAAAGAGGTATCCGACAACCATAAAAAGCATAATTACAATTTCAACTAAAAATGCAATCCCCCATTTTGCATTTGCACTCATTCCACCTTTTTTCTTACTCATATCAATATGTATCCTTCCATATATTTAATGTCATGTTATTTATCTGTACATTTCTGCCATACTTCTTTTGTTTACATGCTTTTCCTATCATACATGATTCTGCAAAAAAATACAATATTCTTTTGAGTGTTTTCACAAGAAAGTCATAGTTTCATTGTTGTAAATACATTGTGTCTATGCTATACTTATGAAAATTTGACACTTTATCGTGGAAGGATGCATATTCATCGTTATGGGAATTGAAGCACTTAAGAATTTATTAAAAGAAAAAGGGCAGTCACATCTGCTCCGTTTTTTTGAACGATTAAATGATGACGAACGGCAGAGTCTTATCTCTGAAATCTCAAATATTGATTGGAGCTTTTTAGATGCTCTTCACCAAAAGAACAACCCCGAAACCACATTAAATATTGAGGAAATAGACGCACTCTCCCTTAATGAGATTTCAGAGCAGGAGGACATATACCGTACGATTGGTTATGAGGCCATTCGCTCCGGAAAGCTCTGTCTACTGCTCCTTGCAGGCGGACAGGGAACAAGACTTGGTTTCGACAAACCAAAGGGCTGTTTTAATGTCGGAATATCAAAGCAATTGTATGTTTTTGAATTATTGATTGCTCATACGATGGATGTCGTTTCCGCTACCGGTACCTGGATTCCGTTTTATATTATGACAAGCAATATAAATTATACAGATACGGTACGTTTTTTTGAAATGCACGATTATTTTGGTTATAATCCTGAATATATTCATTTCTTTATACAAGAGATGAATCCGGCAACCGATTTTTCCGGAAAGATTCTTATGCAATCACAGCATGAGCTTGCACTTTCTCCAAATGGAAACGGAGGCTGGTTTCATTCCATGTACAAAGCAGGCCTGCTGGATCATCTTCTTAATTCAAACACGGAATGGATTAATGTATTTTCCGTTGATAATGTCCTGCAGCGAATCGCAGATCCTGTTTTCCTCGGTGCAACAATAAAAAGCGAAAAGATGTGCGGCGCAAAAGTTGTACGAAAAACATACCCGGAGGAAAAAGTCGGCGTTATGTGTAAAGCAGATGGTCGACCACATATTATTGAATATTACGAAATGACAGACCAGATGCTGAACAAACGAACAAAAGATGGGTCCCTTGCTTACGGATTTGGAGTTATATTAAATTACCTGTTTCCGATTAAACGCCTGAAGGAGACACTTGATCATACAATGCCGCTGCATGTCGTATCAAAAAAGGTTCCTTATATTGATAAACTGGGAAACTATGTGACACCAAACGAGCCAAATGCATATAAATACGAAACATTGGCACTTGATTTGATTCGGGAAATGGATGACTGTCTTGTATTTGAAGTCGATCGAGAAAAACAATTTGCACCAATCAAAAACAAGGAAGGCGTTGATTCCGTAGACAGTGCACGTGAACTGTTAATCAAAAATGGTTATTCACTTTAATATGTATTGCATAAAAAGAAGCGCGTATACCTACGCGCTTCTTTATACGAATGATACTAATTTGAAAACAATTGCACCCAATAATATCGATATGGTTTCTCCGGATTCGCATAGTAACCGACACCAATCCGATTAAAACTACTATTTAATATATTATTTCTATGTCCTTCCGAATTCATCCATCCGGTCATAACGGATTCAGAAGTTGGATAACCTGCCGCAATATTTTCTCCAACCATTAACCACGCATAATCAACCTCATCTAAAACAGTAAAGCAGCTTGTTCCGTTTGGTCTTGTATGATCAAAATTTTCTACGATTTCCTTTGCCCGAATATCGGCTGCCCGTGTCAGCACCGGGTCAAGTGTAAGATTATTGTATACGCCATTTTGTTGCCGATATGCATTTGTAAGAGCAACCACTTCCTGCGCCTGTATGGTATATCCTGAAGCTGCCACAGTACCCTTGATATAAGATTCCTTACCGGTATCATCCAAAACTACATCACTGTCCTTTGGAATAAGCAGGATCTCGATTGCTTCCAAACGTTTTGCCATACCGCTGGTACCGGCCGTTTCTCCATTTTTAGCCCATCCAAGCCATCCATAGCTTTGTGCATGGACACGATAATATAAATCATAATAATAGGAAACTTCGCCATAGAGTGAAATTTCAATTGCTTCTAACCTTTTTCCCTGCCCGATAGTTCCGGAAAGAGCCCCATTCGACACATCACTTTTCTCCCATCCATACGTCTGAACATGGGTCCGATAAGATATTCCACCACTATATTGATTTCCGGTAAGTAAAATCTCGATTGCTTCCAAACGTTTGCCCTGACCGGTCGTTCCGCTGGCTTCTCCGTCTGATTTATAGTCCTGCCAACCAAATGTCTGGACATGGGTCCGATACTGTACCCCCATGTCCGTAATCTCAGACTTTGGAAGTAATTTTATCTCAATAGCCTCCAGCCTTTTACCCTGGCCGCTTGTTCCGGCCATAACGCCATTTTTTACCCAAGCCATCCATCCATAGCTTTGACAATGCACACGATAGTAAACATCGTAATGCTTTGCAATCTCTCCGGTCAGTTCGATTTCAATCGCTTCCAACCGTTTTGCCTGCCCTCGGCTGCCACTGTTTGCGCCATTTGTCACCCAATTCTGCCAACCATAGCTTTGAATATGCGTCTTATAGCGGATGTTGCCTGTATACTCTGTTCCGGTGAGTTTTATCCGGATTTCCTCCAGACGTTTCGCCATGCCACTCGTTCCGGCTGTCTCGCCGTCACTGACCCAACCCTGTTTATCGCCAAATGTCTGAACATGAACGGTATAAGTCACACCCATCTTGGTTGCCGCTTTTGCAGTCTGCCCGGTACCCATCCCGGACAGGATGGAAACAAACATAACCACTACCAATAACCATGCCTGTAACAATCTCAAAACATGTCGATTCATAACATCCACCCCTTCTTCTATAGTATTATGCAATTTATGATTACAAAGCCTCTACAGTCCATTTGCAACATCAACCAGATACTGTCCATACGCCGTCTTCATCAGAGGTTCTGCAAGTTTCAATAATTGCTCTCTGTCAATAAATCCCCTTCGATATGCAATCTCCTCAATACACGAAATATACATTCCCTGTCGTTTCTGGAATGCAGCCACAAAATCAGCCGCATCAAGCAGCATATCATGATTGCCGGTATCAAGCCATGCAAATCCTCTGCCAAGGGTTTCAACCATCAAATCGCCCATACGAAGATACTCGTTGTTAATCGAAGTAATTTCTATCTCTCCACGTGCAGATGGTTTTACATTTTTCGCAATTTCTACGACTCGATTGTCATAGAAATAAAGCCCCGGTACCGCATAATTCGACTTCGGATGTTCCGGCTTTTCCTCGATAGAAAGAGCCTTTCCGTTCTCGTCAAATTCTACAACCCCATATTCTCTCGGATCTTTCACATAATAACCAAAGATGGTTGCTCCTTTTTCCCGCTCTGCTGCACGCTTTAACACGCAGGAAAAGCTCTGTCCATAAAAAATATTATCGCCAAGTACAAGTGCCACACTGTCATCTCCGATGAAATCAGCACCGATAATAAACGCATCCGCAAGTCCTCTCGGTGTCTCCTGTACCGCATAGGAAAACTGCATGCCGAGCTGTTCTCCATTTCCAAATAATTCCTCAAACACCGGCAGATCACGCGGTGTGGAAATAATCAAAACCTCGCGTATTCCTGCAAGCATCAGCGTGGAAAGCGGATAATAAATCATCGGCTTGTCATAAACCGGCATAATCTGTTTTGATACCGCCTTGGTCAGCGGATAAAGTCTTGTGCCGGAACCTCCGGCTAATATAATCCCTTTCATGCTAACTCCTTTCTGATTTGCGCAATATATATTCCATCCTACAATAAGACGTGCACGCATAATGACGTACCTCCTCTTCGCTTCTTGATGTAAGCGGTTCCCGCTTACTAGCACACACCTTTCGGTGTGCACAATTTCCGAGTCGGTCGCATTATGCGCCCTATATCAGCATAAATCATCGAATTTCTCTGTATGCAAGCATACTCGAAATTCTCTGTTTTATGCTGATGCACGTCTTATTTATTTGCGTACATGTCTTCATAATACTTCTGATAATCGCCGCTTGTCACATTTTTCATCCAGTCCTCATGCTCAAAAAACCACGTAATTGTCTTCTTGATACCCTCCGCGAACATAGTCTCCGGATACCAGCCAATCTCAGCCTTAATCTTATCCGGTGCAATCGCATAGCGTCTGTCATGGCCCTTTCTATCCTCCACATAGGTAATCAAATCCTTCGAAACAAGGGCTTTTCTTGGATCGTCATCCGGAAGCATCTCCTGTAATGTCTCAATAATAATATTGATTATCTCAATATTCTGCTTTTCATTGTGCCCGCCCACATTATAGGTTTCAAACAGACGTCCCTGTTCCTGTACCATATCGATTGCCTTGGCGTGATCCTCGACATACAGCCAGTCACGCACATTCTTGCCGTCACCATATACCGGAAGCTTTTTGCCCTGCAAAGCATTGTTGATAATAAGCGGAATCAGCTTCTCCGGAAACTGATATGGACCATAGTTGTTGCTGCAGTTTGTAATGTTTGCCGGGAACTTGTAGGTGTCCATATACGCCTTTACAAGCATATCCGAGCTCGCCTTACTTGCTGAGTACGGGCTGTGCGGCTCATATGGAGATGTCTCATAAAAGAATGCGTTGTCATCATCCGGAAGAGAACCATATACCTCATCCGTCGATACATGCAGGAACTTCTTATCTTCCTTAAATGTTCCGTCCGGCAACTCCCATGCAGCCTTAGCACAGTTCAGCATAACCGCTGTACCGAGTACATTCGTCTGTACAAAAACCTCCGGATTTTTGATACTTCTGTCCACATGGGACTCCGCTGCAAAATGTACAACCCGGTCGATATCATTCTGTGCAAAAATCTTTGCAATCGCTTCCTTATCGCAGATATCCGCCTTTACAAAAGTGTAATTGTCACGGTTTTCGATATCCTTCAGATTCTCCAGATTACCCGCGTATGTCAACGCATCCACATTAATAATACGAATTTCATTGTCATACTTTTTAAACATGTAATGAATATAATTGGAACCGATAAATCCGGCTCCACCGGTTACTAAATATGTTCTCATTGATAAACCTCCTGATAAAAACAGTTTCTATTTTGTTATCTATATTATACATGGTGCCCTTAGGGCACAGTCAAGTATTATTTTATTTTTTTGCAAGAAAAATCCCCGCATCCTTTGTGATATGAAATCCTCTTACAAGTTTCTTTTTCATAAATGCCCGAAATTCCTTATATCTGTGGGCTATATACTGATTCTGATTCCCATGACAGGAAAGCACATAGGAAATGAGCGGCTCCGCCTCCTTGATTTCCAAAGAATCCTCATACTGTCTCCACTCTATGTCAGAAAAACATTCCCTTAAAATTCCGGCACCATTTTCTTTGCCAAATCTCTCATACAGATTTTCCGCGGCAAGTACAATCCTGTCATCAAATTCCGAAGCAAGCTGACTGATTTCAATCATATGCTGTCTGCCATAGGTTCCGGCAACCAACACTCCCTCCGGCTTCAACACACGTTTAATCTCCTGACACGCTTTGTCAATATCCTCGCAGTAAAATAGCACATGATTCGCAATCACGACATCAAAGGTATTATCCCCAAAAGGGATATCCTCGCATTCACAGACTGCATAGGAAAATGTATCATCTTCCCTTCCGATTTCCCGTCTGGCATCCCGCAGCATCCCATCGGAAATATCCGTAACTGTAACCGAAACCCCATCCGGCAGCTTATCCGCATTCTCCACCCAGATGTTTCCGGCTCCGCATCCAAGCTCCAGGATATTCTTTCCTTTTTTTATATCCATCTGTTCAAAAATCCATGGAAACCATCCTTGTTTATTTGTCGAATACAGCTTGTGCAGATTAATACGCGCCATAATATTGGATGCATTCCGATACTGGTTTTTCAAAATACTCTCAAGATCTGCCACGTGGATAAGTTCAAACAGCTTTGACCAATCCACCTCTCTGTCGGCCTGCATATCCTCGGTTGCTTCCCGAATCGTACCTGCCACAAGCTGCAGCTGTTCGATGCGGTCTTCCACCAGCTTCAACTGAATATTCAGGGAATTAATAATAAAATGCTTATCCGCATCATCCACCTGCATCTCCTTTATATCGCCCAGAGAAAAGCCAAGGTATTTTAACAGCAGAATCTGTTGCAGCTTCGCCAGATCTTTTTCCGTATAATAGCGCGCCCCTGTATCCGTAACCAAAGTTGGCTTTAAAATATTTTTCTCATCATAATACCGGACCGTCTTCTTCGTAATATTCGCCTGTTTCATAAATTCGCCGGTGGAATAATATCCGTCTTTCTTCATACTTCTCACCCTTTTTTGTTATATACGGAATCGTAACCGGCAGGAATCTCCGACTTTAAAATTCAAATTATACATCCCCACCATCCCGTAGGATTGTCCACCTAAAAAATTCATGGAACAATTTTTTGAGGTGGACAATCCTACGGAATGGCAGTCTTCACAGAAATCTATTCAAAGTCGGAGATTCCTGCCGGCTACGATTCCTCACTTTATATCATAAAATAAACATTAACTAGGATAACCTTCTGAGCTGAGGTCTTTCTTGTCTTCTACCAAGAAACAGAGCCCCGAGTCATAATAGTTTCCACCTCAAAAAATTGTTCCATGAATTTTTCAGGTGGAAACTATTATGACTCGGGGCTCGTCCTTCTACCTTGACAAGATCTCACGAAGAATCCGGTTAACTTCTCCCGGATCAGCCTTACCCTGCATAGCCTTCATGGTCTGGCCGACTAAGAATCCGATTGCCTTTTCCTTGCCGCTCTTGAAGTCTTCTACAGACTTCGGATTGTTTGCAACAATCTCCTCAATCGTCTTTGTTAGGGCTCCTGAATCATTGACTGTCTTTAAACCATGCTCTTCCACATAAGCTTCCGGATCGATATCATCCGCAAATACCTTTTCAAACACTTCTTTTGCAACGGTTCCGTTGATTACCTTTGCATCTACCATCTTGATAATCGCTGCAAGATTTTTTGCCGAAAATTTCAAATCATCCGCATCCATTGATGCCTCTTTCATCAGACGCATCGTCTCAACCATAAGCCAATTAGAAACCTTCTTCGGCGCAGCGCCAAGCGCAATTGCCTCCTCAAAAATATCCGCAAGCTTTTTGGAGTTTGTCAAAATGTCGATATCATAATCCGGTATATCATATTCTTCCTTATAACGAATCCGCTTTTCATCCCGAAGCTCCGGCTGACGACTGCGGATTTCTTCTAACCACGCATCGCTGATTACAACCGGCACCAGATCCGGATCCGGGAAGTAACGATAATCCTGTGCGTCCTCTTTCGAGCGCATCGCATAGGAATACTCCTTCGTATCATCCCATCTTCTCGTCTCCTGAATCACCGGCTCTCCGGATTCAATCAGGTCAATCTGCCGTTCCTTCTCATTTTCAATCGCACGGGCAATCGCCTTGAAGGAATTCAGGTTCTTCATCTCGGTTCTTGTACCGAATTTTTCCGCACCTACCTCACGAACCGAAAGATTGACATCCGCACGCATGGAACCCTCGTTCAACTTACAATCCGAAGCGCCAAGATACTGAATAATCAGGCGAAGCTTCTCCAAATATGCGATAACTTCCTCGGAAGAACGCATATCCGGCTCCGATACAATCTCAATCAGAGGCACACCGGAACGGTTATAATCCACAAGGGAGCTGTCCGTATACGGATCGTGCACCAGCTTACCGGCATCCTCCTCCATATGAATCTCATGAATCCGGACAAATTTCTTCTGTCCGTCCACTTCGATTTCCACCTTACCATCCCGACAAATCGGATAGTACAGCTGGGAAATCTGATAGTTCTGTGGATTATCCGGATAGAAATAATTTTTACGATCAAATTTACAATTCTGCGTGATGGTACAATTTGTGGCAAGACCGACTGCCACTGCTTTCTCCACAACTGCCTTGTTCAAAACCGGCAGGGAGCCCGGCATACCGGTACAAACCGGACAGGTATGTTTATTCGGGGCACCACCGAATTCTGTGGAACAACCGCAGAA
>JBJEMZ010000159.1:0-2327 GCA_051879935.1 Wujia sp.
TAAAAAACCGCCTGGTAAAACCAAGCGGTATTATTCCTTTACTATGTATGTTTCTTATGAGATCTGCAAACACATGTATGATTGTCTCCATGATTATCATCATACCATAGAATATTAAACACACGCCCTGTCATATAACCATAGAGCCTATGATTACCTGTCACGCGCAAAGAAATCAAGGATTCGGCTTCAATATATTTTTGTGCCAGTCTATCTTGTGCCACTTTATTTAGGTCTTCGACATTTATTGAATGATTCTGTTTGTTACCTGTTACCAGAATTTCTTTCCATGTCTGAGTTTCAAGCGCTTTCAATCGGGGAAATATTTCATCCCATATCAAATCACCAACATGTTCCCTCGTAAAAGACCACATTTCCTGATCCGTATTTGAAAAACACCAAGCAGGATTTTCAGCATAATATTGCTCAGGATTCCCACCCTGAGCAATACTTTTTCCCTTCGGAATCTCTTTTTGAATTATCCGTTTATTATTTCTAGAGGCCGCCATAATATAGTGCCATACTCTCCTTTGTAATAATATTACTGCAACCTGCTCCAGACGGAATTCCTTCTCTGGCTTTTATCCAAGGATCTTCCATATGCGTAAGCTGGCTCAACCATTGTGCATCATGATTCCCATAATGTGCCAAAACCCGATTAATTGTATCCTTTTGATTCTCAGATAAGTCATTAATGCCTCCGGTCTCATCCGCTGCACATACGGAATATTTTCCCTGTGTCTTAAAGAACAATTCCGGACAAACCGGTCCATTTGCCCATGCCTGAAAATCCTCATCGAACAAAGGAGAATCATCCCAAACAAGCGACCAAGCCTGAGAATAATAGCACAATTTCTGAAGCTTCATAGTCGACATTGGTCCAGACTTTTCCAGAATATACTTTGCAGCATCAAATACATTTGCCATTTTTCTTCCCCCTTTCATCCAAAATATACCACGAATCACTGACCTTGAATAGCTTTTTATTGTTAATTTTCTGTGTCCACTATAATATATTCATAATTGTCATCATAGGCTGCCACAGATGAATCCTCGTGGGAATCGCCGATTGCATAATCGATACAAGTTCTTTGCATTAATATCCCAATGCTCCTGATCTCCACCCTATGCCGAGTGCGTTATCTCTATTACATACTTCTCTTTAAGCTTTGAGCATCTGTTTTGCGGTATTATTTTTTCATGCTGCAATCTGCCTGCCACAATACCCGGATGTATACCAATAGAGTTTGCAAATGCCACAATTTCATCATCTGAAGTATATTTAGTCGGAGCAAATTTCTTAAGTTCAGCAGCCGGAATCAAATAATTATTTGCGAAATCATCGGCTTCCTTCTCCAATTCATTATTGATATCTTCCATCTCTTCGACGCTGCTACTAATAAACACAGTCTTTATCTTTTGCTGAAATACATGTTTTATTTCATGGAAAAGCGAAAACCAGAACCTATCAGCATTCAGCCCCCTATTATTCATTGCAAGTACAACTCTGTCATCGCTTATCCATTTTACTGCTCCATTTACACCCGAATTTTTTAAATTCGGCAATAAAACAAATACCACACCACACTCAGCAAATATCTCTCGCATTCTTGGGAGAAAAACCTCCGGTTTTTGAATTGTCATACTCCGTAACTCCGGCAAATATGACCTTAATGTTTTCGCATTATATGGTTTTGTTTCGATACTTTTTGAAAAATTAATTGCGGTCTGAATCCATGCTCTTGCATTTATAACATTCTTCTGACTATTTGTGGATATTCCTGTCCTATAATTGACGAGAAAATCCGGTTGCAGCATGATTCGCAAATCAGCAACCCTTAAAAACTTACATAAATATGCAACCTTTTCTCGGATATTCTTAGTCGTTGGCAGACCCGCAACCGTAACAAAAAAATTGTAATCTATCTGCTTTACCACTTCTGTTTGTTCATCAAAATCCTGTTCCTGCTGGATTTCAATCATCTTCTGATCATAAGTACTTTGCAAATTCAGCCATACATCTACTCCCGTTCCCATCATCACTGACAATTTCTTAGCCAGATCATTTGAGATATTTGCCTGCCCATTGATTAAATTACTCAGTGTTTTTGCCGTGGTCCCCATTCTAGTAGCAAATTCAACCTGACTTATACCCATATCTTCGATTATATCTGCGATATAATACCCAGGGTGAAAAGCCACAATATCCTTATACTCTTTCACAGTTTCATTCTTATACAACATTGTCATGCCCAACTTTTTACACCCAGTTTCTTTCATTTTTATTACTATTTTGGTAACGAAATTATATCATATAATTATAATGC
>JBJEMZ010000159.1:2427-8676 GCA_051879935.1 Wujia sp.
GCGAGTAAATAATTTTGCCAGTCATTTAATAACACTTCCCACACGGCTCATATCCCAGACTTTCCGCCTGCTCCTTTGTGAGTTCTGTCGCATTGTTAGGGTTCATGGACCCACAGTTATTCTTACGATGATATTTGTTTCCGGTTGCGGATATCCACACCGTAATCGATTTCTCCCCGGACGCATTTTTGTCCGTCTCACCATCTGATGCATACACTTCCATCGAGACATCACTTACAGTCTCTTCCATATTATCCCTGTGAATCGCACTTTCATAATTGTCATCATAGGCTACCACGGATGGATCCTCATGGGAATCGCCGGTTGCATAGTCGATACAGATTCCGGGCTGAACATTGTAGCAGTACACATTAAAACAGATTCCTGCCCCGGCATCCTCCACCGAATAGCCTTCCAGCAGCACGCCGCTCGCCACCAGATTATCGCCATCAAATATCGGCGTTACCCGATACAGGACATGGTTATCATTTTCTTCCAGATAACATGCTATCTTATCCTCAAACGGCAGCATCCCAGCCATATTCAGATATCTCGTTCCGGTAATCAGATTTTTCTCATTCGCATTTTCACCGGTCAACTGATACCCAATCAGATGACACCGATTGTACAAATAATTATCCGAAATGATATCGTTATACTTTACCGTGTGCCACCCGCTCGGCTTGATACTCCCGATCTCCCCCCGCGGCTCCGTCGGCTGCAGCTCGCGACACACATTTGCAAATGCAGCGCCGCATCTGCCCAAATCATCCAGCTCGCTATAGGTCTCAAATGCCGTGACACTGTGTTTTTCTTCCTCCGTAAAATACGGCAGATTGTCATTCACCGGCACATATGCATAGCCGGCATACGCAGGAACAATTTCTATATCAAAGGAATTGCCTTTCTCCGCGGATGCATCTGTAGTCGTGGTCGTAGCCATCTTCTCAGTTGTCAGTGTCGCAGTTGTCTCCTCAGTTGTATCTTCCCTCGTGCTCTCAGATCCAGCCTCTGTATTTACTTCTGTCGATGGTTCTGGCGCATCGTCTGCGTTTTCGGAATTCACGGCTACTCCAAATAAGAGAATAAGACCGATAACCACACATCCCATGGATAGTTTTTTACGCTTGTTTTCACTTCGACGTGGTTTCCCCTTATTTACATTGTCGTTATCCATATACGCATCACCGCCAATTTTTTACCGACTCACATACGGCACCATTCCCGGTTTGCCCGGCAGGTAATTCGGTGCACCCTGTCCCTTTGGAACAAGTACAATCTGAATACCCTCCAGACGTTTTGCAAGTCCCACAGTTCCTGCCGTCTCTCCGTTCTTTGCCCATCCAAGCCAGCCGTATGTCTGGGAATGAACACGGTAATATACGTCATAATAGTTAGCCACATCCCCGGTCAGCCGGATTTGAATTGCCTCAAGCCGTTTACCCTGTCCATGTGTTCCGTTAAACGCACCGTCCTCAGACCATGGAAGCCAACCGTATGTCTGAACCTGCGTACGGTAAGTGACGGAGCCGCTATATCCGGATTTGTCCGGATTCAGATTGATCCGAATACCTTCCAGGCGCTTTGCCTCACCAAATGTACCGGATACCGAACCATCATATACGTATTTCTGATCACCATATGACTGCACATGTGTCATATAATTAATCATACCTGCCATATTGCTGTTGGTTGCAGCTTTACCAAGCTCTATATAAGAGTACCCAACCGAGCCCTCATTTAAGGCTTGTCCCTTTGGAACAACACAGATTTGGATACCTTCCAGACGTTTTGCCTGCGCCGCCGTACCGGCATTTTCGCCGTTCTTTGCCCATCCGAGCCAGCCGTAAGTCTGTGCGTGAACCCGGTAGTAAATATCATACTTACCTGCATCCAATCCGGTCAGTCGGATGGAGATTGCTTCCAAACGTTTCGCCTCACCGGATGTACCACTCATGGCACCGTTGGCTCTGTATGTCTTTTCCCAGCCGTATGACTGGACATGTGTACGATATTCAACACCAAGATCGGCCGTAGTGTCAAGTCGGATTCGGATACTCTCCAGACGTTTTGCCTCACCAAATGTACCGGCAGTCTCACCATTTTTCTTCCATGTCTTATAATTGCTTGTATTTCCCTGCCAGCCGTAGGTCTGTACATGTGTAATATAATATACATTGACAGCCGGTAATGTCTCTCCCGGCAATGGTTCCGCCGGTTTTGTCAGCTTTGGCGTCACAATTGTTTTTGTATCTGAATATTGCTTTCCTTCATACACACAGGTTGCCAAAAGTGTTGTAGAACCTTCCTGTGTATAGGTTGCAGGAATCATAGATGTAACATTGACAGTCATATCCAGATTCTTTATTTCCTGGCAATTATCATGTGTACAAGTCAGTGTTAAGCTGCATTCTATGCCGTCCCATGAATAATCTGCTTCATATGCATGTCCGGTTGCCGGAATCACTTCACGCTCTACCGCACCCGGAGTATAGGCTGTTCCCGCAAATCTGAATGGTTTGATTGTATACGATACCTGCCCCTCTGTTTCACAGGTGGCAGCCACATAATCTGATACTACAACCTCACAGGAAACAATCTCCTTATGCCGATTGTCATTCGCACATACAAACTCTGCATCGCCTGTCATATTCTCCGGATTAAACCTGTAAACAGGTTCCTTCCACGCATGACCGATTGCCGGAATACTTTCCTGTGCAACAAACACAGTCTGACAATCCCTACAATGGGATCCCTCTGTAAGACCCGTTTCTGTACAAGTCGGAGCAACTGCAGGATCCACAACATTACTATCCTCCGGATGTGCCGATGGTTCAATCGGAGTTAATACATCCTTTGTATCTGTGTATATATTTCCGTTATAGGTTACTGTAACCTTATATGTCTTGACACCATTTTTCGAACAGGTGGCATCCTTTGTATTAATCAAAACCGGAGTGGATACATCTGCAGAAGGGATTTCCTGCTTATTGCTATAGTCTCCTTGAACCGTAATCTCGTTTTGACACGCCATGGCAGCACTGCAGCTCGAACCATCTTCTGCCCAGTCATATACTATCTGGTAATCATGTCCAAGCGGTTCTATTTCCTCGGTCTCAAATTCATCACAGAATCTACAGTCTCTGCGTTTTAATCCGGATGTCTCACATGTCGCTGCAGTCTTCACGTACCATTCATCAAATACATGCTGTGTATGTTTGATTTCAAAGGTTGTAGTTGCTGTTCCTGTATAATATGAATTGTCTGCTTTTGCAGATACTGTTACTGTAGCAGTTCCAATTTCCCTATTGTTCGAATAAGCTACCGAATAATTACTTAAACTGGTTGTATATCCTCCAACTTTAACTGACTGGATAGTCGGCGTCTTTACGGTACCATCATATTCGACCTCTGCAGCCTCAAGCGTGATAACAGCATCTGAGATATTTTTCTTTGTAATCGTAAATTCTTTTATTACTGATCCGGTAAATATCCCTCTTCCGGTAACTGTCACTGTTCCGGTTCCCGGGTACAGATTATTGCTTTGAGTAAGGTAATAATCTGTACCAAGGGTCAATTCCACGCCATTATAAACCACTCTTGCCAATGGATAAACTCGTGCAGGATCATATTCGTATTCCGACTTTTCTAACGCTACCTCCGCCTGTTGTATATTGTATGCCGACGGAGAACCAACTCTCACCGTATATACCGATTTTGCTGCCGGATTATACTTGGCATATACTGTCACATTGAAGATGCCTTCTTTTCGTAAAGTTAATTTTCCTTCCTGAATCCGATAGTAATAATTACTTGTAGCCGATGTATCACTGTAAGTCGCCATAGTCGGATCAGAAATCTCCATTACATAATCCATATTATTCGCCCAGGAACAATATGTCCGCATCGTTATTTCATCTCCAACACTATATATATTACTCCACCCACTTGAATTATAGCTGTTGGTATCCGGATCCAACACATTTGCAAACACGGAGGTCGAAACCGTAAATTCCTTATTCTTTTGACATTTTTTGCAGATACCGATTGTCTTACCATCTCCATCCTCGTCTACAACAAGTTCAAAATCATGTCCGCCTTCTTCTATTACTTCCAAATTATAAGTTTTTGACGCACTTGGGTTATAGGTTGGGTAAATCTTAATAGTTGTATCCCCCCGTTGTAACAGTTTTAATGTTCCCCTCGTACTCAAAGTTCCCCGTGTGTAACTTGCTATTGTCGGATCTGCGATTTCTACCGTAAAATCTTTATTATCTACTGATGATGGCGAATAATATATATACGCCGTCAACTCTGAACCCACTTCATAACTCTGCGATAGAGAAGAGCTACCCGAATTCCCAAGATAAAAGTATACCTGACTTATCGATGTCGGTACCGTTACATCTACCGTCTTCCCACATTTTGAACATGTTTTAGTTGTGTTTCCATCTCCATCTTCATCAACTGCTATCACATAATTGTGTCCACCATCTTCCGTCACTTCCAGATTGTAAGTTTTATATACACTTGGATTATAGGTCGGATACACCTTGACGGTTGTCTCCCCGGCTTGCAATAGTTTTAAGGTTCCTCTCATACTCGAAGTTCCCTGTGTGTAACTTGCTATTGTCGAATCTGCAATCTCAACTGTAAAATCTTTATTATCTACTGATGATGGCGAATAAGATATATACATCGTCAACTCTGATCCCACTTCATAGCTCTGCGATGGGCTAGAATTCCCGACATTACCAATATGAAATGACACCTGACTTATCGATGTCGGTACCGTTACATCTACCGTCTTCCCACACTTTGAACATGTCTTAGTTGTGTTGCCATCTCCATCTTCATCGACCGCCATGACATAATCATGTCCACCCTCTTCCGTGACCTCTATCGTATAAGTTTTCGATACAGATGGGTTTTCTACCGCTGTTACCGTTACCGTACATATTCCGGTTTTTTTCATGGTCATAACACCAGTGTAAAACTTGCCAGGTTCATAGCTAATAACCTCTGGATCTGATATAATAACTGCTATTTCGTCTTTATATTTATCTTCCGAAGCAGATGTAAAATCTATCGAGAAATCAACTTCCGTTCCAATCTCATAACTTTGTGAATAAGTTGTATTTGTGCAATTACCAACTGTCCAATTTACACTTCTAATACTAATCGGCGTTGTAATTCCACAGCGTGAACAAACCCCATCCGTTAAATCATGCCCTAATGCCTCGGAAGTATATGTTCTTTGCTCATAACCACAAATCGAACAGATCTTTGATGTATATCCCTTTATTTTGCATGTTGCCGGAACTGTTGTTTCCGGTTCGTATGTGTGTCCCGGACATGCTTCATAATACTGCTCTAATAAAGCATCCAATGCAGCCTGTGCCACATCAACTTTCTCCTGATATGTTTCGGGGTTAATATATGTCATATATTCATTATAAATAGCTTCAAACTCTTCAATGGAATACGTTGCATATTGAGATTCTAAATTACTTTTTTTAGTAGCATTGTAGCAACCTGTCCCTCCATAATTAGTAAATCCTACACCCATAACCTGATCAACGGACCAAAACAAGTTGGTGTAATGCCCAACCTCTTTGTTATCATCCTCTGCAGCACTCTCAATCGCCGATACATCAGACTCACTTGTCAACGTTCCAATATTTAACTGCGTCTTATATTTATCAAATATTCCTTTTTCCGAATACCACATATATGCAGGACTTCCGCCAAAAGAAAGATTTTCACAAGATATTTGCAACAGACTATGTCTTTTTAATCCAGCTCCCCGGTTTGCACCGGATGTTGCAATTGCCATAACATAGAAATTTGTAAGACCCGGATTTCTTTTCATTACCCCCACATAATTATCATCCGAAGCTCGTAACTCATTTACAATCTTCATCTGCGCAATTCCGGTCTTCAAATTTTCCAATGAAATTGCATCATATTCATCGCCTATCACTACAACCTTATTGTTTCTACTTTCAGGCAAACCTGTACTATCACCACCATACCATTGCGAGAAATCTTCAGCTATTGCTTTTTCAAGGACTTTCTTTGCAGCGTTCAAATCATACTTTTCCAAAGTAGTAAGATCCGACTTTTTCAGTCTCCACTCAATTAATCCAAGCAACCCGCGATTATACTCTGTTAATTTATCTGCCTGCTCTTGCTTTGCCTTTTCCAGTTCGGCTTTTGCACTCTCAATCTCCGGTTGTAATGCAAGCA
>JBJEMZ010000160.1:0-1829 GCA_051879935.1 Wujia sp.
AACGCCTGATACGAAAAATTGAGATGGCAAAGAATATGCTGCGTGTATGATGGAACTTTAATTATGAAATCATAGAATGAGATTCTTTAAGATTAACAATATAAAAAGAAAGAGGAAAGATAACATGCTGGGAATTATCGGTGCGATGGATGAGGAAGTTGCAAAGCTGAAAGAGGTTATGGAAGATGTCGAGATTATGACGAAGGCTTCCATGGAGTTTTATAAGGGAAATATGTGTGGAAAAGAAGTGGTTGTGGTTCGTTCCGGAATCGGAAAGGTCAATGCCGGTATGTGCACGCAGATTTTGTGTGATGTGTATGGCGTGGACGCAGTCATTAATACCGGAATCGCCGGAAGTCTGAATGCAAAAATTGATATTGGGGATATCGTTTTATCGGTGGATGCTCTGCAGCACGATATGGATGCGACAGGATTTGGGTATGCGCCGGGGGTGATTCCACGTATGGAAACTTCGATATTTGTGGCAGACGAGTCTTTGAGAAAACTGGCAAAGGGCTGCTGTGAGCGTGTGAATCCGGATATTCATGTGTTCGAGGGCAGGGTTGTAAGCGGTGATCAGTTTATCTCGGACAAGGGAAAGAAACAGTTTATATTGGACAACTTTGCAGGTGACTGTACCGAGATGGAGGGCGCGGCGATTGCACAGGCGGCGTATCTGAACGGGATTCCGTTTTTGATTATCCGGGCGATATCGGATAAGGCAGATGACAGTGCAACGGAGGATTACCCGACCTTTGAGGCAAAGGCAATCGCGCACAGTGTCAAGCTTGTACGGGAAATCGTTGCGAATTATTAGTCTGGAGGTATGTTATTATGGAAAAAATTGCGAGCTTTACAGTCAATCATCTGGATTTATTGCCGGGTGTATATGTATCGAGGAAAGATAACGTAGGTGGAAATGTAGTTACAACCTTTGATCTGCGTATGACACGCCCGAATTTTGAACCGGTTATGAATACGGCAGAGGTGCACACAATCGAACATCTCGCTGCAACATTTCTGAGGAATCATAAGGAGTATGGTGATAAAATCATCTATTTCGGACCGATGGGATGCCGTACCGGCTTCTATCTGATTCTGTCCGGCGATTATGAATCAAAGGATATCGTTCCGCTTCTTACAGAACTGTATGAGTTTATGAGTGAGTTTGAAGGGGATGTGCCGGGAGCATGTGCCAGAGATTGCGGCAATTATCTCGATATGAATCTTCCGATGGCAAAATATCTTTCAAAAAAATATCTGACAGAGGTACTGACGGATATTACGGAAGACAGATTGCACTATCCGGAGTAAAAGTTATCCACAAAATGCGCTTTATAATTGCATTTTGTGAAAAGTCTTGCATTTTGGTTTCGATTTCTATATTCTGAAAGGGTACCCGGTAAGGTAACGTATGGAAAGGAGGAATCATGCATGGGAGACGAACAATTGAATCAGGGACAAGAGGAATCGGAGCAGGGAGGCAAACCCCGCTATGAGACGATTTTGAATCCGGCAGTTGTGGAAGAACAGCCTTTTTACCGGAAGGGAATGACTGCTGCCGAGATTCAAAGGGAACTCGATTACCTCAATCAGAATCTGCCATCATTTTTTGATGGCTCTTACATGCCTCTTTGGAAACAGGGGATGTATCGATAGGACGCTTTGGCCAGCACCTGTCTTTAAAATACAAAATAAGTATATTTCATCAAAAAAACCCCAATATTTTGTGGAAAATTTAATAAAAAGTATTTGAATTTGCATAACAGTATGTTACAATGTATCGTAATAGTGAATAAGTATGGGTATTTCTATGCTTTTTTTGGTAT
>JBJEMZ010000161.1:0-4030 GCA_051879935.1 Wujia sp.
CACTATGAAGGAGGGTATTTAACATGGCAATACGTGAAAGAATGTCCGGAAATGAAGCAGTTGCTCACGCAATCAAGCAGATCAATCCGGATGTAATGGCTGCATTTCCAATTACCCCTTCTACCGAGATTCCGCAGATGGTTTCCACCTTCATTGCAAACGGCGAAATAGACACAGAATTTATCCCGGTTGAATCTGAACACAGCTCCATGAGTGCAACGATGGGTGCGTGTGCCGCCGGTGCCAGAGCTATCACAGCTACCTCCTCCTGCGGTCTCGCTTATATGTGGGAGGTTTTGTATGTTGCCGCTTCGGATCGTCTTCCGATTGTCATGGCCGTTGTAAACCGCGCCCTGACCGGACCGATAAATATCAACTGCGACCACTCCGACAGTATGGGTGCACGAGATGCAGGCTGGATTCAAATATATGCAGAGAACAATCAGGAGGCTTATGACAATTACATACAGTCCTTCCGGATTGCGGAGCACCCGGATGTAAGACTTCCTTTCATGGCCTGTCAGGACGGATTTATCACAAGTCATGCAGTAGAAAACATATCCTTGATTGAGACAGAAAAAGTAAAAGCATTTGTCGGCGACTACGAGCCGGAAAACTATCTGTTAAACGCTGCCATGCCTATGGCAGTCGGTCCATACGCAAACTCTCCGTTCTACATGGAGACAAAAATGAATCAGCGTATCGCCATGAAGAATGCAAAAAAGGTCATTTTGGAGGTTGCTGAGGAATTCGAAAAAATCTCCGGCAGAAAATATGGTTTGTTCGAAGAATACAGGATGGAGGATGCCGAATACGCAATCGTAATCATGGGCTCTGCCGCCGGAACAACCAAGGATGCCGTGGATGCTCTTCGTGAACAAGGCATCAAGGCCGGTATGGTCAAAATACGTGTGTTCCGTCCGTTCCCTGCTTTAGAGCTTGCGGAAGCGCTGAAAAACACAAAAGGAATTGCCATCATGGATCGTGCCGAGAGTTTTTCCGGCTGTGGCGGTCCGGTTGGATCCGAGCTTAAGGCTGCATTGTTTGATGCGGGCTGCACGGCAAAAACCGTCAACTATTTCTACGGTCTTGCCGGTCGTGACTTCACAGTTGACAGTGCCTGCTCCGTCTATCAGGATCTGATGGATTATGTGTCCGGCAAACAGGAAATTGAACAGTACAAATATATTGGTCTTAGAAAGTAAACGGAGGGAAACGAGATGGCATTTAATTTTAAAGAAGTAATGAATAAACCGGAACGTCTCGCTCCGGGTCACAGAATGTGTGCAGGCTGCGGCGGTACGATTGCGGTTCGTACTGTATTACGTGCACTCCACGAAGGCGACAAGGCAGTTATCGGCAATGCAACCGGATGTCTGGAAGTATCAAGCTTCATGTATCCATACACAGCATGGGAAGACAGCTACATGCATAACGCCTTCGAAAATGCAGGTGCGACACTGTCAGGTATTGAAGCCGCCTACCATGCATTGCAAAAGAAAGGGAAAGTAAAAGAAAACTACAAATTTATCACCTTCGGTGGCGACGGCGGTACGTATGACATCGGACTTCAATCCCTGTCCGGCGCTATGGAACGTAATCACGATATGGTTTATGTCTGCTACGACAATGGTGCGTACATGAATACCGGCATCCAGCGTTCCTCTGCCACACCGATGTACGCAGATACAACAACAACTCCGGTCGGCAAGGAATCAAACGGCAAGATGCAGAATCGAAAGGACCTGGCATCCATCATTGCTAACCACGATATCCCATATGTAGCACAGTCCACATTTACAACCACGATGAAGGATCTGTATGAAAAATCCGAGAAAGCAATCTATACACCGGGCGCGGCATTTTTAAATGTCATGGCACCTTGTCCGCGTGGTTGGCGCTACGACACGCCGGACATCATGAAGATCTGTAAGCTGGCAGTAGAGACCTGCTACTGGCCATTATTTGAAGTTGTGGAAGGCAAGTGGATTTTAAATTACGAGCCAAAGAAGAAACTCCCAATTGAAGATTTCCTTCGTCCACAGGGCAGATTCAAGCATCTGTTCAAACCGGAAAACGAGCATCTGCTTGAACAGTACCAGGAAGAAGTTGACAGAAGATGGGACAATCTGCTTTATATGTGTTCCAGATAAAAGCAAAAAGCGAGACCGTTTGCAGCTACAAACGGTCTCGTTTTTTATTGATTCATTTCTTTCACTTTATCCAAAAAAACATCCGCCGAAACCGGTTTCGAAAACAGATATCCCTGAAAATAATCGCATCCCATTTCCGCAAGCTCCTTTGCCTGTTTCTCCGTCTCCACACCTTCTGCAACAATATGCAGTTCCAGATCCTTCAGCATGGCAACAGTATGCTTTAACATACGAATTGCCTTTTCATCCTCCATCGCCGACCAGACCATTGATTTATCAATCTTAATCAGGTCAAACGGATATTTGATTATGTTGCCGATATTCGAATATCCTGTTCCATAGTCATCCAGTGAAAATGTGATGTCACTCCTTAAAAGTTGTTCCATATTGTGTAACAGTGTCTCTTTCGAAACGACCGCAGCCGTCTCAGTAATCTCCAGATTGATGCATTTGTGCGGTACCTGATACTCGTCCATAATACGAATCAGATTCTCATGCAGACATTCCTGCATACACTGTACAACTGACAGATTCACCTCTATGTAGTCAATGCCATACTCCCAGATTTTTTTCTCTGCCGCAAGCTTACAGACACTTCGGAATACATATTCTCCGATTTCTAAAATCATACCATTTTTCTCTGCCATCGGAATGAACTCTTCCGGACTGATAAATCCAAGTTCCTCATCATACAGACGAATGAGTGCCTCTGCAGACCGATAGCATTTGTCCTTCACCGAATAAATCGGCTGATAATAGACTTCAAATTTCTTGTCCCACAACGCCTGCTGTAATATCTGCTCTATTTTGTTTTCCCGGCGTTTCTTCCACAGAATTTCCTCACCGGCATGCATGACCACATCATTTGTACCGCGATTCTCCGCTTCCGAGGTATAATCTATAATATCAAATATATCTTCTATCGTCCCCGCATCCTCCGGGCAGTCAATCTGATACAGATAAATGCCGATATTTACTTCTATACCATGAAAACGCACCGGCTGCGTATACTCCTTCTGGAGATACTCAATGACATTATCCAGAATAACATTCTTATTATCCGTAAATAGCACAAGCTGCTCCTGCGACAATGTGAACATCCGCATTGGCCGGATATTCGGAAGCATATGCTCCACCATCTGCCGAATCAAAAGGTTACAACTATCCACACCCAATGTTTCCCGCACTGCCTGATAGCCAACTAGGTTTATGCCGATAATCCGGAAATGTTTTTTCGCCTCAATTGCCGCACTCACATACTTGGTAAACCCGGTACGGTTGTAGATGCCAAGCATGGTGTCCTCGTCATTTCTCGGATTTTCAATCGACAGATATACAAGCAGTATCGATATGGATACTACGTACTGCATAATCAGAACATTCGGGAAGATTACCTGAAATACAATCCCGAACAGACAGGCAGCCGTATAAAAATATACTGACGCTCTCTGTGCCGTCGTCATCCGCCTTCTTGCCGAAATTGCCAGAAATAAAGATGCGAACATATAGGCAAACGCACAAACATATAACAAAATAAACGCGGTACTATGATGATAACCCGTTTCATCAACCACAAAAAGCCACTCTGTAAACGGCGTAGTCATGATAAGAAGACACACAGCCAGAATCGGAATTCCTATCCACAGTTTTTCAGAAAGCTTCCACTCCGCATAGTTTTTAGCAGACATCTTCAAGTAAACAAGATAGATAACCGGCAACAGATTAAACATCATCAGATACAGGATATTTACCTCATATTCAAGCGGCACCGGTACATCCATCCGTCCCATATATACGGTCACAATATCCAATATGTCTGACAACAACGACTCCCATTGCCAGTGCAGCAATATCGTAATGAATATTGTACCCCATTC
>JBJEMZ010000161.1:4130-8651 GCA_051879935.1 Wujia sp.
ACAACGACTCCCATTGCCAGTGCAGCAATATCGTAATGAATATTGTACCCCATTCATTTTCTCCTTTTTTATCCTTGCTTTAGCTTTCCTGTCTTTTGCCGTCATGTAACAGCAATTCCAAGATCAACATCTCAACTGCAAGCTTGTCCCGCATCCGGCCTGATTTGATGGCACCGTCCGTATCCTGACACAGGCGGATACACTCAAAAAGCTGGTCATAGGTAAATCGTCTGCTTTGCGCAACATACTTTTTTACAAAATATGGTGGTATTTTAAGTGCGGATGCAAGTCCGGATTCTACCGTCCCACTCGATAATGCGAATTGAATCTTCAACAAAATCATAAAATGCCTTGCAATCATTGCAAGAATCTTCATCGGTGCTTCCCGAAGTGTCAGCAGATCATCATAAAGTGCCATCATCTTCTCACGTTTTTTCTCCGCAAGCGCATCCATCATCTCAAATATTTTATCCTCTACAAGACTGACACTGAGCTTATCCACATCTGCCCTCGTAACACTTCCTTTGTCCATGCAGTATGCCGAAAGCTTTTTGACTTCATTCACAAGTAAATTCATATCATTGCCAACCCGGTCAAGCAGATAACGAAGTGTGGATCCATCCACAGCCAGCTTTTCCTGTCCAAAAAGCCCGTTTAACCAGATTAAAAGCGTCCGATCATCCGGCGCATCAAACACGGCAACCGTTCCATACTTTGCAACCTGTTTTGTAAGCTTTATGCGGTTGTCAACCTCTTTTTCGACGAATATAAGAACCGTCGTATCCGGTATCGCTTCAAAAAACGGCTCTAATTTCTCGTTCCCTTTTTTGAAAAACCCGCTATCCTCCACAAGTACAACCCTCCGGTCTGCAAAAAAAGGCATTGTGTCGGCAAACTCGATAATCGCCTCGGCTTTTGCATTCTCACCTTTATAAACGATATAGTTCATCGTGTCATCCGGGGCTATCAGCTTTGACACGAGCTTGTCCCGGTACTGATCCACAAGGTAATCCTCGGAACCGGTAAGAAGATATAGCTTTGAATAATTTTCTTCTTTTATTTGATTGTTTATAATTGCCATTCCATTTGGCTTTTCTGTCTTTGCCATATACATGAACCTCGAAATCAGGGAATTTACGCAAAAACCACATTGTATAGTTCATTATAGCACTCTTGCAATCGTCTTTACAACCTCTTCTATTACAATCGGCTTCGACAAATGTCCGTTCATTCCTGCGTCTAAGGATGCCTGAACATCCTCCGCAAAGGCATTCGCTGTCATGGCAACGATTGGAATCGTACCGGCCTGTGGGTGGTCTTTCAGCTCACGTATTGCCCGGGTTGCCTCATATCCGTTCATCTCCGGCATCATAATATCCATAATGATGATATCAAATGTACCAGCCGGACTGCCGCGGAAAATTTCCACTGTTTTCCTGCCATCGTCGACTCTTGTAATCTCCATACCAAGTTCTCCAAGCTGCACCATTGCAATTTCGGCATTTAGATCGTTATCCTCCGCCAACAGCACTTTCACGCCCTTCATGTCAATTCCTGTAACCGGTGTCTCATGCTTCTGCACCTTTGATTCATCTGTAAGTTCTAATGGAAATTCGACAATAAATGTAGAGCCTTTTCCCTTTTTACTTTGTACCGAGATCGTACCATTTAACAATGTAACATAGCGCTTCGTTATTGCCATGCCAAGTCCGGTACCCTTATAATGGGTTCTAGCACTGGATTCCTCCTGGGAGAATTCATCAAATATATGCTCCACAAATTCGTCGCTCATACCGATACCGGTATCTCGGATACAATACCGCACCACAATATGCTGTTCATCTTCTCCAGGACGATAGCCGGATTCAAAGAAGATGCTGCCACCGTCATCTGTAAATTTCACCGCATTTCCAAGGATGTTTACCAAAACCTCCCGAATTCTCACTGCATCTGCAAGCACATACGGATTCTCCGGCTTATCCCTTTTTACATGAAAGCTTATTGCCCGGTTTGCCAAAAAACCATGCATAATGTCCATAACCACATCCGCAACCTCCGTTATATCAACCGGAACCGGATTGTACTTCGTTTTTCCGCTTTCAATACGGCTGATATCGAGCACATCATTGATGAGCGTCAGCAGATGGTCGGAGCTGTCCCCGATTTTTTCCAGACATTCCCGTACCTCCGGCTTCGTCTCCTGCTTTAAGGCAATGTTGGTAAAACCGATAATGGCATTCATAGGGGTCCGAATATCGTGAGACATATTATTTAGGAATGTCGTCTTTGCGCGGTTCGCACTCTCTGCCGTATGAACTGCATCCGCAAGCTTCTGATTAATCTTCTTATCCTTGGTTCGATCAGACAAATCCAGTATGTATTTTTTCTCGCCTTATATATCGCTGCAGAATACAGACACACGGAACCAGCGCTCCTCGCCGGTTTTCTGGTGTATATATTCTCTGTCCCATTCACGGTGTTCGCCCGGCTGAATACAGAATAGCTGATCCAATATATGGACAGGTTCATCTGTCCGAATGAGATTTTCTATCTCATAGATATCCTGAAGCACCCGCTGTTCCGAAATACCGACAAGTTTTTCTATATTCGGACTCACATATTCCACTTTGAAATCTTTTGCATCTACCATCAGGAATACATCATCCACATTGACAGAAAGCTTTGCAAACAGTTCATCCCGGGATAAAAGCTCCTTATCCTTCCGTTTCAGCTTCAACCGGTTTTGCTGAATTACAAGCAAAACAATAGTGACACCCAATATGATGGCAATGCCCGACACAATCAGCATTGTAGTGGACTGCAGCGTATTCATACTGGAGTTGACCACGCTGGTCGGTACAATACCTAAAACCATCCAGTCCTGAAAACCGGCAGGCTCATATACCAGATAGTAGGATGTATCATCTAATTCAAACACCAGTGCGCCGGAACTGCCTTCCACAAAATCCTTCCGCAAAGCATCCATTTCTACTTCGGTAAGACTGTCTGAGTTTTCCAGCATTGCAAAGAAATTGTGAAATTCGTTTATATTCTCACTGGCGTTATCTACAACAACTCGCCCATCCGGCAAAACAGCAAAGGTGCTGGAATTGCCGTCAAAGGCAGAAATCTTCAAGGCTTCCACAAGATCTGCGTTATTAAAGCTTATTGCAATCGCCTCATAGTCAAAGCCATGGTAATTGCCTGGCACAGTCGGAACTGCAAACACCATAATCTCCGGATGATCCGGAACAACGGAGTTTACAACGACATCCTGCTTATCCAGAATCAAATCCGAAAGCTTGTCCCGCAAATCCAGATATCCGCTCTCCCCGCCCAAAGTAATATATTCACCATCTCGTGAAATGAAATAAAAGTCAGTAAAATACGTTTCCTCTCTGGCTTGTTCCACAAAAGCTACTACCGCTTCTTCGCTGTCTGCAGTCTCGATATAAGGAACCCAAAGCCGCATACGGCTCCAATTGACAGAGACAAGATTATACAGTGTCTGGTCTGCCTGATGATAGATTTCCTTCAGGTGGGCAGTGCTCTCCGAATAAATCGTCTGATTGACAAACTCAAAATATGTATAACCCGTGAAACAAATTCCTGCAACTATCGCAAGAACAACCAGTAGAGAAAGCAATCGTTTTTTCATCGCACTACCCTCCTTTCTATTTTTTCTTAGATTTTATTCACCCGGAACAATAGTCACATACTCCGTAGGCTCCAAAAATTGCTTCGTTTTTGAAAGTGCCTCCTGCATACATTCCTGGCTGGAGAAATCGTTCACCAGATATGCCTCCCGCTTAGACTTCAAATCTTCCGGCATAGGGCAGTTACAGAAAGTCTCATGCTCCATGAAGGTATCCGCACCAACCAGCAGCATAGTATAGGTGGCTGTTTCATCCAAAGGCTTCCCGTCTATGGTGATGTCCTTAAGAACAAACTTTCCGCGTTCGGTCTCGGTAACCGTATACTCCATACCGCTTGTTACAGGCATCAGATTTCGGTGCCGGATAGGATTTGATCCGTCCTCCTTCACATTAACCAGCCATTCCATAATCCGTCGGATTTCCTCCCCGGTATACTCACCCCTGTAAATTGCATTTCGTGCAGTCAAAACCCACTTGGCCTGCTGCAGGGTGTAGGTTCCGGCATAGATAGATGTACTTGCCACCGGGGTATAACCCACGGCAATCTGATCATCATAAGCTGCCCGCAAGGTGTTCATCATAGAGGATGCCAGGCGCATATACAGGTGGTTGCTGTCGATGTATTGCTGTGCATACTGGAGTGAAGGTGATGAGGAAATATTGACTTCCTTATTGTATGACAGCACGGTTGTTCCGGCTGCAACGGCCTTCTGTCCCTCCTCGCTAAAGATAGCAAGCAGAACCTCCATGACTGCTTCCTTCTTTGCCTCATCCTCTTCCACCTTGTTGGAAACGGCCAGCTGGCACATAGGATAAGTCAGAATCCAGTTATCATCAGAGGTTTCGCCGAAATAAGGCAGAATCA
>JBJEMZ010000162.1:0-5592 GCA_051879935.1 Wujia sp.
ACAATCGCAATAATCATAAATCGAAGCACGGACATATCCTTGTCGATACTCTCTATCGTGATGTCGCAGCCTACGATTCCGGACACCTCCCCGGCACTGTTAAAGATTGGGGCGTACGAGCTGAAATAGGAACCCCATTCATCACTTGTGATTTCCTCATCTGAACACACTTCACCCGCAAATGCAGGCTCCATATCCGAAAGCATTTCATACTCTTCAAACAAATCTGCAGGTTCTTCCTCGTCAGTATCCACAACAAACACCGGACAATCCCCATCCAGCTTCATCGTGTAAATATATTCAATCGTGCCGCCATCCTTATATTTTGAGAGCAGGTCATATGTCTCCTGAAAATATGCATCCTGCTCCGTTTCAATCGCATCAAACCGGTCTCCGTCAAGCTCTCCGGCTGCAATCTGTGCCATCGCCATCGCATCGCTCTTTTTCTGGTCTACAAGCATGGTACTGACTTTTGAATAAATGATGCCTCCAAGCAGCGCACAGCACACAATACTCATGGCCGAAATCGAAAGCATCAGCTTCATTCGTATAATTAACTTTCTTGTCTTCATGTAATCCTCCCAAAACTAATTTCAAAACTCACTTAGTAATAAAGTATCACATAAATCCTTTCACCACAACCCTATTCTACCTTCAGCATACGATAGCCAACACCGACATGGGTCTGGATGTACTGCACAGCATCCGAATTGTTATCCAGTTTTTTACGCAAAGTTGCCATAAATACCCGAAGAGAGGCGACATCATTCTCCCAGCTGTGCCCCCATATATTCTGTGTGAGAAATGTATGGGTCAACACCTTTCCAACATTTTTCGAAAGCAGACACAAAAGCTTATATTCAATCGGAGTCAGATGCATCTCCTGCCCTTCCAAAAAAGCACACCCAGCAGAATAATCAACCCGAAGCGCACCATTTACAAACACAGAAGATGCGTGTTCTCCCTGCACGGACGCCAGGCGTCGTTCCGTTACACGCAGTCTCGCCAGCAGCTCCTCCACGGAAAAGGGTTTTGTCAGATAATCATCGGCACCTGCATCCAAAGCCTCCACCTTATCACTATCTTCGCTTCTCGCACTGATAATAATAATCGGGACATTGGACCATGAACGCAGTTTTTTAATCACAGTAATCCCATCCATATCCGGAAGCCCCAAATCCAGAAGCACGATATCCGGATTGTGCGAGGATGCCTCCAATATGGCAGCTTCTCCATTCATGGCCGTCAGGTAACGGTAATTATGCGCTTTTAAGGTTGTAATCATGAGATTCTGAACCGACCGGTCATCCTCCACTACCAATATCAAAGTCTTATTCATGCATATTTACCTCCTCTATATCTGTAACTGGCAGCGAAAATGTAAAAACTGCTCCATGCGGAACCTGATCCGACACCTGAATTTCGCCTCCATGTGCAAAAACAATGGATTTACAAAGCGGCAATCCAAGTCCCATACTGCGTCTGTTATCCGAAGGATTTTTATCCCCACTATAGAACATATCAAACACAAGCGTTTTTTTCTCATCCGGAATGCCCGGTCCGTTGTCCGAAACCCTGACATATGCTTTTGTATCCTGCCGCCATGTCGAGATACAAATCTCCGAACCCTCCTGTGTATATTTTATTGCATTATCCACCAGATTAATAATTACCTGCATAATCAGCTTTGCATCCGCCTTTACCAATATAAATTCATCCGATGGCTGAAACTTAATACGATGTTCCATTCGTTTTCTGCTGACATGCTGCAATGCCTCACCTATGATCTCATCTAAAAGCTCCGGTTCCATCATGATATTCAGTGTATCATCCTCCATTTTCGTTACCGAAAGCAGATTTTCCACCAGATTAATGAGCCACATGGAATCATCATAAATATCCTGATACAGCTGGTTTTTCGTATCTGCATCAAACTTTTCCCCGTTAGACAGCAGATTACTTGCATGACCGGAAATAGAAGTAAGCGGAGTACGCAAATCATGAGAAATAGAACGAAGCAGATTCGCACGAAGCTGCTCCTTCTGTGCAACAAGCGTTGCCTGTGCTGCCTCCTTTGCCTGCCGTTTCAGACGGTCGGCCAGAGAACCGGTCATCATGGCTGCCACAAGCATTGTAATAAAGGTAACCGGGTAATCTTTATCATACGCAAGAAATGTATACCGTGGTTCCGTAAAAAGAAAATTGAATACAATGACACTTACAATCGAAGCAAATAAACTATAGACCTGATGTGTTGTAATTACCGATGTAATCAAAACACCAAGAATATACATCAAAATAATGTTCGCCTCACTAAAGCCAAGCTTCCAGAACAGGAAGCCAAGAATCGTGGCACAGGCAAGCATACCAACCGTTTTCAACAGATCCGACACCTTCCATAATTTATGGTCTTCATTCTTCTTTTTCATCCTCATTTTCTCCATCCGACAAATCAAAATTATCCTGCAGAAATTTGTCCCATTTCTTTATAACAAAATACAGAAAAAAAGCAAGGAGAAAAAAGGCAGGCAAAATTAAAATCTCGTTCATGAAACCACCTTCCTACCCACTCTGCATCACTATATATGAAAGCACTTCTGTATATCCCGGTTATTTCCAAGCACAAGCATTGCTTCTCCCTCTGAAAAACGGGTATCCGGCGTGATGGTCAGTTCCATCTTCCCGTCCCGTTTAATTGCCATGATATTGATATTGTATTTACGTCGGATATTGATTTCTCCAACTGTTCTCCCGATCCATGCATCCGGTATTTCAACTTCAAAAATCGCATAATCATTATCCAGCTCGATATAGTCAAAGATGTGATCGGAGCTGTAGCGAATTGCTGTCCAGTTCGCCAGCTGTTTTTCCGGATATACGATTTCATCCGCACCATTCTTCAGGAGGAACTTCGCATGGACATCCCGCGCGGCTCTTGACACAACCATTTTTGCGCCAAGCTCCTTTAACAGTGACGTGGTTTCCAAAGAGCTTTGAAAATCATTTCCAATCGCAACAATACACACATCGTAGTTTCCAACTCCGAGGGAGCGAAGAAATGCCTCGTTCATGCTGTCCCCAATCTGTGCATTTGTAACGTACGGAAGCACATCTTCCACACGGTCCTCCTGCTTATCAATCGCCATCACCTCATGATGCAGTTCATGCAGCTTCATCGCAATGTTTTTTCCAAATCTTCCTAATCCTACCAGTAAAATCGACTTCATCTCTTATCCCTCTCTTTATCCTACCGTTATCTTTTCTCTCGGAAGCTTCGAGATATTTTTCTCTTTGTCAGAGATTGCCGCAAATATGAGCGTAAGTCCTCCAACTCTTCCAAAGTACATCAATGTTATCAAAATCAGCTTTGAAGCCAGACAAAGTCCCTGTGTGATTCCAAGCGATAGCCCGACTGTGCCGATTGCCGATGCTGTTTCAAACAGACAGGTTAAAACCGGAAGCCCCTCCAATCCACTGATGACAAGACCGCCTGTCAGAAACAGGCACAGGTACATCATAAGAACGGTTGCAGCATACCGAATGGCACTGTAATCGAATCTTCTCCCAAAACACTCAGTATCTTCTTTCCGTCGAAATACGGAAATCATGGTAAGCATCAAAACCGCAATGGTGGTTGTCTTCATACCTCCCGCCGTCGATCCCGGCGAGCCCCCGATCAGCATCAGAAAAATCATCACCATCTGTGTTACATCATCAAACCTTGTCAGATCAACGGTATTAAACCCGGCAGTTCGTGGGGTCACCGTCTGAAAAAGTGCAGATACTACTCTTTCTCCGGTCGGTAAATTATTCCACACTTCCCGTCCAAATTCATAAAAGTAAAAGAACAAAAACGGAATCACAATCAGGAGCATGCTTGTAAGCAAAATAACCTTGCTCTGCATACGGTATCTCCGGAAATGAATGCCGTTTCGTTTCACATCGTCCCATGTCAGAAATCCAATCCCTCCAACAATAATCAACGTCAAAATCACAAGATTTATCAACGGATTTGACACGTAGGTGCTCAGGGAGGAAAACGGAGATTTCGCTCCCATCAAATCAAAACCGGCATTGCAAAAAGCAGACACGGAATGAAATACAGAAAACCAGATTCCTTTTATACAACCAAAATCACGCCAAAAAACAGGGAGCATACAGACAGCGCCCGTCAGTTCAATGGCAACTGTTGCCCGGATGATAAATCCGGTCAGCCGTACAATTCCACCGACACTTGGAGCTGCTATCGCCTCCTGCATAGTACTTCTCTGTTTCAGGCTGATTTTCTTCCCCGAAATCAACGCCATAGAAACAGCAAGGGTAACAACCCCCATACCTCCAATCTGAATCAGAACCAGGATAACAACCTGTCCGAATACAGACCAATATGTCGCCGTATCACAGACAACAAGCCCGGTCACACAGGTCGCCGATGTCGCCGTAAACAGTGCATCAAAAAATTTTGCTCCCTGTCCATCCCTCGTAGCAAACGGAAGCATTAATAAGATTGTCCCGGTTAAAATTACAATCAAAAAACCGAGAATGATAATCTGAAAGGAAGTCAGTCTTTTTTTCTGTATATGTAAGCTTTTCATCTTGAATCCTGCCGTTTTTATTCTTCATACTATCCCATTTTATGCAACCTATATTATTGCTTCTTTCGTTTAAAGTTTGTATAAAAATGTTGCATATTGTATTAAGAAAGTATAAAGATTAGGTTTTTGAGCAAACAAAACAAAAAGGAAGCTTTCGCTTCCTTAATTGATTCATATCCTAATCCACCGTCTGCGAAACGGATTTCTGATACCGCTCCACATACTGGGGCAGAGTCAGGTTCTCCTCCTCCATTGTCTTACGCATCGTGTGGTAAACCCGGCTGCACACCTTGGCCGACTTCGTTATAAAATAACACATGCTACCCTCTATCACAACCATAATAATCGTAAAAATAATAAAGTCAAGTACTGTTTCAAATCCATCGATTGCCATAGCTACAATCGCCACAATCGTACAGCCACCAAAGATCGAGTAATTAATCATAGAATTTTTCCGATAATTATACTGCTTGTCGAGCTTTTCTAAAAATTCTGCTTCGGCGAGTGGAGCTTTCCCCTTTTTTACACGCTTTGCATTTTTCTTTTCAAACCCCTTTAACCAGTCTCCCGGCAGCTCCTCCTCTATGCTCGCCTTGACGCTTGCCTTAAAGGAAATCGAATCCTGCTTCGGTGCTTTCACAGTTCCATATTTCTTGTAATTATTACGTGCCTTTACAAGCTTAAAACAGATGATATATACAGCTGGAATCAAAAGAGAAATCCATCTTGGTACCATGATCGAATACCGGTTTGCAAACACACCTGCAAGAACCATCGTTCCAATCAATAGGACAGTAAAAAAAATATTAAAAGCTAAAGGTTTTATCTTCTTACTCTTCCTGATTAACGGACGAATCAGAACATATACAACCACATTTAATACCATACCGCATGCAGCTCCAATCAGCACGCATCCGATATCACTCGAACCAAGCAGACCTCCCTTATCTTCCGGGAAAATCAGATCTATCAGTTCAAACACGAACAATATCCACGC
>JBJEMZ010000162.1:5692-8557 GCA_051879935.1 Wujia sp.
CCCTGCAGTTTGTCTTCCAACATAATATAACCCTGTTTCATACTTTGCTCCCTCCTGTGCTATTCATAATTTACTAATTGCGAAACAAATACTATTCCATCCGATGAGGTACTATATGTTTCGCAATTAATCAGATATATCTAATATCGCATCTGCACTCGCAGTAATCTTGCGGTAGCTCGCCCGGAATCCTTCCAGATATGCGCTGCCCGTCTTCGTAATCGAATAATATTTTCGAATTGGGCCAAGCGGCGACTTTTCTTTACGGCAGACGATGTATCCCTTCTTTTCGAGTCTCGTCAAAACCGGATACATCGTTCCCTCTCCCAGATTCTCAAACCCGTGTGAAGACAGCTTTTGCAGGATTTCGTACCCGTATGTTTCTCCTTCCGCGATGACCGCAAGCACGCAGCCCTCCAGTATTCCTTTCATTAACTGTGTATCGTCCATTTATAATTCCTCCTACTTTGCATAACCAAGTAGCTTTGACAAAAAAATATCACAGCTACTTTGTATTGTCAAGTAGCTGCGATACAAAAATATATTTCGTTTTTACAACCGAAAGCTTCACCAGAAATATCCGGCTCCGCCATATGACAGGAAATATACAATACTCCCATCGATTGCATTAACTCCAAACTCTACATACCGTTCATCCGAATATCCTATATCCAAATCCTGATATAACATCCAGACCGGTACCATCGAATACCGTCCTTCCTCATACGGAATGACAATATAGCGAAGCTCAATATCCGTCATAGTATATTCCGTAGAGCCTGTCTTTGGCTCATAATTATCGATTTTCTTTTTTATCGTCTCACGGGCAACATCCATAGCCTGTTCAAAATCAAGCAATGCAGTGTTCTCCGACATCTTCTTTCCGACATCATAGATATTATCAATCCGAACGGCACACACACGTCCTTCCGTTACCGCAAGCCACACATACTCCTGAATGGCTCCCTGTTTATTGACCATCACTGAATCAATATCATAAACATAGTCCTCAGAAGACTCATACGGATTGATAAGAGAAGCCATATTCTGCGTGGAAACACCAGCCTGCATTTCCAGATTGCGGGAATATACAAAACGATATCCGTCCATATAATTTTTCAAGGTTTCTCTGTCTTCACATACAATATTTCCCGTATGCGCAAGTCCCATATCCGTATAACCAAGCTTTGCGATAAAATCATCCGCCGCCTTCTCACATTCCTTCCTGTCCGAAGCATTCGTTCCATACAGGACCTCGCTCATTTCATCCATTTTTACAAAGCTATAAGCATACTTTGAAAATTCCAGATTCAGAAATGTGATACTACAGGCGCCATCTCTTCCGCTGTAAAGCGAAAGCTCCCACCATTCACCGTCCACTTTTCCGCGCAGACGGCTTATATCATTTACGATTGTACTATCCTGTCCGTCTTCGTATACCGTACAGACTTGCTCATACAAAAGCTGTCCCTTCGGAACATAATCAGGCACCCCCTCCTGATCATAATTCATATAACACTCTATATCACACACATTATTAAACACTTGTGATGGTGTTGTTATCTCCCCGTTCTTCTCTCTTTCAAGCAATGTCTCCAAAAATGCCTTCTCAGCCTGCAGCTCTTCTATACTCATAATCTCATACGGCTTCACAACTGTATATTCGGAATTGTCAAACAGCGTATCCGCATACTTCTTCACAAGCGCATCGTTTACTTCCGGCATCGTCACTTCGTAAACGGCTGCATCGTCATATCCATCCGACACGACATCCGCATCAATCACATATTCGTATCCGTTTGCACCGACAATCGTCTCATTTATATGAGCCGGTATATCCTTTGTATCACCTGTCTCGGCATCCCCACCGGTTGCCTCTATATCATATTGATTTAAGTCTTCTGCAATCTCATCGCTGTCCGCACGTTTTCCGCATCCGGACAATACGCATGCAGCGAAAGCTATAACGATTCCCATTTTTCCATTTCTCATACAAATTATCCTCCCTATCAGAAAAACACCGGGGCAGAGTTTTTGTCCATTTCCAAAAGCATCAACGATACCCCCACATTTTTACGCTGCCGCCACCATGATCCATAAAACAGAGCACACTTCCGTCTATCGCATTGACTCCGAATTTTACATAGGCTGCATCCGAACCTTCGGAATCGATGTTATAATAAAATATCCAAGCAGGCACCATCGTATAACAACCGGATTCATACGGAACAATGACATATCGCAGTTCGATTGCAGAAATTGTTTCATCCACACTATGATTGCCGGCCGGTTCGCTTTCATCAATCTGCGAATGAATCATCCCTCCTGCAACATTCATAACCTGTTCAAATGTAAGCATAGTCGTTTTATCTGACATCTTTTTCTCTACATCGAAAATGTTTTCAAGCATTACTTTATACACACCTTGCTCGGAAACATACAAAGAAACATCGTCCTGAATTGCGCCCTGCCCGGCATCCATCAATAATGCGCATATATCCTTCGAGCTATCGTTTGCAAACTGTTCCACATCCAAACTAACCGCCATATTCGTATTCGTAAATACGCCCTGCAGCTCCAGATGATTCGTATAATTCAACCGATATCCATGCTCGAAAAACTGCGTTTCCTCTTCCTCGTTCTGACAAACAATATTCGCACTATGTACGCATGTTTTATCATCCATCCCAAGTCTTTTCATGAATTCATCTGCCGCATTTTTACACACATTCGCATCTGCCTGGTTGTCTCCATATAAGATCGTACTGGCTTCATCTGATTGTACAAAGTCATATTCTGTCTGTCCGGCAACCAGACTCATACATTCTATCGTACTATTCCAATTGTCACAATTTACATAGTACA
>JBJEMZ010000163.1:0-1786 GCA_051879935.1 Wujia sp.
ATTTCTTCCATAACCGGTTCCCACCAGATACGTCAGTTGTTCCGGACCATTCAGATCTTGAACCATGGAAATCGCCTCTGCAAGTGCCAGATTGGCAGTTTCCACCGGATTAATCTTGGAACGCACCGTTGCATGTCCTGCCATCTTTCCTGTTTCATCCAAAATAACACATTTTCCATATGTGGAACCCACATCACATCCACCAAAGTATTTTGCCATTCTTGCTCCTCCCCTTACCAGCTTTCACTGTCATCAAAATCGACAAGCGTCGGGTCTACCGGTTTTTCTCTCATGACCGTATCCATAAACCGATTTATCCGATCCCGCATCGAACGGCGCGAAATCGTCGTCGGGTCCATGAGGTCCTGCGGCACCCAGACAAATTTAACGCCTCTCCTTCTCGCTTCCTCCTCAAAGAGTCCGCTCATTGCACCAACACCCTTACAGGAAATCTGATCAAACATGATTACCATATCTGCATGGAATTGTTCCACCTTTACCCAGAGGTCGTCCAGAATTACATGATAACCACCCTTGGTATGTACCCGCATGGTCGAGCCCTGAGCCATCTTTGCAATCCCGGCAAGCATGCTCTCCTTGGATGAAGTATCGATAATCTCCGAACCCTGAAAATCAATCATTTCTGCTACCGAGTCAATCCCCCAGCAATCTAACAGCCATGCATTGAAGTTTGCATACATGTTCGCAGGTGTATTCCAAAGGATTGCTCTATGTTTAACAACCTTCGAAAATTTATTTTTCGAAACCTGTTTCCGAAGAATCGCATTGACCTTTTCATCATTTTTTAATGCACGCGGCGAACCGCATGCGGCCTGATATTCAAAAATACGATATAACCATGCAGAAGAACCGGTATGTGGAGAAATATCCGTCATATTCATCTCCCACTTCTCCATCTTACAACGGGTCTGCTTATTATAGATTTCCACCGCAGTTTTCAGCGCATCCCAGTCATATGTAGCACCGGTATGCTTCTCAATGAAACGAATGCATTCCGTATATTCCGCAATCGCATACTCCTGCACATTTTCCCGTTTCCAGCGAAGGGGAATGTTAAGCGCATAGGCCGGCAGTCCCAATCGTCTGTCCTGCAAAGCCGAGGTCATAATGGATCCGTCACAAGGCATGTTACAGGAAATAAAGCATGGAGACGCAATCTTCGGATAGTCATCTTCAATAGCGATACCTGCCTCCAAAGATGGAAGCGGACAGACATCCGCCGGAAGTCCATAGGATTCTGACTGCTCAATGTAATGAACCGGGGAATGCTGATTGATTAATGACGGCAGATATGCGGCAAATTCCTGTTGAAGTATGCCCTTGTATCCCTTGAAACCCTTTACAAGAAGCATCGGTACCAGCTCGTCCATAAGTATTATTTTTTTGCCCGCTTCTTCCGCCTTCTTAGAACCCGGATGTAAATGCATATCTGCTGTAAAGAGATCCGTCAGCATCCCGGTAACCTCGATAACCAATGTATTCATATTGTTTCTGGCACCGCGAAGGGCTGCCCCCTTCATATTCGCCATCATCCGGTCAAAGAATGATGGCACTGTCAGATATGTGAACATCCACCGATATCGAAACAGCGCTTTCACATTTTGTATCGGATGCGAAAGAAACCATTTGAGTAATAAAGACCAAAGCTTCAGCCATTGCGTGTAATCATACCATGTATCCTGAAAGCCTCTCCATTCCCGGTGCTTCAAAATGGCCGTCTTCTCCTTATATAGCTTTCCCTGATTTGCCATTACCTCACGCCCCT
>JBJEMZ010000164.1:0-8459 GCA_051879935.1 Wujia sp.
AAATAAAACATGTTCTTTTTCTTCGTTTTGTTTTTCCGGCTTTAAATCAATTTTTTCATCCGATTTTATATTATTCTGTGTCGTTTTATGACGTTCGGTTGTTGCTGCCTCTTCGTTCACATCATCATCTATAGCAGCCGTAAGTTCCACCCGTGGTTTCTTAAACAGACGCATAAGCCCGTTTGGCTTAATTGTCTTTACATTCATCACGATAGCGTCAGGGCCAAGTTCCTCTTTTGCCAGCAAAATTGCTTCTTTTTCAGTTTGTGCTTTGTATTTTTTAATTATCATGAATCGTTATCACTCCCACCGATTTCAATTCTACTTCCGAATCAATCTCATTATATGAGATGACAATTAAATCCTTGAAATAATCACTCGTCAGCTTTTTAAAATACATTCGTACAATCGGGGATGTCACAACAATCGGGGCATCTCCCTTGCTCTCGAGTTTCTGAATTTCAACTTCCGTTGCTCTTAAAATATTTTTGGTAACCGCCGGGTCAAGGGACAAAAACGCGCCTTGTTCCGTCTGCTTTACCGATCCCATAATCATCTGCTCTACCTTCGGATCAAGCGTCACAACAGTTCCGGACTCCCCATCTCCAAAATACTTATTCGAGATTGCACGCTTAAGACTCTGACGGGCATACTCGGTTAAAATATCCGTATCTCGGCTTGTTGCTGCATAATCTGCCAATGTCTCGAATATCGTTACAAGGTCTCGAATGGAGATACCTTCCTTTAACAGATTTTGCAAAACCTTCTGGATATCTCCGACACTCAGCAGCTTCGGCACAAGCTCATCCACAAGTGTCTTATTGTTTTCTTTGATATTGTCAATCAGATTTTGAACATCCTGTCTTGTAAGGAGCTCATCAAGATGCTGCTTAATTACTTCTGTCAGATGCGTCGCAATAATGGATGGCGGATCAACCACCGTATATCCAAGCGATTCGGCACGTTCACGCTGAGACTCCGTAATCCACATTGCCTCCAAATGAAATGCGGGCTCGAGAGTTGGTATACCAACGATTTCATCCTCCACATAGCCCGGATTCATCGCCATGTAATGATCAAACAAAATCTCTCCCTCACTGACCTGTATACCTTTAATTTTTATGATGTACTGATTTGGATTTAACTGAATATTATCGCGCAGACGTATGATTGGAACTACCGCACCAAGCTCAAGAGCAATCTGTCTACGAATCATTACGACACGATCAAGCAAATCTCCGCCCTGATTGACATCAGCTAATGGTATTATACCATATCCAAACTCCAATTCAATAGGGTCAACCTGAAGTAATGAGTTGACATTTTCGTGCCGTCTGACTTCTTCTGCCTGCACCTCTTCTTCCTCGACTTCCTCCTTGATAGCCGCTTCCTGCTCTTTTCCCTTCAGGCTGAAAGAAATCACGATAAAAAGCACGCCGTAAGCTGCGCAAAAGAAGAAATTAAGTGGTGTGAGCGCTCCAAGTCCAATCATCGTAATTCCGACAAGCAGCAATACCTTCGGAATACTGAAGAGCTGTCCGATTAATATATCTCCGATATTCTCTTCTTTCGATGCCTTTGTCACAAGAATACCGGTCGATAGTGAAATCAACATGGAAGGAATCTGAGACACCAGACCATCACCGATTGTAAGGATCGTGTATTTATTCAGAGCATCTCCAAATGTAAGCCCCTGCGCTGTCACACCCATTATCAGACCGCCAATAATATTGATAATCGTAATAATCAGACCTGCTGTCGCATCTCCCTTTACGTATTTCGAAGCACCATCCATTGCTCCAAAGAAAGCTGATTCCTGTTGAATCTTATCTCGTCTTCGAATCGCTTCCTTGTCATCAATTGCACCGGAGGATAAATCTGCATCAATTGCCATCTGTTTACCCGGCATCGCATCCAGTGTAAAACGTGCCGTTACCTCAGATACACGTTCCGAACCTTTGTTGATTACCATCATCTGAACAATAATCAAAACAATAAATACAATGGCCCCGATGACCAGATTTCCACCACCGACAAAGGAACCAAACACTTCCACGACTTTACCCGGATTACCGGTGGAAAGAATCAGTCTTGTAGAAGACACATTTAATGAAATACGAAATATAGTTGTAAAAAGCAGTAATGTCGGAAATCCCGACATATTCAGGGTTTCACTTGTAAACAGACAGTTAAACACAATTACAAGTGCCATAGAAATATTGAACAATATCAGCCAGTCAAGCATGGTGGCCGGAATCGGAATAATCAGAAATGTAACTGCAGCAAGCAGATATAAACCTAAAAATATATCATTTCTTTTCACGATTTCACCACCCTTTCCTTTTGTGCATCTTATCTTTAACTAACCTTATTTTTTAATTTATATACATATGCAAGCACCTCGGCAACTGCCTGATACAATTCCGGCGGTATCTCATTTCCGATTTCAACATTTGCATAAAGCATTCTCGCCAAAGGTTTATCTTCCACAATTTCCACATTATGTTCTTTCGCAAGATCCCGAATTTTAAATGCCAGATAATCCGCTCCCTTTGCCACGACAACCGGTGCCATACTAACCGTATTATCATATTTTAAAGCCACTGCAAAATGCGTCGGGTTTGTAATGACAACATCTGCCTCCGGAACACTCTGCATCATTCTTCTTCTCGCCGCCTGCTGCATACGCTGACGCTGCTGCGATTTGACTTTCGGGTCTCCTTCCTGGTTTTTATATTCATCTTTCACTTCCTGCTTCGTCATCTTTAAATCCTGCTTATGTTTCCAGCGCTGAAACACCAGATCTGCCAAAGCAACCACCAAATATACAACTGAAATCTTAATCCCAAGATTTATTACAAGATCAAATAAAATGCCAAGGCAATCCTTTATTGTCAGATCATACGCTGTCACAAACACTCCGATATTATCTTTCACAATAGAATAGGCAACTGCCGTAAAAACAATAATCTTAAAAATTGATAAAACCAACTCAAATAATGATTGTTTTGAAAACATTCGTTTAAATCCACTGATTGGATTTAATTTATTCAATTTTGGCTGCATCGGCTTTGCTGTGACCTTCCACGTGATTTGCACCCTCTGTGTCAAAAACGCAACAACAAATGCGATAATTACAAATGGTGCAATTGTAACAGCAATGTAAATAATTGCATCCAAAATTATCTGCCATACCCGGACATCATCAAAAGTTGCTGACAGATACTCATCTATACGTCCCCAAAAATATGGAAACACATTTACAAGACGTTCTCCAACAAATCCAATAAACATGCGTAAACACAAAAAAAATACAAGAAGCATAACTGCAGATGTGAGCTCCTTGCTCTTTGCCACCTGACCCTCTTTACGGGAATCCTCGATTTTCTTTGCGGTCGGTTCTTCTGTTTTTTCTCCGCCTTCATCATTTGCAAACAGCTGCAAATCATATCGAAGCCAATGAAGTTCGGTTTCTATTTGCGTCTCAGACACATCACATGCCTCCCAATATCATGTTTATCATTTCCCGCATGCGTTCCATCACATAATTCGCAATATTTGGAACAAACATAATGCATATGGATAACAAGGAAAGACCGACAAAGACCTTCAACTGCATTCCGATTGCAAACATGTTCATCTGCGGGGAGCTTTTTGCAAGCACACCAAGAATCACATTTAACATGGTGGCACCCAAAAAGACCGGCATGGCAATTCGAAATCCGATTATAAAAATCTGAATCATAAAATCAATCATAGAAGAATATATAACTGCCGGATTTAAAACAACCTGCCCAACCGGTACAAGTTCAAATGACTGTGCTGCCGCTATCAGTATATAGTAATGCAGATTTGTGATCATAATAACCAGACAAACGATTTTATCATATACTTCTCCGGTAATTGTTACCATACCCTGCTGTGCGTCAAAGACCGTTGCCATGGAAAAACCAATCTCCCGGTCAATAAATTCACCGGCAATTGTTAATGCTTTTAAGGCAAGTCCGGATACAAATCCAAGCAACAACCCAACCAAAGCCTCCTGCAAAACAAGCATACTATAGCCTATCACATTGGAATATTCCGGAAGTGCTACATCCGTAACCTGAAACAAAATTAAAGCAACAAAAAAAGCTATTGCAATACGCATTCTTGTATTTATCGAATTGTGTCCAAAAATAGGTGCGATTGCCATAAAACATCCGCAACGGACCAGTACCAGCAAAAATGCCTCTAATGTTAAAGTAGCTATTGTAAAGCTCATCCGTACCTACCCCACAAACTCGCCAAAACGGCTATACAAATCCTGTATAAATGAAAGGATATTATTCAGTATCCAATCCCCACATATAATCAGGGATAAAAACACACAAATCATCTTTGGAACAAAGGTAAGTGTCTGTTCCTGAATGGACGTAACTGTCTGAAATATACTGATTACCAGACCAACCACTAACGATGTAATTAACATTGGCGCACTACATTTTATTACAAGCCACACAGCCTCTACCGTGATGGCTACTACGTCACCAGTACTCATCCTGTCACCTCATAAGGTTCTATCTAAAAATTAAAAGAGTTGACTAATTGCCCCACAACCAGATTCCAGCCATCTGCAAGGATAAATAATAAAATCTTAAACGGCATTGAAATCGTTGTTGGCGGAAGCATCATCATACCCATTGACATCAATACGGATGACACCACCATATCGATAACAATGAACGGAATATAAATTAAAAATCCTATGATAAATGCCGCTCGCATCTCACTAATGATAAATGCCGGAATAATGACCGTAATCGGCAGCTCATCTATGCTCTCCACAGGATCAATTTTTGCAATATCCATAAACAGACGCAAATCATCCTGTCTTGTCTGTTTTAACATAAAATCCCGAAGTGGTTCAATGCCTCGTTCCAACGCCTCCTGCTGTGTTATCTCTTCTGCAACAAGCGGATCATATGCCTCCGTTTTAATCTGCGCAATCACCGGACTCATAATAAAAAGGGTTAAAAATAACGAGAGCCCTATCAATACGTTATTTGGTGGAGAACTCTGCGTACCAATTGCCGTTCGTACAAAATGCAGCACGATTACAATTCTCGTGAACGAAGTCACCATAACAAGAATTGATGGAGCTAATGAAATTACCGTTATTATCAATAAAATCTGAAGTGTACCGGCAAGTGAAGTCTCTTCGGAATCCGAATTAAACGTCAAACCTACCGACACACCATTATCATCATCGGAGGTAATACTTCCCCCCTGACCTTCTTCCACATCCGTATCCGGTGTTACGCCTGTAGCATGTACATTCGAGGCACCTGAAAAAATAACAACAAACATAAGCGGAATTAGGAACAAAATAATTATTTTGCGAATCTTTCTGCTATTCATCCCGTTACCTACTTTTCGCTATCATCTTTTGCATGACTGTTCTTCATATTCGCCAAAATATCTTTGAAACTTGCTTTCTTATCAGGAGCTGTCATTTCCGGACTCTCCGTTTGATCTTCCGGCAGCTTCAACTCTTCCGGTTTTAATTCACTGATTACATGAATCTCATCCTTACCGATTCCAAGCGCAAAAAAACGCTCTCCAATCTTGGCAATCGCTATCAGCTTATTTCCACCGACACGATACGACTCCAGAAACCGGATATTTGATTTTGCAGTCATCGAATTATTTTGATACTTGGCAATCAATTTCGTTGAATAAAATGCAAGAATCAAAACAAGGACTGTAATCACAATCAGTTTAAATATATTCCAACCGGCAGAATATCCGGATATCAGAACAATTCCTGAAACCATATTACTCCACTGCCTTCTTTACAGCTTCAATTACACGATCCGGCTGAAACGGCTTTACGATAAAATCACGAGCACCGGACTGTATTGACTCGATAACCATTGCCTGCTGTCCCATAGCAGAACACATAACTACGCTGGCATTTGGATCAGCCGCTTTAATTTTCTTTAAAGCCTGAATACCATCCATCTCCGGCATTGTAATATCCATGAGTACAAGATCTGGTTTTGTCTCTGCATATTTTTCTACCGCTTTGACACCGTTTTCTGCTTCACCGGCAATATTGTAGCCGTTTTTCACCAGAATGTCCTTAATCATCATTCTCATAAATGCTGCATCATCACATATAAGTATACTTTTTGCCATAATCCTACTCCTTAATATTAGATTTTTTCTTTTATAATCTCTGTGATTCTAATTCCAAAGCTTTCTTCAATAACAACAACCTCACCTTTTGCCACCAGTTTTTGATTTACCATTACGTCAATCGGTTCTCCGGCAAGCTTGTCAAGTTCGATTATCGTACCAGGTGCAAACTCCAAAATCTCTTTAATTGATTTTCTTGTCCTTCCAAGTACAACGGATACCTCTAACGGAACATCCATAATCAAATCTATATTTTCCTGTTGCAAAACAGGATTCATAACCGGGCTAAACGCCTGGAATTGCACATTTTGTACATTCACATCCTGTCCCATCATCGGTTGCCCCATCATCGGCTGTCCCATCATTGGCTGCCCCATCATCGGTTGCCCCATCATCGGCTGCGGAATAGCCTGAGGTTGCGGTTCCGGTTGTGACTGCGGCTGTGACTGTGGTTTTTTCGCCGGTTTTTCCGGTTCCTTTTCTTCAGAATTCCCACTAAATTTCTTATATAAATCTTTTGCAAACTGAATTGGATAGAGCTGCATAATTGTACTGTCAACCAAATCCCCAATCGTCATGCAAAAGGTTACCCGAACAAAATCTTTATCAAGGAAGTCACTTGCTTTTGAAGTGTCAATATTGCTCGCCATATCAACTAATTCCGCATCTGGAGGACTGATATCAATCTTACAGTTTAACATTGACGAAAGTGATGTTGCAGAACTTCCCATCATTTGATTCATCGCTTCAGATATTGCTGAAAAATGCAGATCTGTAAGCTCCGGTGCCGGATTTAATCCGTCACCTCCCATCATAAGATCTGTAATGACCTTAACGTCATCCTCCTTTAATATCAATACATTATTTCCATCAATACCCTCACGGTAAAGAATGTTAATAAATACGCATGGTTTTGCATATTCAGCAGTCAACTTATCCCAGCTTGTAATCTCAACAACCGGTGTCGTTATCAAAACTTTTTGATTGACAAGTGAGTAAAGAGTTGTAGCTGCAGTACCCATACAGATATTTGAAATCTCTCCGATTGCATCTTTCTCTTCTGGCGTGAGCTGACTCGCATCACCGTTATCGGTAGAGGAAGAACCGGCATTCATATTTCCAAGCAATGCGTTAATCTCTTCTTGAGATAACATTCCGTCCATGTTCTTTATTCCTCCTCTCTTATTATTTCTGTTACCTTCACTGCATAGTTTTCGTTAAAAGAACCTGGCAGTGCTTTAAATTTTACTATATTTCCTACATAGATATCAAGCTCATCTTCCACTTTTCGATTCAGCTTGATAATATCACCTGGCTGCAGATTAATAAAATCCATAACCGTGAGTGAACTTTTTCCAAGTTCCGCCGATACCGGAATCATGGCCCGATTAATCGCCGTTTCAATCACATCGGCATAACTCGTTTCATCCCGATCCTGCATCGTTGAAAACCAATATTTCGTATTCAATTTATCCATAACATCCTCCAACGTCAGGTACGGAAGACATATGTTCATCAGGCCTTCAACACCTCCTATATTGATGTTTACCGTAACAATGGCAATCATCTCGGCAGGTGATATGATCTGTGCGAATTGGGAATTTGTTTCAATTCGCTCCAAATATGGATGAATCTCCACAACATTTGTCCATGGTTCCCGTAATAAATCTATAAAGATTGAAAATATTTTTTCTAAAATCGATAATTCAATCTCCGAGAAATCCCGTTTGCGCTCCAATGGTTCACCGGCGCCTCCTAACAGACGGTCAATGATGGTATATCCGATATTTGTCGCAATCTCAATAATAATATTACCGGACAGAGGTGCCATGTTGACAACTCCAAGCAGCACCGGATTGGAAAGTGCATTTGAGAATTCCGAGTATGTAACCGCCTCCGAATTCATAACCTCTACCTGCACATTTTTTCTCAGATAAGCAGGAAGATTACTGCTTAGCAAACGTCCATAATGTTCAAATATAATTTCAAGTGTTCGAAGATGCTCTTTTGAAAACTTGGCTGGTCTTGAAAAATCATATTCTTTGACCTTGACGCTTTTCGTATCCACAAAATCGTCTGCATCGAGTTCCCCCGTTGACAATTGCTTCAAGAGGGCATCTATTTCGTTTTGTGAGAGTACGTCAGCCACGTTTTCTCACCTCCTGTGGCAATTAATCTACTGCGCTACCCAATTATAGAAACTTACTGAGTATATACATTCGGTATTAAAGGTTTCTCTTAATTCCTTTAACAGCTCTTCTTTGATTTTATTTGTTGTG
>JBJEMZ010000165.1:0-1772 GCA_051879935.1 Wujia sp.
CGCATAAATATCCAAAGCCTTTTCCAAGCTGCGTTGTTCCATTACTCTGATACCTCCCTTTCATAATATGTATCCGTTACAACAAACGGTTCCGCTTCCGTCTCATTTGTAAGCTCCGGTTTTATCTCCACTTCCTCCGTCCCAAAGGAAATCCGGAAAACCACATCCGAGATTCTAGCCTTTTCCTCCTCGGAAAGCCCGCTTACAACCATCTCTTCAAGCATCGTATCCTGCTTTTCAAGCATCTTTGCCACATCATATCTCTGCTTTCCGGCAAGGTGAACAAGAAATGCATAATAATCGCGGTTGTTATAGATTTCTTCTCCAAATTTTATCTCCAAAATCCCATTATATTCCTTCAGGGATACATGGTTCCATTTCTTAATCTGGTCACAAAGCTCATAGAAAAGCTTCGCAAAATTGTTGGTGATCTTCTCGTCAAGAATCTCATCCTCATACCGAAAATCCGGGCTTATCTCCCGTTTTTCCACCTTCTCGGTTTCCTGCTTGTCATCGGTTTTCAGTGTCAGTATATTGTCGATGGATTTCATCGTAAAATATTTATCCACCCGCGGCGCAAACAGCGGTTTTATAATATGCTCCATCAAATCCGGACGATTCTCCTTCATCACATTTGCAAGTGTCTGTCTGAAATCAAATACCGGTCGAAGTTTCCGAAGCTTTGCACGACTGATAATCTGGTCGGAAAGCTGTGACAATTCCGTTGTCTCACCAATGAGCCGGCTGTGGTTGTAGATTGTCTTTTTCAGTTCTGTTTCAAGCTGGCTGATTTCCGCCAAAGCCTGCGAATGTAATGTCACGGAACCTCCGTCTGTGCTCTGTTCAAACTCCGCCTTTGCGATTGCTTTATCAACCAAAGCTTTATTTTTCACAAATAATTTCTGCTCTTCCGAAAACCAGCGCGCTGTCGTATCCATGAAGTGTTCGTATGCCTTCACGCCCTCGAACACATCGATTCCAAGCAGCTTTACAACCTCTTCCTTCTGCGCAATCAGGGAAATCACCTGACTGTTTATCCGGCGCACAACGTCGATACCACCCTTGAAGTTATTAGAATTTATCATCTTCTCAAGCAGAAGCTGCGAGACATTAATCTTGCTCTCATCCTTGATTTCCTTTGTATCAAGATAAAACTCGATACCATCCGAAGTGATGGAATAGAGTACCTTGCCCTGCACAATCCGGCTCTCAATCAGCTTGACACGTGCAATCTTTGTCTCCCGTTCCTCCGGGTCATAAAAACGGAACTCAAATGCTTTCCCGTCATTTTTTATCTTGTCAAATATGTAGGCAACGAGCTGCCGTTTTTCCTCCGGTGTATCCTCCAGCCCAAAATCCCGCTCCAAAAGTTCCAGCAGGAATGCCTCATACTCCTCGTACGATATATCTTTTTCATGGAAATTATTTTCGTTAATAAAAAAGCGCAAGGATGCCATCGTAATATAACCCATATCCAAATCCGCATATTTCCCCTCTTTGTATTGGGAAAATGTCGTCTCGCTCAGCACAAAAAACGGGTAATATTTTTTCAGATTCTGCATTCTCGCGCTATGCTCTGCAATTATATCATTGATCATTACGTGTTTCAGTGCCATGGACTACCTCTTTATATCAATATCATACAGCATTCATGCGATTACGCCCTAAATATCTATATATCGCGCAGTTAACGCAATTATCGCATAATTATAATAATTTTAATACAAGATGCACGGAAATACAAGTTTCTCTTCCTATAATTTGTAGAATAC
>JBJEMZ010000166.1:0-1767 GCA_051879935.1 Wujia sp.
GTCATACCGGAAAGTATGGAATATGCCGTCTGTCTTGCATATGTCTCCTTATCCGCAATATAGGAAATCAGTGCACGCCTCTGTATTTCGGTCTTCGGATCATGCAACAACATACGGATATGCTGTCTTCGGGAAGAATAGGTTCCGTCTACATCTGACAACATGCCACACACTTCATCAATCAGCATCGGATCCTGCAGGGAATATGCAATGAGTGACATGCGGGATACGAAATCACTCCGTTCAAGCACAACACTGTACCAAGGGAAGATGCACGGGTTATACTCCTGCTTCCGTTTTTTCATATTCTGATACGCATATTTTAATATTTCATAATGCTTTCGCGCCTGTGCCTCATCATCAAACAGATATCGTACCGGAACTGTTTTATAAATATATTCCACATCCGTATCTTCATAATGATATTTTCCATCCTTTGTCTCAAAGGTTTGTCTCACATAGTACTCTGTATTCTCCATGTAAGTCGGCATATACGCAGCAAGCATCTCATAATCATCTGCATAACGCTCAAATATGAGAGTTGCAATCCGGCGTGTCAGCTCACGGTCCTGCACCATACGGTTGTAATAGGATATTGTAAGGAGCTGGTTTTTCGTACCGTTTTGGGCGATTCGTTTCATCTCCGCAAGCGCATCCTCCACCTCGTAGAAGCCAAGGCAAAAGAGTCCAATCATAATATGTATGCTGTCATTTGTCTGCGTCATCTGCCTTGCCAGATCCGGATTATTTACTGCTGCCTGTATATCCGCAAATACCTTATCCGTGATTCTATCCATATTCGCTTCATCACAAAGCCCGGTCCAAGTTGCAACCGCACGCTTAACTGCAGAAAAACGAATCAGATTTTCCCGGGAAATAGCATCTACTATCGTCAAAAATGCCGCCGGCACACCACAATCCGCATTTTCACAGACCGCCTGACGCACGCCTTCCTGCAAACGCGCTGCCACCAGGAATTTTGCAAGCAACTCATGCAGTTCCTTTGCCGAGGATTTCACAACACCGCGTATCATATCCGTTGTCACAATCACAGTGTTATTCTCACTTAAAAAAGCATCCTGTACTGCCTGAATTACACTTGTATCCCCCACATTGATACGGGCAGCCAGGATATCATCAAAGCATGACAGATGCAGCTTTCCGTAATAGGTGTCATGTCTCTTAAAATCAAGAGCCTCCGGTGACAGCTTATCCATAAGATAATCCTCTATCGTCACATGATAAGTAGAAAACACCATATACGAATATTAAAGGCGAAATGCATGCTTGATATGGACATTCAAATTTTACGTGCGAATTGTCCGGCGATATGCCCCGGCTGTGTACTGAAAATTCTGAAACTGATCGATAATTCTATAATAGTCTTCCAAATAATCCTTCGGCACATAAAGCTCCACCAAAGGCTTGCAGTATTTCTTCATAAATGCCGAAAGTGTACATTCTCCCTTATGTGCTTCCCAAAACTGCTCTATCTTTTTTGCTCGATTGTCCGCAGATGTTCCGAGTGTTTGAATCTCCTCCATCAAATCACATAATTCACGAGAGAGCAGCTTCCGTTTCAACGGGTGCTGTTTTTCCCACTCCCCCACACATGCATCTGCATATTTTTGTCTCGTCTGATAGCTAAACTCCATATCGTAACCTCCTTGGAACATCATATATTCATCCCCAATAATCAAAACATTCAATCAGCCATTTCCTCACATTCGTCCTGCCAGAAATGTCAGACGTACAAATGTCACCTCG
>JBJEMZ010000167.1:0-1736 GCA_051879935.1 Wujia sp.
GCAAGCGTCCGCGGAATCGGTGTCGCACTCATAACCAATGTATGTACCGCATTTCCTTTTTCCGATAATTTCTTTCTCTGATTTACACCAAACCGATGCTGTTCATCTGTGACAACCAGGGCAAGCTCTTTAAACTCTACTTTATCTTCAATCAGCGCATGGGTACCGATTACGATATCCACTTCGCCCTCTTTAATCTGTTCATAGGTGCGCCGTTTTTCTTTCAAGGATGTGGAACCGAAAAGGCAGGCTGTCCGGATGCCATACTTTGCAAACAGAACCGACAATTCATCAAAATGCTGCTTTGCAAGCACCTCAGTCGGTGCCATAAGCGCTCCCTGATACCCCTGCTTCGCACATGCAAGGAGTGCCGCTGCCGCAACGATTGTCTTTCCGGAACCCACATCTCCCTGTACCAGCCGGTTCATCACGACATCACTTCCCATATCGGCGAGAATATCCTCAATCGCCTGCTGCTGTCCCTTTGTAAGAGAAAACGGCAGATCGGATACAAATTCGGAAACCGCCTTTCCCTGCACAACCGGATGTGTGTTGACACATGTATGACTCTCCTTTTTCATGGTTCCCATGTCATATAGGAACTGATAAAACTCATCAAACGCAAGCCGTCTGATTGCATTTTTCAGGACAACTTCATTCATCGGAAAATGTACATTTTCATATGCCTCGGAAAGCTCCATCAGTCCATATTGAAGCCGGATGTCATCCGGAATATAATCTTCCATGCGGCAGATGAGCTCCCGTGCTGCCATAATAGCCTTTTGAAATGTCTTGTTCGACAGCCCGCTCGTAAGCGGATAAACCGGCTGCATCTCCTGCTGCATACTCTTATAAACCGGCTGTTTGTAATACTCCGCCTGTTCCATCACCCGCATGCCGTTTTTGATTTTTATCGTACCTACAAATATATAAGTGTCACCCTTATGAAACACATTGCGAAGATACGGCTGGTTAAACCACGTCATATGCAGGGATGCACTGCCATCCTTTACCGTCATCGTCGAGAGCTTCAGGCTGCGCACCTGTCTGACCGTGACATAGGACGTAATCATGCCGCGAATGGCATGGCGCTCCCCAACAGCCGCATCCTTGATGGCAATCGGCTCTTCGTATGTGAGATAATTGCGCGGATAGGTATGCAGCAAGTCATCGATTGTAACGATGCCAAGTCTTGCAAATGCCTCCGCCGTCTTATCTCCAATTCCTTTAATTGTCTGAATGTTATCTCCTGCCTGCATACTGCTCCTAATCTAAAAAACCTGATAAGACACACTTGCACCTTATCAGGTTTTCTAATAATCACGACCTTATTCTAATGATACAATATAATAGTAAACCGGCTGACCGCCCATATGAAGATCGATTTCATAATCCGGATATGTCTCCTGCAATGTCTCGAAAAGCGCATTTGCATCTGTTTCATCCACATCGCTTCCATAATAAATGCTTAAAAGCTCAGAATCCTCATCTGCCATTGCCGCAATCATATCTGTCACAACCTGAACGATATCCGTACCAACCGCCTGTATGCCGTTATCGTCGATTCCCATATAATCTCCGGTCTTAATCTCTTTTCCATCAATCGACGTATCACGCACCGCATAGGTTACCTGACCGCTCTTGACCGCTTCCATGCCGGATTCCATGGCTTCCTTGTTCTCCTCCGGAGATAAGGAATCCTCAAAAGAAATGAGCGCGCTGATTCCCTGTGGAAT
>JBJEMZ010000168.1:0-8250 GCA_051879935.1 Wujia sp.
TGGAATTGAAACCTCCGATTGTGTCGGCCTCAAGCCCACGCATAGAACCACTCCTGTCCAAAATAAATACAATTTCAGTTAACCCTTTTCGCATAATCATCGCCCTCCTTCTATTTCATCACGATGCTGTGATGTACCTTATGGCCTCATTATACAAAAAGGAATTTGAAAAGTGGTCGCTTGCGAAACGACCCTGCTTCTTTTAAGAAATAATACAAGGAAGTCCGTGTTCTTCCAGCTGGATATCCAGTTCAATCATGTCATATATTTCGTGTTCAATAAAATACGAGAAAATAATGTCGGTCTTGTCGCAGGGTGACAGGGCATAACCGGCTCTGGCAAGCAGGTCCCTTGTCTCATCTAAATTCAGCTTTGCCCCCACACACAGACAGAGTGCCGTCCTCTTCTGTGGATGATAATCCGGATTATTCTTCATCTTGGAAAAAACCTTCTTATCAACGATTGCCCGCTTCCATACCTCTGCATTCTCCATCTTTTTCTCTCCAATCAGATACATCAGATACTCTGAAAATGTATCGGAGATATGTTGCATTCGTTCCTCTAATGCACTCTCATCCTCTTCCTCAAAATAGAAGCATTCCTCGGAGAAGTCCTCGTCCTCCTCATCCGGAACCGGGGCAAGAATCCTGCATTCCTCAGGCTCAATACCCGCGCCTTTCCGCGCCCCATCCATCATATAGGCAGACCTGCTATAACAGTATTCCTGCTCTGACTTATCCTCCACATAATGATTGTCTATATACGCTTCCAGTTCCGGATAAAGCTTTCCGCCGAGCGCCGTAGATGTTTCATCGAATACGACCAGGTAAATCATCATGTCATTCTCCATTAGAAATGCATGAATTTCATCTATGGCAATTCGCATTCCCACCTCTTTCGGATAGCCAAAGCCTCCGGTCGAAATCAAAGGAAATGCAATCGAGTGAATCCGATACGTTTTTGCAAGCTCCAAGCTCTTTCGATAGCAGGAACGCAGCTTTTCTTCCTCTCCCTGATTACCATCTATATAACGAGGGCTCACTGCATGAATAATATACTTTGCGTGTAAATGAAAGCCGGGCGTAATAAACACGTCTCCTTCTGCCGCAGACCCAATCTGTTCCTCTCTGTATCGGAGGAGTTCTTCATAGCCTGCCGCCTTATATACCGCGCTATCACAGCCGGTTCCGACTGCCGCATGCGTATTCGCTGTGTTGACAATCGCTTCTGTATTCATTTTTGTAATGTCATTGCGTACAATCTTAAATGGCACCTGTATCACCTACTTCCAATGGTATGATAAAAAACACAGGCTCATTTACCTGTGCTTTTTCATTGAATAATGATTTATTGGCTACGAAGTTTCTCGATTTCCTCTTCAGTAAGCTGAGTGGCTGTTGCAATATCTGCACTTGTCATTCCCATTTTTATAAGTTTTTTTGCTATTTCTCTTACTTGTTCCTTTGCCTTTTTATCAGCATATTCTTTTGCGTAATTTTTTGCATAATCTTCAACCAAGGTACACACCTCACTCACTCCCTTTTCGTCTTCCTTAAAATACTTCATCGCCTGACTTAACTTTGGGAACTTGCGATTATTAAAAGCATTCCTTTCTAGGAACAATCCAAGCAACTCCGATTTGTCGGCATCATTTTTTGCTACTGTGTTAGCATAATATATCTTTGCACCATCATTGACAGGTATATAGATATCATTTACTTTTTGACACATCTCGGAACAGGTAATTGTCTGTCCATTTCCAAGCGCATCATACTCAGTAATATAAACAATTGCGACATTGGGAACATTCTTAAACTCTGTTCCCTTCGGTGTTTTGTTCACAGTAATTGACGACACATGAAACCTGCATCTCTTTACATCGTCATTTTGGTCTCCTTTTTGAACCTCAATACAGACTTGTCATTGTTTCTTGAGGTACCGCTTGGATTACAACTAATTCCTTATCGTCAAGTAAAGTCCTGAGAATCTCCTGACAAGCCTCAATCCTTGCTCCAACCAAGCGAAACAAAGCATCGTCAATTAGTCTTAGCCCTTTTACTGTTTCTAAAGTTTCCCTGCTAAATTCGTTCATTTTTCTTCCTCCTTTTCTTTGCCTCTCCAGGTGCTGTACCATGCAAATATTCAGAGGAATACACTCTTATTGTATGTAAAATCAAAGAAAAAATCAATACAGCAAAATTACATTTCAGGAAATATTTTTCTATTTGCATTGCAGATAATCCGGTGTTATCATGAATTACATCTACGAAATAAAAGGACGGCTGATATCATGGCAAAAAAAGAGATGAAAACCAATGTGATGCGTCTGCTCGAGCAGGCGAAAATACCATATAAGCATTATTGTTATGCTGAGACAGGGGCCATAAGCGGCATGGAAGTAGTAACTGCACTCGGGCAAAGTCCGGACCGGGCATTCAAAACTCTCGTAACCGTCGGAAAATCCGGTTCAAACTATGTATTCGTCATCCCGGTCAATCGGGAGCTTGACTTAAAAAAGGCGGCCGAAGCCGCCCATGAAAAATCAATTGCAATGTTAAAGTCCAAAGACCTTCTCGGTCTCACAGGATATATCCATGGTGGATGTTCTCCGATTGGCATGAAGAAAGTATTTAAAACCTTTTTCCACGAAACTGCCACACAGTTTGATACCATCTTTTTCAGCGCCGGAAAAATCGGCTATCAGGTGGAAGTACACCTTGATGATGTGCGAAAGATACTTACGTTTGAGGTGTGTGATTTAGTTTAGTTTCTTCTATAATTCCGCGATACCATGCCCTGTTCAAAAACCTCTTCCACCTTATCTTCCAAATTCCTTATGGCATGTTCCTTCTGCATGGCATCCGCAAGCCTTGCCTGTCTTTCCTGGCCGTTCTCGTCCGAAAAATCAATATCAGTAATGGCATAATACGCATCCATCAAACCACTTGTACAACATATTTTGGCACCTTCGCCGATACATCCGGCAAATGCAAGTACTTTCTTGCCGTGTTTTTTTGCAAGCGCCGCCACCCCGGCAGGTGCTTTTCCCATAATGGTCTGCGCATCCAGTCTTCCCTCTCCGGTTATGACATAATCCGAATCCACAATCGCCTGCTCCAGGTTAAGCTCCTGCAATATGACATCCACTCCACGTTCAAGCTTCCCATACAGAAACATCAAAAATGCATAGCCAAGTCCGCCTGCTGCTCCGGCGCCTTCGCTATTTCGGTCAGTTCCCATGCAAAAACTGTTTCTTCTGTCTCTGATACTGTATTTCCCTTGATGATTCCCCACTCTTAATGGTCCCTCATCACAGCCTGCAATATGCTCCACCAAATCCGCATAATGTCGCATACTTCGCTCCATCCGTTCAATCATGGACGCATCCGCTCCCTTTTGTGGTGCAAAGACAGCACTGCATCCCCGCTCTCCAAGCAGAGGATTTTTCACATCACACATAACGCGAAATGTACAACCGGAAAGCTCCGGCATGACATCCTCAAAATAAATGTCCGAAAGCTTCTCCAAACCGGCTGCCCCAAACGGAACATCTTCTCCGCAGGCGTCCACAAAACGATAGCCCAGCGCCTGCAGCATGCCGATTCCGCCATCATTTGTTGCACTGCCACCGATGCCAACGATGAACTGTCGGCATCCCCGATTGACAGCGTCCCGAATCATCTCACCCACGCCATAGGTCGTTGTATACATCGGATTTCTCTTTTCCGGCGGGACGAGTGCAAGCCCCGCAGCAGATGCCATTTCAATGACCGCTGTCATACCACATTCACTATCATATGTAATATAGGATGCATCGACAGGCGCACCCAGCGGACCGGTCACACGTATTTCATGCTGTCTCCGGTTTTCTTTTCCGTACGCCAGGGCATCCACGGTTCCTTCTCCGCCATCCGCAACCGGAAACACGCAGACATCCGCATCCTTTATCACGCGCAAAATGCCCGCCTTTGCAGCAGTTCCGGCTTCCATGGAACTCATACTTCCTTTATATGAATCGATTGCAACGGTCACTTTCATGGCAATTTCACCTCATTATCTAAAATATGCCGCTTCTCATCCTATGAGCGTCTCGTCTTCGGGTATTGCCCCCTCTCTTCGTTCGGCGGCAGTTCCTCGGCGCTATCCTAAATAGGATGCTTTGCATCCTATGAGCGTCTCGTCACATCCAGGATTGAAGCAGCATAATATGGTATTCCTCATCCTTTATAATTCTCGCAAGCACTGCATTGACATTTGTATCCCCTATCATCTTCATGTGCGACCGGTACTGATTAATGGCAGCCTTCTCCGACTCAATGCCCGCCTGAAGAATCTTGCCTGCATTGTCTGCCAACATAATATACTGCGGTGTCCACATTCTCTGCTGCCCATCCCGATATCTTGCCACATAATCCACATTGCCGCCAAGCAATATAATTAACTCCGCCAGCTTCTGCAGATGAATCATCTCTGCCATTGCAATACCTAAGATCGTCTGTGCCATCTGACACCGCTCCCGCGACAGCCTGCTCTCGTTGTTGATATACTGCGTGATTGCAGACATCTCCGAAACCGAACCACAATAATCCACAGTGAGCAGGTTGGCAATCCGCGGATTCCGCTCCTTCACCTGAATCGGTGGGTATGGCAGATCCACCAGAATCGGTGATACATTCATGAAACTGCAGGTATTGGCAAGCGCATTCGTCTTTTCTTCCATACTATATTCCACTCCAAATTATGCTCTTATATTAGTATATTGAAGTGGAAAATAATTTGACACATAAATAATACTCTTATGTTGCAATGCAAATCAACATTTTTATGAACAAATGCTATCTTTCCACAATTGTGACCACCCCGGCGGAGCCGTCCACCCGAACAATGTCTCCCGTATGTAACAGCTCAGTTGCATTTCCACATCCTACCACAGCAGGTATTCCAAATTCTCTGGCTACGATGGCTGCATGGGATAAAGGCGCTCCGATATCCGTTATGATTGCGGACGCTTTTGCAAACAGCATCGTCCAACCTATATTGGTTGCGGTTGTCACAAGAATCTCTCCCGGCTGTAAGGCTGCTGCCTCCGACGTATCCCGCAATACGCGAACTGTTCCTTCCACAATTCCGGACGCTCCGGCATAGCCTTTTATATCTGCACTTGCGGAAACCGTACTTCCGGCCTTCCAGAAATCGACACGCCGATTCTGACTTTCCATCCATTCCTCCGGTGAAAACCTCCCTACAATGATATTTGGAAAAGCAGGATAGGAACAATATGTCTGATACTGTTTTTTCCTTGCCGGAATATTCTCAAGCACGGAGGAGTCTCCACCCAGAAATGCCAGCGTTTCCTGAAAATACAGCATAAATACATCATCACCGATCCCGTTTAATTCCGATACCTTGAGCAAAAATTCCCGCATCATGCAAAATAACTTTACCGCCTGGCTCCGCACTCTTTCCCGCTCATAATTAGCCTTTGCAAAGGCTGTCAGCTTTTTATCCAGCCAGCCGGCCTTTTGTGGGTATTGCTCTTTAAATTCACGAACTGCCTGCATAAAGCGTACATTCTGTTCTTCCTTCATCTTATGTACACTTATGCCGGATGCCTTGTGCTGCTGTATACGTTCCTCCAGGAACGCCGGATTTTCATACGGATACGGGCAGGACAGCTCCATCTCATTGACACTTCGATGTCCATAACACCGCATGTATTCCTCTTTGCTCATTTTACCGTCTATGACATCCTCCAATGCAAGCAGAGGCTTCATGCTCTCAAGCACACCGTCCTTCGAACTGTTCGAGCATAGTACATTTGCCTTCTCCTCCCCTACAATCTCCACAAATTGCTGTCTCGTCTTCAGAAGAGATTTTAAGGAGAGAGAGGACACGATTGTCGTGAGCACCTTGATCAGATACGCGTTACAATGCGTTTCCCAATATCGTTTTATGCCCTCATTGGATGACTGGCTGTGGATTCCTTCTATCAGCCTGTCTCCGATTACACTCATATTCTCTTTAAACTCTTTTTTGGGAATGTTTGTTATCTCTTCATCAAATTTTCTTCGTTTGCCAAATATAATCTTTCTGATATTTTTCAAAAAGGCAGACCGATCAAACGGAAATATCGGAATCTCAACACCCTCCGGTATCGCCCCTGCAATATCCGAGATAATCTCATACGCTTTCTTTTTCGAGACTCCAAATGATACAAACAGGGAACATAGTACACTCAGATTGCAATATGCCTGCCCACAAATATTATCTATAAAATCCGGCATTCCCAAGGATTCACAAATCATTTCCAGGATGCTGTAAGTTGCCGGGGATACCGAACACATAAAAATCTCACCGACATTTGTTTTGGAAAACAAATATTCTCCCGATCGGGAACCATTTATCTCATATGTATCCCTGTGAAAACGGCACAAAGTCGTAATCGGACGTGCCTGCAGGAGAAACAGCTTTCCACCCGAAACTGCCCATTCTATATCCATAGGACATCCATACAGATTCCTTATTTTTACAGCATAGTGAAATAATTTTTTTGCGTATGGTTTTAATTCCTGTTCCCCGGTATATGCAAAATGCATGGCATCAAAAGTAAATTCCAAACCCGTTTCCTCGCCGGAAACCAGGCGTTCCCCGCAGCCTCTTACATAGTTTCCTACCATCTTTGCACTGCTTCCCGTGATGACATCTGCAGTAAATAACACCCCCGCAAATTCCGGCTTCACATATTGCTGGATAACTACCGCGATTTTTCCTTCTGTGATCTTATGGTTTTCCGCATAGAGTTTCACGCGCTCTGCATTTGCGGAAGCTGCAATCTCCTCTACCGCATCCAAAATACCATCCCGCGCGACATCCAGTTTTGTATCATAGGTTCCTGCAAAGGAATACGCTGCTCCATCCTCTCCAACTGCAGAAGAACGGACAGCATAGGTACATTGATCTGATAGCGTTCCGATAAACCTGCCAAATTCTTCCTTTGCCTCTTTTTTTAGTCCATCGTTATCCCATGCGTAAACAGGGATTACATACCCCTCCGGAACCGGAAAACCGGCATTGCACATCCGCATAAGAGAAGCCGCTTTTCCACCGATCCGGTCATCCTCCACTTTGTTTTTTGTTGTTTTTTGTTTCAGGCTAATGATATATTCCATGGCTTTTCTCTCCCCATATCTAATCAATCAGGAACAAATCAATCTGATCCTCTACAAATTTCTTTCGCTCCGCTTCATCAGATAAATCCATTCCGCAAAAATCTTTCAATACGTCTTTTCGATACACCGCAAGCTGCATCGCGCTGGACATCTCATAGGAGATCAGCTTGCATTCCGCTTCTGTTTTTCTGCCCTTATAATGCTCTATCACGAAAGGAAGACTGTTTAAGCCCTGGGATAAATCCCTGTGCAGCAATACATGTCCAAGCACCGCCTGCATGTAAACATAATGCTCAAGCATCAGGGATATCATATAATAATGAATCTTTTTTAGTTTTTCCTTTGGGGAAAGATTACCTTTTATCGTTTCATAAATCTCCGGAATACCTTGAAACTGTTCTTTTGATAAGTCTTGAAACAGACAGAATAATAGTTCCTCTTTTGAACCAAAGTAATAATTAATCATGGCAAGCTGCACGCCTGCTTCTTCTGCGATTGCCCGGGAAGTGACCTCGGACGGATGCTGGCATTCCGCCATCAGCTTTGCCGCGGCATTTTTTATTTTCTCTTTTGCGATATCTGCTTTTAATGTTTTCAAAGTCGAAATAACCCCTTTTTTCAAAATTGAACATGTTCAATTTTAATTTAGCAGATATCTTATTTTTCGTCAAGCAAAGCTTTTAATTTCAAAATCTTCGCCTCGATTTCCTTTATCACCCTCACGAATTCTTCATCCGGTTTTCCTGTCGGATCGTCAAGCCCCCAGTTATCATCAAATGGTCTGCCAATAAAAGGGCATCCCACATTGCACCCCATGGAGATTGCCATATCCGGCTCAGGAATATCGGAAATCAATTTTGAATACTGTGTCCGTTCCATATCGATTCCATATAATTGTTTCATGATACGGACTGCATCCTGATTTATCTCCGGTTTTGTCTCCGTCCCTGCGGAATAGCTTTCAAACACATCAGATGCCAGATATTTTCCAAGTGCCTCCGCAATCTGGCTTCGGCAGGAATTGTGGACACAGATAAATGCTATTTTTATCATTTTAATACCCCAATTTATGCAATAATTT
>JBJEMZ010000169.1:0-1734 GCA_051879935.1 Wujia sp.
AATCGGATGGCTGATTCAGCATATTTTACATGCTGATAAAAAGATAGGGCAATCTTCGAACCTGAAATGCACATGAAATATGAGTTGCCGAAAAAGAACCTCATGGTTGGGGTTCTTTTTTATTGACTTAACCGACCGTTCGGTCGTATAATAACGACCAAGGAGGCGAATCTATGAATAAGAATAAAGAAAATATTATAATGGCTACGTTGGAACTGGCTTGTGAGAATGGACTGCGAAGCGTATCCATGTCACAGATTGCTGAGAAAGCCGGCATAAAAAAATCAACTTTGTATAGTCATTTTTCGTCTAAGGATGAAATTATTTCTGAGATGTATACATTTTTACGAAAACAGGCGAATCAGAACAGAGAAATCGGTGGGTTTGATTATGGCAGCTATGTTGAGGGAAAAGATTTGAAGGAGATCCTGATGGGGACGGTTTTATCCTATGACAGCATGAACCGGAATACGCAGATGGAGAGATTTTATAAGGTAATCATATCGGAGAAGACATTAAATCCGATTGCCGCTGAAATCATGGTTTCTGAGACAAAAACTATGATTTGGGCAACCAAACAGCTTTTTTATGCGATTATGGCAAAGAAGGTAGCATACTTTGAGGATATTGATGCTGTGGCAGTTTCGTTTGCTATGGGAATTCATGCAATCCTTGATTTCAGAATGGATGATTGTATGGCAGGGAGCAATCAATCGGAGGGTATTCTCGAGCAGTATATAGATGAGTTTTGCAGAGTGTATTCGGCAGATTAGAAAGGGATGAAATAAATTATGATAGAAAAAAGATTGAGTAAGCTTGGAATATTGGGCGTAATAAGCTTGTTATCATACACGGCGATGGTGGTATTTTCGCCGCTTGCATATCCGGGTTATGACTGGATGAGCATGGCAGTTAGTGATTTGAGTGCGAAAGGGGCGCCATCTGAGGCGCTTGCCGGTCAGTTAAACGCATTGTTTGGGCCATGTGGATTGGTTTCCATCATGGCAGTTTGTGTGGGTGTGGCTTTTTGCAAATCAAATGTATTGAAGCTTGGCATCTATTTTTTTGCCGCTATGGAATGGGTATGCTGTGTTGGATACAATCTTTTTCCTTGGGTGAGCGATGCGCCGGCATCGAATCCGCAGAATGTGATGCATCTTGTCGTGACAGTATTGGTGGTAGTGTTCTCGCTTGCGTCCTTGGTGCTGGTAGCAATCGGCGCAAAGAAGGAGCAGATTCATTCGCTTAGCATATGGGCAATTGTCTGTCTTTTTGCCATGCTGATTGGTCCGATCGGTACAGCCTTGTTACCGAAAGCGGTGTTCGGTCTGTTTGAGAGATTCAGCACATTTTCGGCAGTTGTTTTCAACGCTGTTTTAGGAATCTATCTCATGAAAGGGCGTTTTGCGGTTTCCACATAAGTATAGTATTTAGATGCTGTATAGGATGCTGAAACACTCAGATGTAACAGTCTGGGTGTTTTTGTATGCAATAAGCCGACAGGCGAGATATCATTAATTGCACTTGTATATATATGTCAAAAGTGTTATACTAACAAAAACGTAACACACAAACAAAGCAAAAAAAGATAGGACTGGTTATATGAAGACAGCAGAAACAATCAATATTGTATGTACGGAGCTCGGGGTCACAAAGGCGGATCTTGCAAAGAGAATGGGGGTACTTCCGTCTTCCTTCTCCCGGAAACTTGCCAGAGAGAGTACGACACCTGAA
>JBJEMZ010000170.1:0-35910 GCA_051879935.1 Wujia sp.
GTATCTTTTGTTCTTGTAGAATAATCATGGTTTTCAATTTTATGTACCACTCCTGAAAACTCATCCAACATATCAGCTATTCTTTTATCATCTTTCTTGAAGGAAATTACAGGATCCTCCGTTGCACTCAAATAATACAGTTTCATTTTTGATACTTCTACACCATATTTTTGTTCTACTAAATGTGCGTACACCTGTAATTGCTTTTCATAACTTTGGAGCATTGAATCTGTCATCTTTTGAGGCTTATCACCGGTTTTGAAATCAACAATTTCTACAGTGTCTCCTTGCCCCTTTAACATATCAACCTGTCCATTTAAAATGTAATCATCATTAGGGTAACTTAATCTAACTTCAGCCTCCCTAATATTTTCCCACATATCTCTTGAATTATTGAAATAGTTATAAACATACCTCATAGCAGCAGCTTTAGAAGAAGGAGCCAAATAACTATGTTCTGTTAATACAAGTCCCTGATAATTTTGTTCAAACCATCCTTCCAAGTTATCTAATACAGTTTCCGCCTCATTACGCAAAATAGCATCATGAATATCTTCTATGGTTTCATGTACTAAAGATCCAAATAAAGTTGATCCCACTCTAATCTCACTAAATCCTAATTCCCTAAACATTTTGTATTCAAGCGAACATCTCTCATACTTTGAAATGTCAGTAGTAAATGCATAAGACTGTTTCAATTCAGATTTCTTAACATCTCTAAAACAGAACTCATCAAAATCCATATTTATATCATATGGCATAATTGAATCCCATAACGAACAAAAATACTTGCTTGGAGACTGACTTCTTCCACTCGATACTATCGGTGTTGTTAATACTAATAAACTTTCAGCCCTAGAAAATGCTACATAATACCTTCTCCAAAAATCATAAAATTTTATATCATCTTCCGGTTCAAAATTATTTCTGTCAGAGAATTCATCGTATACTTCATTCAAAATTGATTCATTTTCTTTTCTTGGGGAATCATAAAGTGAGTCTACAATAACAATAGGAAACTCCATGCCTTTCGATTGATGAACAGTCATAAACGATACACAACCACTTGGCGCATACTCACTCTCATCCTGATACTCTTCCATTCCACCTTTCATCAGAAATCTAAAGTACGTTCTAAATAATTTTTGTAAAATACGAATTTTCTTTTCACTTGAAATAACTTCTACTCTTTCAATTGATTCAAATTTAGAAAGAATATTGGTCATAATTGCAAGATTACGTATCGCTCTCTGATCTGCAACTCCCGATGCTAAATCCGTATCAATAATTTCTTTAAAATAGTCAAATGTAAACATTTGATAAAGCAGTCTCGTGAAGGCATAATCGGTGTTTCCTTTTAGGTCAGCTAACTCTTTCATTCTGTATGAAACCCACTCTTCAAGAGCTGAATCTTCATCCATTAGTTCATAGGCAACATCTAAACATTCATTATAATAATTAACCATGTCTTCAAACCATGTACTGTCGTCTTCAAGAAGCTCTTCTTCAAAATCACTAAACAAATGAAGAATTATTCCAATACAGGCTTTAATCTCCTCTCTATCAAAAAACATTTTTGAACGAGGAGAATATACCGGAACACCATGTTCTTCTAAATAGTTAGCAAGGTGCTTTGCTTTGTCATTTGTTACAGATCTAAACAAAAAAGCAACCTGATTATAATTATCTATGTATCCATTTTCGCGCATATTGGTTAAGAAACAGTATATATTTTCACACCAATCATCAACCGAATCACCAGAAATTCTTAAAACTGGTGGCGTACCTGTTTTTCTCTTCTTCCCTTCACTTGGTACAATTTTCTTTTCAATTCTATATCCATTCCACGTAAAAAAATCCTCGGAATAATCGGTCATCCATTTATTATATAACTCAATGATTTCTGGCTCAGATCGATAATTTGTCGTCAACTTAACTTCTTTACATTTTCCTTCTTCAAACTTCTCTTGAAATCCCAGGATATTTTTTATCGTTGCCCCTCTAAACCTATACATAGATTGATCATCATCACCAACTACACATATATTTAGAGTTTTAGATAACAGAAAAATGATTTTCTCTTGAATAGAGTTTGTATCCTGATACTCATCTATCATCATATACTTAAAAAGTTCTTGATATTTTTGAAGTATATTTTCATTATCACAAAGCAATTTATATGCGGTTGCCTGTATTGTTGCAAAATCTAATCTATTTGTACTTTCCAAAAGCTGATCATATAGCAGTTTAGCTTCTCCCAATGCTACAAATTGTGGATTCGGAGAACAAAGTAATTCATGAACATCGATTTGTTCTTCTGCCAATCCATTTAACCAATCCGCCAAAATTGATGCTTTATCCCAAATACCTCTATTTCCAAAATCTAAGTAACTGAAATTAGGCAACTTTGAAAAGTCGTATGTTAGTTTTTGATACAAAAAATACTTCTGATCAAAGTCATCCATAAGAGTAAAATTTTTTTTTAATCCCGGAATAAACGCAATATTATCTCTTACTATCCTTAAACAGATAGAATGGAAAGTTCCTATATAGACATCATTTAAATCAAAATCAGGAATGACCGCTGAAATACGAGTTACTATTTCTTTAGCTGCTTTTTCTGTAAATGTTGCCATTAAAATATTTTCTGGCTTTATTCCATAATTATTGACCATATTTGCATAGCGATTAACAAGAGTTGCAGTCTTTCCTGTTCCAGGACCTGCCGAAATCAACAATGGTCCATCAATTAAATTGATAGCTTCAAGTTGTGCTGCATTTGGTGTAATATTTCCCATAAAGAGCCTCCTTTCTCGTACAATACGTATTCGTACTCATATCATGACTTTATATATTTTCCGGATTTAATTCTTCTGTCAATTGGTTTCTCAGCATTCTTCGGGATAGCCCATGCATTTCCAAATTTCAATACACCTGGTATGAGCCCCTCATTACATATTGTTTGAAGCCTCCGTTCTGATAAGTTCCATTTTTTAGATGCTTCCTTGACTGTCATGTATTCCATATCTTTCACCTCTACAAAATACAACAATAAACCACTATGTATATTATAAGCGGAAAGGCGCCGAAAATCAATTAAAAACAAGGGTGCAACTATTCGCGGACAACAATTTTCCATCGGTACTATTCCGGCGTACAACCTTTGCTGCTCTGTTTTTTGCACCCTTCTATAATCACTTGGTTCTATATACATTTTTTCCTGCTAAAAACACAGATTCATAATCTTCAAAAAAGCCCTGAAACCCGCTTAAACTGGTGCTTTACGCGACAGCAAACACACTGTCTCCACATGATTCGTCCTCGGAAATTGATCCACACAGCACACCCGCTGCACCTGATACCCCCGCTTGATAATCGTCTCCAGATCTCTGGCAAGGGAAGTCGGCTTGCAGCTGATGTACACCATCTCATCGACGCCAAAGGCAAGTATCTTTTCCAGTGCCTTCGGATGCACGCCATCCCGGGGTGGATCTAAGATAATCACATCCGGTTTGTCATCCACCAGATCGATAGCTAAGAGTACATCCCCGGCAATAAACTCGCAATTTGATAGTCCGTTCTGTTCCGCATTTTTCTTCGCCGCTTCCACTGCCTCTTCCACGATTTCGATGCCGATGACCTTCTTCGCTACAGGTGCCATCATCTGTGCAATCGTTCCGGTCCCGCTATATAAATCAAACACAATCTTGTCATTTCCTGCGCCCTGCATCACGCTTCCTGCCAGGATGTAATCCCGCGCCATTTGATAGAGCACCTCACATCCGGCTGTGTTCGTCTGAAAAAAGGAAAATGGAGAAATCTGAAATGTAAGCCCAAGCAGCTCCTCCTCAATAAAATCCTTTCCGTACAATACGATGGTCCGGTCGCTCTGTACCACATCTCCCAGCACATCATTTTCTGTATATAAAATACCGGCAATCCTTCCGGTAAAATCATCTTCCTTTTCAAGCGCAAGCAACTGCTCCACATACGCCTGCAAAATCTCATCTTTGTCAAATCCGTATATCTCCCACTGTGTGGATGTAACAAGATTGATCAGGAATTCCCCTGATGCATGTGACTGACGGATAACAAGATTACGAAGTACACCCTCATGCCGCATGCGATGGAAAAATGGCACATTTTTCGAAGCAAAAAACGTCTCACTGCCGGAAAGGATTTTACTCCAATCCTCCCCGATAATCCGACAGCCTGTCACAGACAGGATATCATGAAAGCTTCCTTTTTTATGAAGTCCGAGTGCAAGCGGTCCATCCTTATAGGCATCACCAAATGTAAATTCCATCTTATTACGGTAAGCGGTCTGGGACGGCGAACCGAGTATTCCTTCCCATATGTAATCCTTAGAATTAGAATCCTCCGCCAGCAGCACACGGTCAAGCAGCTTCTTTACCATGCCTTCCTTTAAGGCAAGCTGATTCGGGTACGAAAGCGTCTGATACGCACAGCCTCCGCACATGCCAAAATACGGGCAGTCAGGCTCTGCGTCCTCGATTGCTCCCCGCTCTATAACTTCAAGCAGTTTTCCTTCCGCCATACCACTCTTCTTTTTCGTCACCATATAGCGCACCTTTTGCCCCGGCAGCGCCCCCTTTACGGTCACCTTGCGATCCTCGGCCATGAAGCTCGCCTTGTTCGGAAAGTCGTATTTTTCTATGATTCCTTCACAAATATCACCTTTTTTCAACCAATCTTCTCCTTGTCATAAATTATAAAATTCATATGTCACTTCCTCTTCATCATCCACTTCCATCACCACGAAGGTCTGTTTTTTTCCTTCCTGCCGCGGATAAGTAAGACTTCCCGGATTCAAGATTGTGACGTCATCCGGATCCTCGTCCAAAAACGGCACATGGGTATGTCCGTACATCGCGATATCACAATCATTTTCCAGAGCTGCATTTCGAAGTGCAAGCAGAGAGCCGTGCACGCCATATCGGTGTCCATGTGTCAAAAACAGGCGATGCTCTCCCACCAGAATAACATTCACCTCTCTCAATTTTGTGTCATAATCCGTATTGCCACGCACAATATAACACGGCACACCGGCAAGTGCCTCGACTTCCCGCGCATCCCCCACATCACCAAGATGAATCAGAAGCTGGAAATCACCAGCTTCTTCCCGCGTTTTTTCTATCGCTCTTTTTACATTCTCACTGTTTCCATGAGAATCACTCATCACAAGTACACGCCACATCTACAAAATCTCCCGAATCATCTCCAGCGCACGTCCTCTGTGGCTGATTTTGTTTTTATCCTCCGGTGCAATCTCAGCAGTCGTTTTCCCAAGCTCCGGCACATAGAAGATCGGGTCATAACCAAATCCGTTCTCACCTGCCGGCTCATATGCGATACGACCCTCGATAGTTCCGCGTCTTGTCACAACCGAACCATCCGGAAATGCTGCAGCAATCGCACACACAAACCGCGCAGTACGCTGCTCGTCCGGCACACCGGCGAGGTGGTCAATAATTTTCTGATTCTTCACGCTGTATGGTGTGTCGACACCCTCCCATCTCGCAGAATAGATACCCGGCTCCCCGTTCATATAATCAACCTCAAGCCCGCTGTCATCTGCGAGCACGACACAGCCGTAAGCCTCCGGGAGCTTACTAATGGCAGTCGCCTTAATCGACGCATTTTCTTCAAAGGTGCTTCCGTTCTCCACAATATCGATATCAATCCCTGCCTGCTTCATGGATACGATTTCATATCCGCAGTCCGCAAGGATCATGCGCACCTCCACCATCTTATTCTCATTTCCTGTCGCAAAAATAATCTTCTTCATCTTTTCTTCCCTTTCGCACTCACCTTTCAGCGTCCGTGTCCGTCGCTGTATTTATCGTCTCGTTTGCCGCATTTTTCGTCTTCTTTTTTGTTGTTCCTGTCCGGTTCGTAAATGCCTTCAGACACACATTGCACTTCTCGGACGTCTCCGCACGATGCCACATCTCGCCATACAAACTGATATATCCCTCACCATCACTGATGTCAAAGCTTGCCGACCGTTCATCCGCATTGTACTCAATGGCAATCGGGTGCACGGCGCCCGGCGTATGTATTTTCACAATGACCGCGTAACGTTCATAGTCTTCAAGCGGTATCGCCTCCGGAAAATCAACTGTGTAATAACCGGCATGCTTCATGCTTCCCGACACAACAAATTCACGCTCCTTAAACGAATCCACATCCTGAAAATCGCGCACAACATAAACCTCAAATTCCGTATTCTTATCTGTCGCATAAAAGGAAACAGCCGCCAGCTCCTCATCGACTCCTGCCTTATAAACATTAGAGAAATATGCATCCTCCTTGGAAAACCCAAGCTGTCCGACCCAGCCGAGTTTATCGGTCTGATAGATATTGTCATAATTATCCTTGTCTCCTACCCTCGTATAAACAACCGACTTGTTACAGATTTTTGTATCATAATAGGAGACGTAGAAATAACCGTCATCGCCGAATTCCTCACCCCAGCTGTTCTTACATATATATGCACCATCGCCCTCCGGACGAATCGTAAAATTCTCCCTTGAGTAGTTGTCATCCCATCCAACAACCACGACATCATGGTTCGGCGTCTCATCTCCGTCATAATAATAGGCCGCGTATTCACTCGAATAATACATGGAATAACTGTCCGCATACTCCATGGCCGAATAGATAGATGTCTCAATCGCTCCATATCGGAAGATTGCACTCTTAATCGTCTCATCATCCCGGCCGTTTATAATAAGCGCCTCCTCAAGATGTTTCTCCGCCGACAGATTCGGATCACTCATGCCGTCCCCATACGGGTCATCCTTCTCGTACACAGGTCCCTGCCATGCCGCAAGGTAGGCGATACTCATCGTATGCTCGCCCCCGCTGTTTATGTCCAATGCATAGCTATTACACATCGACATATGATCGACAGAAAAGATACTATTCTCCATCGGCCTAACCGTCGTTTCAAGTGCTCCGAGCGAAGCAAATGCCCAGCATGTACCATACCGCCCCTGATCGCGCACAGGACTTACCCTTCCGTAATCACGCATATCATAACGCTCCGGAAGCGCAACCTCTCCCGGAAGAATGGCAAGATCAACCCACTTTTCTTCCACATGGTACTCGACCTGGTAACTTAGGTACTCTGCAATATGGTCAATCGGAAAAATCAGACTATCTGTTTCCTCATCAAGATACACACTGTCACCAAGGTCAACCTCTGTTTTACGATTCACCGTAGCTGTATCTTTACCGATAGCCAGTTCAATCTTGTTATCCCCCTTCATGACAAGCACGGTTCCATCCGGATACCGTTGCACGGAGCATAAAAGCAGACTTCTTAAAAATTCGCCCTCGACCATCAGATGCATATTCTCACTGACATAAAATGCAAAGCCGAACTCCTCCATGCTTCCGCCACCCACCGTGATAATCACATCATCTTCGTTCATACGAGAGCGAATATTTGCTCCAAACGCTTCTCCACATGACGCAATCGTATCGGATTCGTCAATCGTCTTCACAGGGTTTCGTCCAAGAAAAAATGTAATTGTAACCAGCACTGCAATCAGCACCGGAAATATCCATACTTTCTTCAAATTACTGCTCATTTCCTTTCGGTTGTCTTGGTGGTTTCGGTCCCATAAACTGATAGAAATAGGACTTAATCATACCATTGTATATTTTGCGGTTCTTGTCCGCCTTTCGTCCGATATACTTTTCCGCATCCTCATAAGAGGTAATCAGATACATCGACCAGTCCGGCAGGCCCCGGAAGCTTTCTCCGATGGTTTCATACAAAGCCGGAAGAGCCGCTTTTTCCTCCAGACGTTCACCATACGGAGGGTTTGTAATGATAAATCCATAATGCTTCGGATGACGCAGGTCCTTTACGTCCCGCGCCTGAAAATGAATATATTGCTCAACACCTGCTGCCTTCGCATTTGCCATCGCACATTTCACGATTTCCGGATCCAGATCATAGCCCTGGATATTCATCTGCACATTCCGCAGAACCATATCCTCCGCCTCATCATATGCCTGATACCATGCCTTCTTCGGTATCACCTTTTCCCAGCTGTCCGATACAAACTCACGCATCATCCCCGGTGCGATATTTGCACCAATCATCGCCGCCTCAATCGGAAAAGTACCGCTCCCGCAGAATGGATCCACAAGTACACGGTCTTTGTTCCACGGTGTCAGCATCAAAAGTGCTGCTGCCAATGTCTCGGAAATCGGAGCCTTTCCGACGAGCTGCCGGTATCCGCGCTTGTGCAGGGATGTCCCGGATGTATCAAGCCCAATGGAAACCGTATCCTTAAATATAAACACACGGATTGGATACTCGTCCCCATCCTCCTCAAACCGCTCAACACGGTATGTCTGTTTCATACGCTCCACAATCGCCTTTTTCACAATCGATTGTATCGCACTTCCCGAGAACAGCGCGCTCTTGTTTGTCGTTGCCTTTGTAACCCAGAACTTTGCATCCCGCGGAAGATATTCCTCCCACGGAATTGCCTTCGTCCCCTCAAACAGTTCGTCAAAATCCGCAGCCCGAAAGCTACCCATCTTCAGTAATATCCGCTCTGCCGTTCTGATAAATATATTTGCACGGGCAATCGCCGATTCATCTCCGCGAAATGTGACGCGCCCGTCTTCCACAGCTACAATTTCATATCCAAGATTCAATATTTCACGTTTCAACACCGATTCCAATCCAAAATGGCACGGCGCTATCAATTCATAACTTAATCCCATGTACTGTCATGACCTCTTTCATCAAAACATAATTAATATCATTGTAAATTTATCTTTCGATTAAGTCAACACATACCACAAATTCCCTCACATTTTTTTACCCCGCGTGAGAGCTCCGTGATAACTTGACAATCCACCCACCGTATTGATGACCTTATACCCTTTTTCCGACAATATACTCGCAGCCAGTGCACTGCTTCCTCCATTTGCACAATACACCAAAATCACTTTTCCCTTTGGAAGAGAAATATTTCCTGCCTGCAGTTCGCAAAGAGGCAGATTTATCGCCATAGGGATATGACTTTGGGCAAATTCTTCACTAGTTCTTACGTCCACAATGATTCCTCCATAGTTCAACGCTTCACTCAAAATATTTCGAATATTAATATTATGAAATCTCATCGTTCCGCCTCCTTTTTTGCTCATAATGTAATACAGAGCTTCTCTTATCTATAGTATATGCTGAGCAAATAGGAAAGGAACTTTATGACTGCACAAAAAAAGGAACCCCGGTCCATGCAAAATTGTCTTCGACAATGGACCGGGGCTACGCAAAAATCTGCTTCGCAGATTTTCACATGTGGAGGGGGTTAGTAACAGTTATTACTGTTACTTGTGTTATTTTTCTGACTGTTCTTCTGGCTGTTTGAAGCCTTTGCATTTGATGCAGTTTCCTTGTTTGTCTGATTGCTGCCTGTATTATTTCTCTGGTTGTTTTTTTGTTCGTTTGACTGATTATTATTTCCTGCCATAACCTATCTCCTTTTCTCTGTAATAACTGTTACATAAGAGAGTATTCCCAGAAGAAATAATATTATACAATGATTTTTTACTTCTTTATTTTTGATTCAGGTTCAAACCAAAAAGATTAATTGATAGGTTCAAAATATTGATCGTATATCTGTAATAGTTGTCCTAATTCTCCATCCGTAACCTCATATTTATAAATTAAATCTCCAACATGAACATATCTGAAATATTCTTCAATAATGTCACTGGAAGGTACATTAACAGCAGTCTCTAAGCTTGCATTTTCTGCTTGTTCCCCCCATTTATACGGGTCATAACGAAATGTATATATAATTTCATTCCCTCGCTTTAATTTCCCTATACCTGTACTTGTGTTAGAACTCACATTCAAACTGTAATTCCAATCTTCTTGACCATTCACAAATTTTCTTGTATACTCCTTATTTCCTTTTAATGTTTTGTAGTAGTATACATTTCCATTATGAAGTTCATAGCCGGATTCTCTCGTGATTTGACTATAATCAATCGGCAATGTATCTCCCGATTCTATTATAGCATTTTTCCAATACTCAATCTCTTTATATATATAGTTTTCTGCCATAGTACACTCTATGTCTTTATCATCACAAGCCTTAGTTTGTCCACAAGTTTTACATTTAAATCCAATCACCTCATCATATGAATACATAACAAGTTTATCCATACCAAAGCAGTTTTTTAAATGGTCAATTGCGGCTTCATTTAGTCCCGGTGTTCCTGCCGTCTTATATGGGTGATTTTCTTTATGTGCATATTTAAATTCTGTACACCACTCATCCAAATTCGATTTATAAGTTTGTAATGTTGTTGTCTGAAAAAAAGTTGCAAGACTCATTCCACATTTTGCACACTCGTCAGACCAAAATATATCATTCGCACTTCCACGTAACACCATACTGTCATGAGATTCCCCATAAACCGGAGTCCAACTATGAACATGCCCTTGCTCTCTCAATTCTTTTATTCTTGCCTTTTCACTCTCATTTTCTACTACAAGTCCACATTTTTTACACTCATAGCTTTCTACAAGATTATACTCCGGCCGTTCAGTAACTTCTTTGACCGATATATATGGCTCCTTTGTTGTCGCAGAAAAAATCCCATGCCAACCACTACTTTCACAGTAAGGGCAATCGTATGGATCATCATTCAATATCTGCGTGTCCGACCCACACCCATTACAAAAGGAATGCGGAAATACATCTCGGTAACTCGGAAGAAAATCCGTTCGTGTTACTGCATCAAAATGAACCATGTTTGGTGTCCATTCATGTTGACACCCATTATTTTCTCCATTTGTACCAGACCCCCACATGTTTTGAGGAGGTGTCCCATTTTTTGTTACCAAAAGAATCCGAATTGCCTCTAATCTTTTTGCCTGTCCCATGGTTCCCGCAGATACACCATTTTTTACCCAATCTGTCCAACCATAACTCTGTACATGAACTTGGTAGTAAATATCATAATAATTTGCCAAATCTCCTGTCAGCTTGATTTGAATTGCCTCAAGTCTTTTCGCCTGCCCCTGCGTTCCTGACATTTCTCCATTGCTGACCCAAGACATCCAACCGTAACTTTGTACATGCGTTCGATATGTAACACCGCCACTATATTGATTATCATTTACTGTTATTGTTATTCCTTCGAGTCGCTTTGCTTCCCCGGTTGTCCCACTTACATCACCATTTATACTCCATCTCTTTTCCCATCCATATGTCTGTCTATGTACACGATAGGAAACAGATGGTGTTGTAGAAACAGAGGATTTCGGCACTATTTGCACTTTAATTTCTTCCAACCTTTTCGCTTCTCCGGTTGTTCCTGCAAGAGCACCATTGTATACCCATCCCTGACTATCACCATATGTCTGAATATGTGCACAATAGCGAACATCATAATGCTCTGCAAGTTCGCCGGTAAGACGCATCTGTATCCCTTCTAAACGCTTTCCCTGTCCGGTCGTTCCTGCTGGTTGACCTGCATTTCTCCACTCCGTCCATCCATAAGTCTGTACATGAACACGATATTGCAAAGCCCCCTCGTAACCAGTATTATTATTTAAATTTATTATGATACTTTCCAAGCGTTTTCCCAAACCTCTTGTACCAAGTACGAGCGTCTCAATCCCTCCTTGATTAACCACTTTACCATTTTGATCTGCAAACGTCTGAACATGCACCCGTCCAGAAAGTGCAATTCTTCCTTCCGCTTTTACCATTTCCATATTGGGAGCTAACAGAAAGCCCATCAATATACAAATTGAAAGAAGAATAACCATTATTTTTTTTAAATTTTTTTTCATCAGAAACCTCCCTGCTTACCCTATGCATATTATCAACTCTTAACAAATATAAAATTACAATGTTTTGGTCCTTTTATTGCGTATAATACAACAAATTCCACATACAAAATATGCAAGAGATGCTATTAAAATCATATATCCGCCAAATCCCATACTTAAAAACATATGTTCAAAAGTCGTGGTTGCAATAATAAATAATACAATTCCCACTACCGACAGCATCATTATGATTTTAACTTTATCGAAAACAACTAACAAAATTCCCATTATCCCCAACAAAAAAAGAGCAATAATAAGAACCATCAATTTCCATTTGTTTCCAATGCTAATATTCATGGTATCAACAATCTGTAAATTTGAATCGGATTCCAAAATATCAGCAGTCTTATTTAATACATTTTCTACATTCTGCAAAACTTCTATAAATCCATCTAAACTATCAGCATAAGCATTTATAACAGGAATATAATCCAAAAATGAAAGGTTAGATAAAAAATCCTTTAAATCTCCTACTTTATCAGAACCATTTTTTGCCATATTGGCTACTTTTTCATAATTGTTTATGTAGAAATCTGTAACATGGGATATATTTTTACTGGACTTAACTGTATCAGAAACACTAACTAATTCAAACATGTTGAATTTTAATGACAATTTCTCTATTTTAACTTTCGAAAATGTCATTGCAGGCGCAAAAAGAAAAAATAACGATGCAATAATAAGAATATATTTTATCACTAACTCTTTATCTATAAGATTTTTTTTATCGATTGACTGCATATACTCTGAGTTCGTATAATCTTGACCTGTATACGAATACCCTTGACCCATATACACATATCCTTGATTTGCAAAATCATTCTGTTGTGCATAATAATTGTAATAATTATTAGGATAATATAGCTGATATTGCATCTCATTTAGTGTCTGGTTTGCCCCCCCCCGAGCAAACAGATGTTTGGTTGTTTGTATTATATTCGCTCATATGTACACCTCTAATACTTATCTACCTTTTTTCGTATAAATCTATCTATTTTGTACCATTCATGGTAACACGACACAATGTTACCATGAACAGTATCAAAATTGACTACCTTTATCTTTCTATTTCTTTATTAACCGTTAATTCTTGCAAGAAGCTCTTTTCCAAGCTCCTCGTTGCCCGGCTTTCCAAGCAGGGCAAACATGTTCTTCTTGTAGCTCTCAACGCCAGGCTGGTTGAACGGATTCACACCAAGTGTATAACCACTGACACCACATGCAAACTCAAATGTGTAGAAGAGCTCACCAAGTGTAAATTCATCCACGCGGTCGATATCAACCTGGATAATCGGGATACCACCATCTGCATGTGCAAGAATCGTACCATTCATGGCACTCTTATTTGCAAAATCAACCGTCTTTCCTGCAAGGTAATTCAGACCATCCAAATCAGTATCTTCTTCCTCCATAATGATTTCACATGTCGGATTCAACACATTGATTACAGTCTCAAAGTGATTCTGTGTTCCTTGCTGGATAAACTGGCCAAGAGAATGTAAGTCCGTTGTAAAGTCGGTTGCCATCGGGAACAGACCCTTTCCATCCTTACCTTCGCTCTCACCGTAGAGCTGCTTCCACCATTCGGATACAAAGTGAAGTGCCGGCTCAAAGTTTGCGAGAATCTCAATGGATTTACCTTTGTTGTAAAGAACATTACGCACTGCTGCATACTTCATAGCATCGGATTCCTCGAAATCCTGTGCCAGACAATCCTCTCTTGCGGATGCAGCACCTTCCATCAGCTTATCAATATCCGCACCGCTTACTGCGATCGGGAGCAGACCAACTGCTGTTAATACGGAGAAACGTCCTCCTACATCATCCGGAACAACAAAGGTCTCATAGCCTTCTTCCGTTGCGAGTGTCTTAAGTGCACCCTTCGCCTTATCGGTTGTAGCGTAGATTCTCTTTGCTGCTTCAGCCTTGCCATATTTTTCAATCAGCTTCTTCTTAAAAATACGAGTTGCAATACCAGGCTCGGTTGTCGTTCCAGACTTTGAGATAATATTGATTGAGAAATCTCTGTCACCGATTACCTGAAGCAGATGAGCCATGTATGTGCTGCTGATATTGCTTCCTGCATAGTAAATCTCCGGTGTCTTACGGATTTCCTTATCTACGGAATTGTAAAAGCTGTGTCTCAAAGCTTCAATGGCAGCTCTTGCTCCAAGGTAAGAACCTCCAATACCGATGACAACAAGTACATCGGAATCTGACTGAATCTTTGCCGCAGCCTTTTTAATTCTTGCAAACTCTTCCTTGTCATAGTCTACTGGAAGATCAATCCATCCGAGGAAATCATTTCCTTCTCCGGTCTTATTCACAAGTGTTGCTTTTGCAGCTACAACCTGATCCTTGATTGCTGCGATGTCTGCATCACTTGCCATGGCCTTCGCATTTTTAAAATTGAAACTAACTGTCTTTGCCATTTTTATCTCTTCTCCTTTCACAGGTAAACCTATTCACCTTTTGCTATTTTAACAAACTTACCCATGCAATACAAGAAGGAATCATGATTTCTTTTGGCTTGTATTCTTTTTTCTGACACCATAGTGCGATTCTTCTGCAAGATGCAAACAATTACCGGTTTTATAATCATGCAGCATATATAAGGATTCTACCTGCAGTTTTACCCCATTCAGCTCATGAGAAAGCAACTCATATTTTGCATTCATAGTTTCTTCCAGCTTATCCATTCTTTTACACAATCGGTCTTCGATATCAACAATCAAAGTGGTATTTTGTTCGATTTTCGCCGTCAGCCGTGCATCCATTTCCGTTACACGATCTTCCAGCTTCGTTATGCGATCTTCCAGCTTCGTTATGCGATCTTCCAGCTTCAATACACGATCTTCCAACTTCGTCATACGATCTTCCAATGCATCTATTTTTGTTATCACAATTGAAAATAATTGCTCTAGCCGTTCATCTGTCATACTTTCACCCCTTTTCTTCATCAGTGTTTTCTTCGGTACCTGAAAACATTATTATTCGAACAGTATAAATTGTAAAGCACCAGTTTGTAGCAAGTCCTATATTCCGCATAAATACGCCATTTTTTTGTAAAAAAAACTGTCACAACATGTTTTCTAATAAGAACCTGTTATGACAGTCTTTATTTATTTTAATTCATTTAAGCTTGCAAACCGATACCCCTCTGCCTTCAGATTTGCAATCACCTTTTCCAGCGCCCCTGCATTCGACGATGACACATTGTGCATCAGAATGATAGCCCCGCTGTGATGATACTTCTCAAAATGGTTGATTACAAAATCGACACCGGGCTGATTATTCACATCATAATCCAGATATGCCATGCTCCAAAAAACAGTTTCGTACCCTAAGTCCCGGGTAATTGCAAGTGTTCGTGCGCTGTATTCCCCGCTTGGCGGGCGCAGGTAGGGATCCATATCATATCCCGTGGCCTCCTTCATATATTCAGCGCAGCCGGTAACCTCCTGCACGATTTCCTCATAGGACTTCTCCGGCATGCATATGTGGTATATCGTATGATTACCAACCTGATGACCTTCTTCCTTCATTCGTTTTACAATGGCAAGGTTATCCCGTATGTATGTCTGTGTCACAAAAAAGCAGGCAGGGACATTTTCTTTTTTCAGGATATCCAGCATCGGTTCCGTATACCCGTTATCATACCCGCAGTCAAATGTCAGATACACTACCTTTTCGTTTTTCTCTGCTGCATTTTCATCTAAGTAGTAGGCCTTATACTCAGACAAATCAACTGTATCATCACACCCGCTTGGCCCGTGGTTTGCATCCCGTTTGAACCACCATGCAAGCTTTGTGTTATCATAATCATAATAGGCATCTTTTTCCTGAAGATGGCTTTCAATCGGATAAGTGCGGTACCGCTTTGTTCTATTTATCCATGCGGAAAGCTCCGATTCGGCAGATGTGGCACCGCCATCATCACCGGACTGTCCTTCTTCGCATGCTCCCTGTACCGACGCTCCATTTGTATGTAATAAAAAGCTGCTTCCAAATATACTGATTACTGTAAGTACTGCAAGGCAGACCACTCCCTTCTTTCTGATTGCAAAACTTTTCCAAAAACTATTTTGTCTCTTTTTACTCATCCGGAAAAAAATTCAGCCAAAAAGCGATTGAGCGTCTCCTCACCCGCCGCACTTTCCTTCTCCTCCACGGGAGCTTTCTCCTCTTCCCTCTTTGTGTTAAGTTCCGTCTGTGCGGCCTCCTGTCTGGCAATCTCCGGCTGCCTTCTTGCCTCGTTTTCCTCCCTCGGCTTTGGCAACCGCTCCAGATACCCACGAATATTCGCTTTTAGGATTTCCACCTTATTATTTATTAACAATATATTATCAAGTGCCAGTAAACATGCACATACGATGATACTATTTGCAAAGAAAAATTGCATATCCTCCGTTCCACGCCATGCTTTTCCGTAGTAGATATAAGCACTCGCCATCACGCCGCAGACGACGAGCGACAGCACGGTTCCGCTACGATTCCAGAACTCCATGGGCCTGGTCAGAAACCTTAGATTTTTCACGAAGCTCTCGGCGTAGGACTCCTCGTCTCCGCCGCATAATCCAAAGCTCTTTTTATTCTCGTAAGTCTGCCTCATGGTCCTCAGCTTTTTCCGATTTGTATCCCCAAGATTTCCGGATGCACGCACCATGCCTCTCATGTAAGCATTTGCCAGTATCTTCAGAAGTAATCCCAACACTCCTAACCCCCATAGTATGTAGACCCCGGTAGAAACTTCCATGATTTTTTGCAGCATACAAATCCCTCTTTCATAATTATTTACCCTGACGCTACACATTAGGTTTTCACAGAAAACTTAACACAACTTCCCGTCATGATTTGCGATTATAGAAAAGGTGAACTTCAGAATGCAACCCCTATCCGCTCGTAAAATTGCTTTAAAAAGCGACAAAAAATATGGGTTTAAGTAGGTTTAGGTTTATGATATAATATATCTCATCCTATTCGTAAGATTAGGATGAGATATATTATGAAAGGACAATGAACATGACATACAAAACAAAGGGCACCTGCTCTCAGGTAATTGAATTTGAGTTAAAAGACGGAAATGTTTATAACGTAAAATTTACGGGTGGCTGCAACGGCAACCTGAAGGGAATCGGTAAGTTGGTTGAAGGTATGAACGCGGAAGAAGTCATCCGAAAATTAGAAGGTACTACATGCGGATTCAAGAGTACCTCCTGCCCGGACCAGCTTGCCCAGGCGTTAAAGCAGGCCTTGCAGGCATAAACATAAAGGAGAGCTGTTCAACATGAAACGTATTATATTAACCGGCGGAGGCACTGCCGGTCATGTAACACCAAACATGGCATTAATTCCGACTTTAAAGGCGCGCGGATACGATATTCAGTACATCGGCTCCTACGATGGTATCGAGAAGAAGCTGATTGAGGATATGGGGATTCCATATCACGGAATCGCGACTGGTAAGCTGCGCCGTTATTTTGATTTGCGTAATTTTTCAGATCCGTTTCGGGTGATTAAAGGATTTTCAGAAGCGAAGAAGCTGATGAAGGAATTAAAACCGGACGTTGTCTTTTCAAAAGGCGGTTTTGTCTCCGTTCCGGTTGTACTTGCTGCAAGCGCAAAGAAGATTCCAAGCATTATACATGAATCGGACATGACACCGGGACTTGCAAATAAAATCAGCATTCCAAAAGCATCCAAGGTCTGCTGTAATTTCCCGGAGACACTTGATACACTGCCTGCCGGAAAAGCTGTCGTAACCGGAACCCCGATTCGTGAAGAGCTTTTTTCCGGCGATGCCGTTTCTGCCATGACGTTTTGTGGATTTACGGATGTTCGTCCAACGCTCTTGATTATCGGCGGAAGCTCCGGCAGCGTCTGTGTAAACAATGCTGTCCGTTCCTGTCTCGACGAGCTTACAAAAATATACAATGTAATTCATCTCTGCGGAAAAGACAATCTGGATGAATCACTGAAAAACCATGCGCATTACGTACAGTTTGAATATATTAAACAGGAACTTGCAGATTTGTTTGCACTTGCGGATGTCGTCATCTCCCGCGCCGGTGCCAATGCGATATGCGAACTTCTGGCACTGCGAAAGCCAAGTGTGCTGATTCCGCTTTCTCTTGCGGCAAGTCGTGGCGACCAGATTTTAAATGCCGAGTCCTTTGACAAACATGGATACGCAAAGCTGCTTCCGGAGGAAAACTTAAATGATTCCAGCCTTTTATCCGCAGTCAATGAAGTGTACAACAATCGTGATACTTATATTAAAGCAATGGAATTGTCAACAAAATCGGACGCAATCACGATGATTTGTGATATGCTTGATGAACTGACAGGAGATAAATAAGCAACAAAAAAGCTGTTACAGTATGTTGTAACAGCTTTTTTAAAATAATTCTTTTTCCAACTGAAAGATGAAACTGTCAAGAAGCTGCATACGTTTTGTATACTCTGCTCTCGCCGCATCCGTCTTACATCTTCGAATCTTTGGTTTATTATTCCGATAATAATTCTTAATCCGGTAGTACGCTTTTTTATAGCTTGCTTCATCCTCGCAGGCAGTTGCCATCGAATCCCAAAGAACACTGATTGCACCAACCTCATCCAACAAATCGGCATCCATTACAATCTTGCATTCTAATGATAAATCGGCATCTGAGTCTTTATCCTCATGAATCATGATAATCTCACCAACCCGTCGAATCGTATCCGGATCAACCCCTATGCTGTCCATATACTCCACCGCAAGCTCGGCACCGACTTCTCCATGCGGACGACCATCATCCCATCCGATATCATGCAACAATGCAGCCAATACTATAACATCCAAGTCTCCTCCAAGCTTTGACTGAAGCTTGATTGCCCAGCGATACACGCGCATCGTATGTTCATAACGACTGCGAAATGGGTAATTTGATGGTCTTCCATTTTCGGAAGTCATCTTTTTCACATATTCAATTACCTCTGCATAATTCACATTCATGCCTTTTGTCCCTGTCATCCAACTCTTTTGTCTATGTTGAAAACTACATTATCCGTATCTTGTAATATAACATTTTTTTACAAAAAATACTACCTGTTTTTTATATTTTTTTAACCGTGCGGCTGGTGTTGTGAAGCACTCATGAACGTTACCCTGGCAGTTAACTCAGCCCAGGCTGCCTCGCGGCGCACAGGAGGTTCTACTTAGTGCTGCTTCGTTCCCGACCTGACACGGTTCATAGATTCCTGTCGCGCAAGACCCGGACATCAACGCCACTTACCAGGGGCAGCTCCACAAGGAACTCCCCGAAACCAGCCATCACCCCCTCTATAGCGGATTGAGGGTACAGGGCACCGCTAACTCCCCGGCTGCACGGAAATTTTATAACAAATCCGTATGTAACAACCATATCAATTGGCAGTTACCTTTATAGTATAAAGAAATAATTATGTAAAGTCAAGTGAAGTCATAGCATGTTATTGCTTTTTCTTTTTCTCTGCCCGCAGTTTCGAAAAAAAGTCTGTCATCATGGATGAACATTCCTCCTGAAGTACCCCTCTTTCGACCTCAACCTGATGATTAAACTGTTTCATTTCCAACAGATTCAAAATCGATCCGGCACAGCCGGCCTTCGCATTCATACAGCCGATTACGACCTTCGGAATCCTGGCCTGCACAATCGCGCCCGCACACATTTGACATGGCTCTAGTGTCACATACATCGTACACCCCTCTAGCCGCCAATCTCCAATTACACGGGATGCCTTCTTTATCGCCATAATCTCTGCATGCGCAAGTGTTGTTTTATCAATATTTCTCCGGTTATACCCCCGGGCAATTACTTTTCCTTCAAATACAATGATACAGCCAATTGGGACATCGCCGTTTGCCTCTGCTTTTTTTGCCTGCCTGATGGCCATTTTCATATATCGTTCCTTGTCATCCTTCTCTAACAATTCCTTCATATGTTCCTCCTGTAAACGATGTAACGTCCCCGGTTGCATGACTCCCAGACAAAACATCGGTTGTCGCACTCCATAAAATGTATTATAATCTTTTTGCAAAGGAGGCACTTATGGGTCCGCTTGTAAAATATACACAACGCTTAATACTATGTATCGAAAATGAATCCAAGGCCGACCGGGTATTGGATTTATATCTGCGCAATCGCCTCTCCTTTGAACAGTTTGAACCGACTCGTCCAAATAACTTTTACACAAAAGAATACCACCGCACATCCCTGCATAGGGAATACATTGCCTATACGATGGGGACGTTTCTTCGATATTACATCTATCTGAAAAATAATCCGAAGCGAATTATAGGTGCCATCAACCTTAACATCTTTCGGGATATAAACGGTGCTTACGCTGAAATCGGATATAAGGTTGATGTGCTGCACCAGAATTCCGGTATTGCCTTTGAAGCATGTGAAACTGCTCTGCAGGTTCTGCGTGACGACTATCACATTTACCGTGTAGATGCACGGATTCATCCGGATAATATCGCCTCAGTGTCTCTTGCAGCAAAACTCGGATTTCGACCGCTCCGTCTCGAGCCGCAAAGCGCCAATGTAATGGGACACTATGTTGATTTAATGCGCTACACAAAGGAGCTCTAATTTTTTCCGACAATCTCCGAAACCCAGTATCCGAAATTGCCGGTCATAATCTTTGTCTTCTTCACCGGCACAAACACACGAAATCCAAACATATTAGCAAGATACCGTTCTTTGTTTGTAAATACTCCCGGCACCCCTATGACATATGCCTCTGACTTATTCATCTTTATTTTTCCAAGCATCAGATACTGATACTTATAATATCCATGGGATAAAAAGCTGTTGACTCCAAGTTTCCAGTTTGCCATGTCAAGCTTCCCGATATCCTGCGGGACAATCTTCACCCCATCCAGAATCTGGCTTCCTGCAAAGAGCGGGAGCTTCGGATATGTAGATAGCATCTCACTGCAGCTGCAGACATCTTTCCCGCTTGCCTCCTCCGAAAACAAAGGACTTTCTTCCGGAATCTGTATCTGCGGAATCTCAGATGGTTCCTCTTGCATCTGCTGTTCCGACTCGCGCCATTCATCCTCTGATATCGGTGCCTCTGCTTCCGGTTCGACCGGTTCATTCTCTGACACCGTTTCTTCCGCTTCCACTTCGACCGGTTGTTCCTCTGACACCGGTTCTTCCGCTTCCTGCTCTGTCAGTTCCTCCTCCGGCATCTGCGCTTCCGGCTCGGTCGGTTCTTCCTCCATCCTCGGCAGTTCCGGTTCAGGAAGGTCAACCGTCATAACCGGTAACTTGCTTGGCAGCCGCACCTGTCTTATATCATATTTTTCCGCAACCCACATGCCTGCAAGCTGTTCTCCGTCATCGCACAGAAAAAATATACCCTCATATTCCGGAAATGCAACCCCATCTCCAAGCGGGTCATTCCACGGAAGCTCGACGCTTGTCAGAATCGTATCGCGTTCACTTTCCATAAAATGAATCGTCGTAAATGGTCTTGCCTGTCCATGTAACAGCAGATATGCCGTACAGACACAAGGATATTCCTTGTACATCTTTAATCCCATTCGTATTCTTGTTACATCCGTGCTTTTTATATTGATTCTCTGTACTTTTATGAATCCGGCAATCTCACACCGTTCATAATTTCGGTATCTGAAAATATAAGATACCCATCTTCTCTGCTGCATACCCATTTACGTTCCCCCTTCATACATATAATAAATGCGTTTATTATATGTGTATGCAGGGTGGTTCCCATTTAGTATGCAATTTGCTCGACGATTATTTACATAAAATATCAGAAAGCTGCGCAAACTGGTCGAGTGAGAGTGTCTCTCCGCGGACGGTCTCCGAAAGCCCCATCTCCCTCAATGCTTCTACAACCGCATCCTTACTAATCGAAAGCTCCGCAGAGTTATGAATTCCATTTTGCAACGTTTTCCTGCGCTGGTTAAAGGATGCTCGAATCAGACGAAACATAAACGCTTCATCCTGAACCGAAACCGGCGGTGTAGCATACCGTGTCAAGCGGATCACTGCAGATGCCACATTCGGCCGCGGCATGAAACAGTTCGGCGGTACATTTGCCACAATATACGGCTCAGCATAATACTGAACGGCAAGGGAAAGCGCCCCGTATTCTTTTCCACCGGGACGTGCCTGCATGCGCTCCGCAACCTCCTTTTGAACCATAACCGTAATGGAAGTCGCCGGAATATGATGTTCAAACAATCCCATAATAATCGGCGTCGTGATGTAATACGGAAGATTTGCCACCACCTTCACCGGTTTTCCTTCTGTCAGGGCTGCTATATCTACCTTCAATATGTCCTCATTCACAACCGTTACATTGTCATAATCCGCGAGCGTTTCCGCAAGAATCGGCAACAGATTGCGGTCTATCTCCACCGCATAGACTTTCCCGGCAGCTTCCGCAAGATACTGTGTCATCGTCCCGATTCCCGGTCCGATTTCGAGCACGATATCATCTTTTGTAATATCCGCCGCACGAATGATTTTCTCAATGACATGTCCGTCAATCAGAAAATTCTGTCCAAATCTTTTCTGAAATGCAAAATTATATTTTTGGATAATCTCAATTGTCACCTTTGGATTACTGAGTTTTTCCATCCCGCTTTCCTTTCTTTACAAATAATCAAATCCTGGGAATCCGATAGAGCCTATGTGCATTATCCCAGGTTGCCTCATATACTTTCTCCACCGGAATCTGTTTAATCTGTGCGATTGCTTCTGCCACATACGACAAATAAGAAGATTCATTCCTTCTTCCGCGAAACGGCTCCGGTGCAAGATATGGCGCATCGGTTTCTAACACTATATGGTCAAGCGGTATGTATTCCACAGCCTCTTTTAACTTTTTCGAATTTTTAAATGTGAGTACCCCGCCGATTCCGAAAAAGAAATCCATATCCAAAAATTCCCGGGCACTCTCCTTTGTATAGGAATAACAATGTATGACTCCGCCGATTTCTTCCGCATGACTTTCCCGCATCTGTGTGATTGTATCCCGTGCTGCATCCCGGCTGTGAATGACAATCGGAAGGGAAAGCTCCCTTGCAAGCTCCATCTGGGAGGCAAACCATGTCTGCTGTAACTGCTTATCTGTATCATCATAATGATAGTCCAGACCGATTTCCCCAATGGCGACGATTTTTTCCGAAGCCCCTGCAAGCTCCTTTAACCGCGTGAACACGGGAGTCATATCCAGTCCGCCTGTCGATGTCGGATATATGCCAATGACACCGTACAGCATCTCATAATTTTGTACCATTTTTAATACTTCTTCCGAGGATGGTATATCGGTCGCTATATTTACGATTTTCTTTACTCCCTGTTTTGAAAAATCTGCAAACAGACTATCTCTGTCGGCATCAAACACCTCATCATCATAATGTGCATGTGTATCAAATATCCGAATCATAGCTGATTATCCTTCCTACGCATTTTGACCTAAATTTACCGATATTATTTTACCTTACCATTTTGTTTCATGCAATCGAAAAATATTTCATGCGACTATTGAAATATAAAGAGAAATTCGTTAAAATATCATTAGGTATCTGTACGTTAAAGGAGGACTCTCAGTATGACAATAAAAGACTATCTTGACATGAATGCTCTGGATAACATTTTAGAGCACTGGGCAGCAGCGACAAACATGATTGCTGTTGTATTAGATGACGAAGGGAACTTTCTCTCAAATAAGCTGGGCTTTTCCAGAGATAACATAGAAGCCTTCGGCGAAAGTATCGAAGTGGATGATGTAGAAGTGGCAACCGTTGTCGGCGGACCGCTGGATGAGGAAGAAGATGAAGATAAGGTTGAAGCTGCAGCTGCAATACTTGTAGCTGCTATCCAGAATCTATTGGAGGCAGGCTATCGCAAAAAGCAGTATGAGGAAGTTATCGCATCCTTCAATGAAGAGATTGATGGTGCAGCTTCACTGATTAAGGAGCTTGCTTCAAAATCACAGGGCTTAAAGAAGATCGAGAATAAGCAGAATATCCTGGCACTGAATGCCTCCATTGAAGCTGCCCGTGCCGGAGAAGCAGGACGTGGCTTTACGGTTGTTGCACATGAATTCGGAAAGATGGCACATGAATCCGGTGTCATCAATGATTCGATCCAGAAAACACTGCAGAAACTTGATTCCTCAATCAAGAACTTTGAAGTAGAGTAAACACCCGGGAGGAAAGGATCGGAGGATGTGAAAACTTTTTCACAATTAAAACATATTTTAGACACATTTAATTGTTATAGTATGCATTGTAAGAGCTTTTCATATATTTGAATCCTCTCTCCCCTCAAACAAGTGGCGAATGAATTCCCTCCCCGGTTTTTCTCGCCACTTGTTTTTATTTTATAAATTGGGGGTAATTGTACCCCGTTAATATTTCAATAAACATATATTTTGATTTCAATTCATAAATATCCGATGCATGAAAACTAAGAAGTTCTAAATATTCTGATAAAAGATATTGGTAACGAACGCAACCGACGCCAATTCGCCATCCATGGCTCAATGGCGTCTTGTTTGAACGTCCTGTTCAAACATTGCTGAGATACAACAGAATATTAAGAACTTCTAAGATTTCAGCATATGTCTATTTATGAACAGAAATCAAAATATATAAACAATTGAAGCAGAATCAAAAACGGGGTACAATTACCTACATACAATTATAAATATAAAAACAGGAGGAAAGACATGATTAATGAATATTACAAGGAAATGACAGGGAAGGGTTCTGTCATCCGTCAGTTTTTTACATATGCCAATCAGAAGGCTGCAGAAATCGGAAAAGAAAACATCTACAATTTCTCGATTGGAAACCCATCGGTACCTGTGCCTCAGGCATTCACGGACCGGATGATTGAATTGCTTCAAAATGAAAACCCGGTTGCATTGCACGGCTACAGCCCGTCTCTCGGACTTGATGAGACAAGATCTGCCGTTGCAGCTTCCCTAAACCGCCGCTTCAACATGAACTACGGTCCGGAACATATATTTATGACAAGTGCGGCCGCAAGCGCCATTGCCCATGCTGTTCGGTGTGTAGTAAAAGAAGGGGATGAAGTAATTACATTTGCACCGTACTTCCCGGAATATGTTCCTTATATCGAGGGCGCAGGAGCAAAGCTTACGGTTGTGCCGGCTGATATTGAAAGCTTTCAGATTAACTTCGAGGAGTTTGAGAAGGCATTGAACCCGAAGGTTCAGGCTGTCTTAATCAATTCCCCAAACAACCCGTCCGGCATTGTGTATTCCTCGGATACGATCCGACGTCTTGCAGAGACACTTCGAAAAAAGCAGGTAGAGTACGGACACGATATCTACCTGATTTCCGACGAACCATACCGTGAGATTGTATTTGCAGGTGTCGACGCACCATTTATCTCAAGCTTTTATGAGAATACGATATGCTGTTATTCCTTCAGCAAATCCGTCTCTCTTCCTGGAGAACGTATCGGCTATATGGCAGTGAATCCGGCTTGTAAGGACGCAGAGCTCCTCGTACTTATGGCAGGACAGATATCTCGTTTTACCGGTCACAACTGCCCGCCGTCTATCATTCAGATGGCTGTCGAAGCTGTACTTGACCAGACAAGCGACCTATCAATATACGAAACAAATAAAAATATTTTATATAAAGAGCTGACACGTATCGGTTATCACATCGTGGAACCGGGTGGAACCTTTTATATGTTCCCACGCGCACTCTCGGATGACGCAAATGAATTTTGCTGGCGTGCCGCAAAGGAGCTGAACCTCATTATTGTTCCGGGAGACAGCTTCTGTTGTCCGGGACATTTCCGCATCTCCTACTGCGTGACCACCGATATGGTGGAGCGTTCCATACCGTTGTTTGAAAAACTGTATCAAATGTACAAATAAACATACAAGGATCAGTCGGAACATATCCCGGCTGACCCTTGTTTTTTATATCTATTTTATGTATAATGAAAAACAGTGTTTAATTGCGACAAACAAGCAACAGGAGGATACATAGATTATGGCAGAAGCAACAGGCACGAATAAGAAACCAAAGAAATACACCGGTATCTTATTACATCCGACTTCCTTTCCGGGGCCCTACGGAATCGGGGAGCTTGGAGATTATGCCTACAAATTCATTGATTTTTTGGAAGAATCCGGTTTAAATACATGGCAGGTTCTCCCACTTGGGCATACAGGATTTGGTGACTCTCCTTACCAGCCGTTTTCTGCATTTGCAGGACAGCCTTTGATTATCAGTTTAGAACACTTAAAGAAGCTTCATCTGCTTGACGTAAAGGACTTTGAGGATATGCCTGCATGGAATGCGGAACAGGTAAATTACGGTGAATTGATAGATTTCAAAACAAAGCTGCTAAAACTCGCATACAAACGTTTTTCTGATCCGGATATCCAGGACGGCATTCATTCGGATGAAGATATGCAAACTGCATATGATACATTTTGTAAACAGAATGTATGGCTGGAGGATTATGCACTTTTTATGGCAGGCAAGGACCACCATGACGGATTGCCTTGGTACATGTGGGAAGACAATCTGAAACAGCCAACACCAAAACAAAGGAAGTCCTGGATAAAGAAGCTGGAAGTTGAAATGGGCTATTACAAATTTATTCAGTTCCTGTTCTACTATGAATGGACTTCATTAAAACAATATGCAAATGAAAAAGGAATCTCCATTGTTGGCGATATTCCGATTTTTATGGCTTGGGACAGCGTGGATGTCTGGGCAAATCAAGATTTATTCCAGTTGGATTCCAAAGGATATCCGACTGTAGTGGCCGGTGTTCCGCCGGACTATTTCTCTGCAACCGGTCAGCTGTGGGGAAACCCGCTGTACAATTGGAAGAAACATACCGAAACCGGATATGAGTGGTGGCTCAACCGAATTCGTTACCAGCTCACACTCTGCGACTTTTTAAGAATCGACCACTTCCGCGGTTTCGACAAATACTGGGCAATCCCTTATGGTGAAGAAACTGCAATGAACGGCGAGTGGGTGGAAGCTCCGGGTGTCAATTTCTTTACACACTTGGAAGCAACACTGGGCTACCATCTTCCGATTATCGCAGAAGACCTCGGAGAGATTGATGATTCGGTTGTTGAACTGCGAGACAAATTTGGTCTGCCTGGCATGAAGGTATTGCAATTTGCATTTGAAAATCCGGAGGAAAACGATTTTCTTCCACACAACTTTGTACGAAACTGCGTATGCTACACAGGTACTCACGATAACGACACGACTCTTGGCTGGTACAACCATGCATATGAAGCTTCCAAAGATAAATTGCGTCGATATTTTTCCACAGATGGATATGACATTTGCTGGATAATGATTCGCGCATGCTTTGGTTCTGTTGCCAACATGGCAATTGTTCCGATGCAGGATGTGCTTTGTCTGGATTCCTGGGCGCGTATGAACACACCGGGTGTTGCAGAAGGAAACTGGGCTTGGCGCTATAAGCAGGAAGCATTGACACCTGCACTTGCGGCAAGACTTTATGAAACCTGTAAAATGTTTGGACGATAGGTTCTAAAAAAGAAAGGTGTATATATGAAAACATTAGGTGTAGGAATCGTGCTGATGGTGGCGTTGTTTTTCTGCCTGCCTTACCATCTGTACATGAAATCCCTGGCGAAGAAAAATCCGGAGAAATCCTGGAATAAAGCCAGAAAATTCGTATCCGGTTTTTTCCGGACCGAACTGAAGATAGCCGGCTGTAAAGTGACGGTTCTCGGTGAAGAAAATATACCGAAGGATGGTCCTGCGCTATTTGTCGGCAATCACCGAAGTTATTTTGACATTCTGGTTTACCATGAAGCAATCGGTAAACCACTTGGTTTCCTCGCCAAAAAGGAGATGGAAAAAATCCCACTCCTGCCACTTTATATGCGGGATATCGGATGCCTGTTTCTTGATCGTGATGACATCAAACAGGGACTTTCCATTATCAAGCAGGGAACCGAATATATGAAGCTCGGGCACTCCATGGTTGTATTTCCGGAGGGAACGCGTAACCAGTCTGAAGAGCTGCTGCCGTTCCGTGAGGGTGGCTACAAGATGGCAGAGAAATCCAAATCGCCGCTTGTTCCGGTTGCCATCTCCGGCACGGATCTGCTGCTCGAGTCAGCACCAAAGAAATTCATCCGCGGGCATAAGGTCATCATCGAATTCGGAAAACCAATCTATCCGGCAGAGATTCCGCCGAAGGAGCGAAAGGCCGCCTATGATGCAATTCCGGATCTGATTCAGACGATGCGCGAGGAACACAAAAAGAACATTTAATTAGAGGAGGATTTTAGAACATGCCTTGGTGGTTAGTTATGCTTATCGTCATTGCAGTAGCACTTATCATTATGTTTGTGCTCTACAAGGTTGGCGATAAACTGCAAAAGAAACAAAATGCACAGAGAGAACAGATGGTGGAGGCTGCCCAGCCTATGACCATGCTCATCATCGACAAGAAGATGCTGCCTTTAAAGGATGCCAATCTGCCGAAGGTTGTCATGGAACAGACACCAAAACGTTATCAGAAGGCTAAGCTTCCAATTGCAAAGGTCAAGGTTGGTCCGCAGATTATGAACATGATCTGTGATGATGCCATCTTCGACGAGCTCCCGACAAAGGGTGAAGTAAAGGCGATGGTAAGCGGTATCTACATCATCAGTGTGAAGAGTGTCCGCGGCAAAAAGGTCAATCAGGAAGAGGAAACCGGTAAGAAGAAGAAAAAGGGAAACTGGCGTACACGTATGCGTAAGCGTCAGGTAGAAATGCAAAAACAGTTAAATGATGAGATGCTCGCGCGGGCTAAGAGCAAAGGAAAAGATAAGCCGGTAGAAAAATCAAAAGAAGAACTAAAACGTGAAAAGGAAAGAGCAAAAAAGATCAAAGATGGAATGTAATAATAAACAGATTAATTACAAAGACATTATCGGTTCTTTTCTACCACTCATTGTTGCCGTGCTTGCACAATATGTGGTTAATATTGTTGATGTAATTGTGCTTTTTTTGAGCAATATGCATTCATCAGAAAAAACATACAATTCCAAAACGATTGAGAGCATTATGCAGGAGGCATACAACCAGCCGATGAACAAGGCTTATATGACTATGGCTCAGCATGCTGTTTTCATCCTGTGTTTTGGTATCTGGTATTACAAAGTATTTTATAAGACAAAGTCCGACGGGGAGAAGCTTTCCCGACGGACCTTTCTGTCTCTTCGTACCTTATTTCTTGTGATTGCCGGATTTTCGTGTCAGGCTATGATGGACGGAATCTTAACGATGGTACGGCCTTTGTTTCCGACTGCCTTTGCACAATACGATAAGCTTGTATCAACTGTATCCGGTGCAAACAACTCCTGGGCCATGATGGTTGCCGTTATATGTCTCGCGCCGATTGGTGAGGAGCTGTTATTCCGTGGACTCATACAGGGCTATGCAGCCCGGTATATGCCTGCATGTTTTGCAATCCTGTTCCAAGGTGTTTTATTTGGACTGTATCATGGTAATCTCGTTCAGGGGATTTATGCGATGATTCTTGGGTGCATTCTTGGATTTGTTGCCCATCGGACAAAATGTGTAATTCCATGCATCATCTTACACTTTAGCATCAATGCAAGTCTGTTTGTTGTACCGGCTGTCTGGTTTAACGACTCGGTACGCTGCGTGGTTATAACGCTTGTATCCGCCATCGTATTTTTCACTATGATATGGCTTGTTACCCGAAACAGTCAAAATGACAAAGAAAATCAGACCGGTAATTAAACCGGTCTGATTTTTAAATTCATCTCCATTTTCATCGGCGTATCCGCCCCTATCGACAATGTATACGCAAGTCCAACCTCGATAAAAAAATCATCTGCAATCATTTTATTTTGATAATCCACACCCTCAGCGGTATGTGTAAAACGCTTCGTGTGAAGTGTGACCGGAAATGTACCGTATGGCGTCTGATACACCGTATTATGCTGCATTCCATGCTCATACAAAAAATCCGATTGCAGTTCGCCATTTCTTAATACACGAAGCGTCGTATCGGACAACAACAGCGTATTCCGCGTCTTATTGCCATCCCCGGAGACATCCTCCACATAGCAAAGACGAAGTCCCTGCTCTGTCATCTCCATCAGCGCTGTATTTTCGGAATTGCTCACCTCTCCGGCTTCATCCTTTGTCTCAAATTCCACAATCACTTTCATCGTCTATGGTCGCTCCGTTGCCATCTCAATCAAGGTTTCCACCAATGCTTCAATGGAATAACCCTTTGCCTTCCATAGCATCGGATACATACTAATGGAGGTAAAGCCCGGAAGTGTATTAATCTCATTGAATACAACTTCGTCTGTACCATTTTCCAAAAAGAAATCAACACGGGAAAGGCCAAAGCCATCCAGTGCACGGAAAATCGAGGTTGCTGCTTTCTGTATCTCCGCTTCTTTCCCTTCCGGGAGCTCCGGACTAATCACGGTCTTTGATTCCGCATTGTTATATTTTGCATCGTAGTCGTAAAACTCTGCTGCCGCAAGAATCTCTCCGACACCGGATGCCTTCGTATTCTCTCCGTAGCCTAATACAGCACATTCAATTTCTCTGCCGACAATCGCTTCCTCCACGAGAATCTTATAATCATGCTTTGCGGCTTCCTTAAGTCCTTCTATAAGCTCCTCCCGATTGTCTGCCTTGGAAACACCCTTGGAAGAACCTGCCTTTGACGGCTTAATAAATACAGGATACGGAAGTGCCGCTTCCACTCTTGCAACAACCCGGTCCATATCGGAAAGCTGTCCGGCAAGCACCGGCTCATATGTAGCCTGGCGGATGCCCAATGTGTCAACCACCAGTTTTGTGTAAAATTTATCCATCGATGCCGCAGATGCAAACACGCCACATCCGACATACGGAATATCTGCCATCTCAAACAGGCCCTGTATCGTTCCGTCCTCACCATACATTCCGTGCAAAACCGGGAAAATCACATCGATTTTTTCCACGGTTGTCTGACCATCCTTTGTCACAAGCAGACCACCCTTTGTGTCCGGTGAAATAACCGCCGAAACCTCACTGTCCTTCCAGCTTCCATCCTCAATATTCTGAATACTGTCCGCGAGCTTCCACTCGCCTTCCTTTGTAATTCCAACTAAAAACAGATTATACTTTTCTGCATCCACCGCCCGGGCAATCGTCAGAACAGAAACACATGACACCTCATGCTCGGAGGAGCGTCCTCCAAATATCACTGCAAGATTTTTCTTCATAATCGTTATACCTTTCCTAATAAATATTACATATCATATCATTTTAAAAGGTATCCTGCAACCATTCCACAAAACGCAATTTTACTTTTACCTCATCCCCATCACAGTCACGCTTCACAAACAGCTTCTCATATTCTTCCTCACTGAGCGCTTCCGCAAGCTTTTCATTGCCTTCCGAATCCGTAACTGCGCCCGCATCCATCGTATAGCACATCATCGGATACAGCATGCACCAAAAATTTTCTCCCTTTGCCTCCCCGATATCGATTCGAAGCGCGCGATAAGTTCCTGCCGGCAACACAAGCTCCCCGTACTCACGAATCGGAAATTCCTCTGTTGTAATGTATGCGGAAATATCGTATCTGTACCCGGCTTCTTCCACAACAGCTCTTGCAGTATCTCGAATCATACTTAAATTCTGACTTAAATAGAGCAATGCTTCACTGTCATTTTCCGCCTCCTGCAGATCCTCCGCAATCACAGACAGAACCGCATCCCTTACCTCATATTTTAATGCAATATCGTCCTCCCGGTCACTGTTTGCACGAACATGAAACCGCACAACAATATCCTGAGGATTCATAACCGCATCTTCATAGCTTTCCAGCCCATAAGTCCCGGTCTCATCACCCAGAAACGCCTCGCGCACATCTGCATCCGTAATCCGATCCAGCACATCCTTTATATTATACGTGTCTTCTCCTGCCTGCATCCGCATCCCCAAAACAGCAAATACGCCGATACACACACCAAGCAGGGATCCTAGCAGCGCACCTCTTATAACCTTATATACCATGTTGAAAGCCTCCTCATATAATATGCTAGAAGCTTTCCCTTCCATACGCTGCTTTAATCATTTCCCGCAAAATATATTTTTCTTCCTGTGTACCGACAACAACGGAAACAGATTTTGAGACTCCGGGCTGCCTGCCGAACTCCAGCAACAGTCTGTGCCATGCATCATTTGTCTCTTCGGTTACAATCTGCTCGATATGTCCGAGGTCAAGCTGCCGGTTTTCCTGCTCCTGATAAACCGCCATTGCGCTCTTTAAGCTGTCCGCACACACAACATACTCGCTCTCCTTCAAACTGCTCTCCCCTTCGTAACCGGATAAGTCTGCAATCAAAAATGTAAACACATATCGGTCAGAAGTATCCGTGTCTACCTGCATCGTCGTGACATAATCCCGATGTTCCAGGCTTTCCTGCTGCCTTTCAATTGCACCGGACTTCGTGGCAACAAACTGTTCCCCAAGATTTTCGTCTATAAAAATCACGCAGACAACGGCAGCCGCAAATACGAGACACGCAAGCGCTTTGCCGATTTTTCGCTTCTCTTTCACCTTGACAACCGCAACGATCGCCGGGAGCAGCAGGCTCATTGCAAAATCTGCATATAGAAAATAACGCATCAAATAATCAGCAACCACACCATTTTGAAGAACGAATACGAAAACAATGGATACTGTCGTTACCGCAAGAAATGTCATCGTTTTTCCAATTTTCATTTTGACAGAACAAAGCGAAAACACATAATTCCCTGCATAATGCAGATACCCACTCACAATGGCGAACACACCAATCACCCAGAATGCCATAACCGCATAATCAAGCCGCGACACCGTACCTCCCGGAAAGGCTGCCGCTTCCATCACATTAAACGATGCCGCGATGTCGCTTTCGGTCCAGCCTGCACCAAGTATTCCGACAATAAACAAATATGCAAACAACACCGAAAAAGCAACCCAGACAAACAACTTCCATGCATCATTTTTTGAGAAATCTTTCACACAGGTCTGACTATAAATCTGAAATTCAAACGGGGAAAGCGCAAGCAAAATGCCATATCCGCCCTTTACGATTCCCCGCATCCCGGCATGACTTGAAACCTCTGCCTGAAGCATTCCGATATCGAGATTTGAGATTGAAAATACGACAAGCAAAATAAGAGGTGCAAGCATCCACCAGAAAAGAAGCTCGAACATGCGTCCCCGCCCTTCCATCGTCTTCGATGCACCATATCCGCACAGGACAAGAAAGGATATCACAATCGTGTAAAGTGAAAAACTCCGCATCAGATACTGCTGCACAACCATAACAAAAAACAAGGCAATAAACGCTGCCCGCAGCACATAGCGGATTGCATATACCACATCAAAAACACCTGCAAATCCACCCATATGATTACGAATGGCATTGACATATCCATCCGGATACTTTGTCGCAAGCAATGTAAGAAGCATGCCATACAAAACTGCAAGGGGAAGACCAAAAAACAAAGCAACCACATGATACTGCCCTGCAAGCTTCAAAGAAATATATGGAATCATCAGCATACTGATTGCGATACATTCCAAAAAACTCATACGAAACCACTGTCTTTTTGATAGTTTACCGTTTGTGAGATTCATGCTTTTTCTCCTCGCTTTCCTTATCCTTTAGCCGCACCCTCTGATTTCTGCTTGCGAAAACCGGGCGTTTCCGCATCCATGAAATCGGAGCCCGGAACACAAAATCCTGATGGGCACCTGCGTGTTCTTCTCCTCCCGCAACAACCGGATACATATAAGGGATTCCAAAGCTTACGAGCCCGGACAGGTGAATCGCAATTACGAGGATCGCAAATATAAATCCATACAGACCCCAGATTGCCGATGGAATAAGCACGAAAAATTTGAGAAGCCGGAATACCGATGCAAACTCTTCATTTGGAATTGAGAAGGATGCAATGGCCGTAAGTGCAACCACAATTACAACCATCGTGCTGACAATCCCTGCCTCTACGGCAGACTGTCCAACGATTAGACCCCCAACGATTCCGATTGTATTTCCAAGCGGACCGGGCAGACGGATTCCCGCCTCCCGCAGCAGCTCAAACAAAAATTCCATAACCAGAACTTCCACAACAATGGGAAAGGTCACCATACTCCTTGCAGAAGCGATGGCATACAAAAGCTTTGTCGGGAGCATTTCGCTGTGATACACCGTCACAGCAACATATAGTCCCGGCAGGGATACCGCGATAAATGCAGCAATATACCGCAAAATGCGCGCAAAAGTACCAACCGCCCACCGATTATAGTAATCGTCGGAGGTCTGCAATAGCATATTCAGATTACAGGGTGCCAGAATAACCTCGGGCGAATTATCAAATACAATTGCAACCCGCCCCTCCGTAATTGCAGCCGCCACCTTATCCGGTCTTGTCGTCGCCTGAAAGGTAGGAAACGGTGAATACCAGTTTTCCATCAGATGCTGTGCCATACCGCTGTCATAAATGGCATCGATATCATAGCGTTCCATCCCTTCCCGCACCCGGGCAACCAGTTCCTTCGGCGCCAGATCTGCCAGATAGATGATGGCATAATCCGTTCGCGACCGCTCTCCGATGATTCCCTGCTCCACTCGCAGCTTGGCATCCTTTACACGTCTTCGGATTAATGCCGTACTCTGCCGAAAACCTTCATTAAAGCTGTCTTTCGGTCCACGCATCCCTGCCTCGGAATCATTTTCGGAGATGCTTCGAAGGGGGAGTTTTTTGGAGGACACAATCATCGTCTTCGCATATCCGTCCACAAAAATAGCAGTGTCTCCTTTGAGTACAGACCCGATGGTCGCATCAAAAGAGACCTGCTCTTTTATATCTGCGGTCTGCACCTCCCGATAGAGAATGGAATCCCAGACATCGTACTCCGAGCAGCCTCTCCACTCGTAAGACAACGGCTTTATTATCGTATCCTCAATCATGCCATTATCCGTCAGACCGTCAATATATAGGATATGAATGTACACTTCTCCCTGCTCACGCTCAATTGCAAAGGACTTCTGCACAACATCTCCACATTGTTCAAACAACAGATTTAATATTTTTTTATTCTCCGCCAGACTTGTACTGAGCGGCACTTTAATCTTATTTTCCGAATCATATAATTGCTCAACTGTCACGTCTTTCTTTCCTTCCTTCTTCCTGCATACATGTTTATTATGCAAAAATCCGGAAATATTATTCACGCCTCACTTAAGACATTGCGAATGACAATCTGCTCCTGATTGTAGATGTGCTCCTTCATGATTCGTTCAGCCGCTTCCGCATCCCCTTTTAAAATCGCCATTGTAATCTGATCATGCTCCCGAATCAGATTATCATGATAAGAAAAGTCCTTCACATATTCCACGCGATAACGATACACCTGCTCCCGCAGATTTTGTGCAATGGCAATCAGCTTCTGATTTTTTGACGCACGGTAAATCGTGTTGTGAAAACGCTCATCGCCCTCTACAATCGCAGGAACCAGTTTGGAGTTGATTGCCTCCCGAAACGCAATACAGGTCTCCTTTAACTCTTCCTTTCCCGCTTCATCGATTCGCTCACATGCAAGCTTCACAGATAAGGATTCGATTGCCATCCGAACCTCCAGCGCGTCCTTCAAATCCCGCACCGTAATTTTGGCAACCTCTGCGCCCCGCCTCGGAATCATAACAACCAGACCCTCCAGCTCCAGCATACGGATTGCCTCTCGCACCGGTGTTCTGCTGACCTCTAGCTTATTCGCAAGTGTCACTTCCATCAACCGTTCTCCCGGCTGAAACTCACCCTGTATAATCGCGTTACGAAGTGTATTGAATACGACCTCGCGAAGCGGAAGATATTCATCTAATTTCAAATCAAGCTTCATGCTCGTGTCCTCCTTTTAAAAATGTAG
>JBJEMZ010000171.1:0-8211 GCA_051879935.1 Wujia sp.
AGTTAAATACCGGTCCCGCAGCAATCACAAGAATACGGGCAAGTAACGGCTTATTGCTAAACGCATTTTCATCATCCGTTTCCTCATCCTCGCCCATCATCATGCAATAACCGCCAATCGGAAGCAGTCGGAGCGAATATTTCGTTTCTTTTTTCTTAAAAGAAAAAATAGCCGGTCCCATACCGATGGAAAATTCCATAACCGCAATCTTATTCAGCTTTGCCACGATAAAATGTCCGAACTCGTGAAAGAACACAATCACACCAAACACGAGTATAATCAATATAATATTCATAATTGCTCCTTCTTCAAATATTCATAAACCCATTGTTCTGTCTCAAATATATCTTCAAGCGATGGATTCTCTATCACCTTATGTTCCCGCATACATGTCTCGATTATATCATATATTTGTAAAAACTTTATGTCGTGATTCAAAAACGAAGCAACTGCACATTCATTTGCGGCATTGAATACCGTCGGCATAGTTCCGCCGATTTTTATCGCCCTATATGCAAAATCAAGTCCCAGAAACGTATCTCTGTCCGGTTTCATCGTTGTAATCCCGGCTATCTTGCAAAAGTCAAGTCGGTCCCCCGGCAGGAATCTCCGATCCGGGTAGTAAAGCGCATACTGTATCGGAAGCTTCATATCCGGTGTACCAAGCTGTGCCTTTATCGCACCATCCTCAAATTCCACCATGGAATGAATAATACTCTGGGGCTGAACCACAACCTCGATATCATCCGGTTCCACATCAAACAGCCACTTTGCCTCGATGACCTCAAGTCCTTTGTTTACAAGTGTAGCAGAATCCACCGTAATCTTTTTTCCCATGGACCAGTTCGGATGTTTTAGTGCATCTTCCACCGTCACATTCTCTAACTCTTTCTTTTTCTTTGAAAGGAACGGACCACCGGATGCAGTGAGCAGAATTTTTGCGATTTTATTATTCTCCTCCCCATGTAAACACTGAAAAATTGCCGAATGTTCACTGTCCACCGGAAGAATTCTCACATGATTCTCATCTGCAAGCCTCATAATAATATGCCCTGCCGTGACAAGTGTTTCCTTATTTGCAAGTGCAATATCTTTCCCTGCCTTTATGGCTGCAACCGTCGGGCGAATCCCAATCATTCCAACAATTGCCGTCACAACGAGTTCCGCATCTTTGCATGTTGCAACCGCAATGAGCCCATCCATGCCGGAAACAATCTTACAGTTAAAATCAGACAAGGCTATACGCAACTGCTTCGCCTTGTCTTCGCTTTGTACACTCACAATCTCCGGTTTAAATTCCCGCACCTGTTTTTCCAAAAGTTCCACGTTGTTTCCCGCAGCAAGCGCAACAACACGGATATCCTTATTTGTACGCACAACCTCAAGTGTCTGCGTACCGATGGAACCCGTAGAACCGATAATCGTTATGTTCTTCACATGAATCCTCCTAATTCACCAATCATAAATGTAAAACAATAATAAACAATTGGCGCTGTAAATATAATACTGTCAAAACGGTCCATGATACCACCATGCCCCGGTATCAATGTGCCATAATCCTTAATTTCATTATTTCTTTTTATTGCGGATGCCGCCAAATCTCCAATGACAGCAAAACCCGCACCAACCGCACCTGCAATTGCAAATATCAATGGTGCATTCTTTAATTCATATACTTTTGCATTGAAAAATATGCCATATAGTCCTCCGATTATCGCGGAACCTACTATACCACCCAGCAAACCTTCCACGCTTTTTTTCGGACTTAGCTTTGGAGACATCTTATGTTTTCCAAACTTAACCCCAACACAGTATGCACATGTATCGTTAATCCACGAACAAATATATACCATGACAACCAGCGCGCCGCCATATTTGAGCAGGCGAATCTGATACAAAAAAGAAAGCATAAGCGCAATATAGAAAAACGCAGCAATTGTCACAAACGCATCCCCATCTTTGTATTTTGGGTAATGAATCACATACAACGCAAGCACGATCAATATATAAAGCACGAATAACGGTAATAGAAAACCAGGTTGTTTCAAGAATAGCAAACAATAATATGCAACCGTCATGCCATACGCAAGCGCACCCATAGATGTCTTTTCCAGCTTATAAACTCGTAAAAGTTCAAAAATTCCACCGATGGATAACAGCAGTACCGCTATGCCTGTTACATAACCGCCAAAATATAAAATTGCAATTGTAAGCAGAGTCAATACTGCCCCGCTAAAAAATCGTGTTTTGAACATTTCCTACTTTACCTACTTTACCCCACCAAATCTGCGTTCTCTGCCATTGTAATACCGCACCGCTTCCTTTAACGTTTCCATGTCAAAATCCGGCCACAATGTATCAGTAAAATAAAACTCTGTATAGGCAAGCTGCCATATGAGATAATTGGAAATTCTGTACTCTCCGCTTGTACGAATCATCAAATCCGGATCCGGAAGCTCCGCTGTATCCAGATGCTTTGCAATTACATCCTCCGTGATTTGTTCCACAGATATACTACCGTCTTTTACTTTCTCTGAAAGTTTTTTTACAGCACGTGTTATCTCATCTCTGCCACCATAATTTAAGGCAATCGTGAAATCCAATTTATTATATTGGGCAGTCTCCCGTTCTGCCATCTCAAGTTTCTCCCGGATATCCGCATCCAAACCGTTTCTGTCTCCTATCATGCGAATCCTGAGTCCATCCTTTGCCGCACGTTCAATGCAGTTTTCAAGGTAACTTCGAAGCAGGTTCATAATACCACTCACTTCTTCCACCGAACGTTTCCAGTTTTCCGTTGAAAAAGCATACACCGTCAGATAACGAATTCCGAGTTCCGCCGCATCCCTACAAATCTGTTCAAGCACCTTGGCACCCTGCCTGTGCCCCATATTGCGGGGAAGGAGACGTTTTTTTGCCCATCGGCCGTTTCCGTCCATAATAATTGCCACATGATTTGGAATTTCTAATTGTTCTCCGTCTACTATCTTTTTCATATGTTATACTGTCATGATTTCCTTTGTCTTATCATCCATTACCTTCTCAACCTCGGCAACGTATTTATCTGTCATCTTCTGAACCTTATCTTCATTTGTCTTTAATTCGTCATCCGACATTTCTGCTGCCTTATTTGCCTTCTTTAATGCATCATTGGCATCACGACGAATATTTCGAATTGCTACTTTCGCATTCTCTGCCTTCTTCTTAACGTCCTTAGCAAGCTCTTTTCTGCGATCCTCTGTAAGTTCAGGGAAATTGATAATAACATTTTTACCATCATTATTCGGCGTAAGTCCCAAGTCTGATGTTACAATTGCCTTTTCCACTTCTTTAATCAGGCTTGATTCCCAAGGTGAAATCATAAGCGTTCTCGCTTCCGGCACAGTGATATTTGCCACCTGCTGTATCGGTGTCGGCGTACCATAATAGGTTACCATAATGCGATCCAAGATATGCGGATTTGCACGTCCTGCCCGAATCGTTGTATACTCCTTTGTCAAGTTTTCAATCGTCTTTTTCATCTTCTCTTCATACTGTGCCAGCATCTTTTTTTCCTCCTATTTTCCACTATTAATCTGCTGTTACCGTTGTTCCGGTGAATCCTCCGGTCACGGCTTTTACTATACTTTCCTCTTCATTTAGTCCAAAAAGCATCATCGGCATCTTATTTTCCATGGCAAGCACGGCCGCTGCCAGATCAATCACACCAAGCTTTTTATCTACAATCTCACGGATGCTCATCGTCTCGTATTTCTTTGCATCCGGGTTTGTCTTCGGATCACTGTCATACACACCATCAATTGCCTTGGCAGATAAAATCACATCCGCACAAACCTCAATTGCCATGAGTACCGTCGCCGTATCCGTTGAAAAGTACGGATGTCCGGTTCCTCCTGCAAAAAACACAACCTCACCCTTCTCGAGATATTCGATTGCCTTATCCTTATTGAACAATTCTGTCATACTTCCGCATGCAAACGGCGTCATAATATGTGTTTTTATACCTGCCGCACGCATCGCATCCGCCGCATAAATGCAGTTCATCACTGTTGCGAGCATTCCAATCTGATCAGCTTTCACACGATCCATGTTCTCAGATGTTCTTCCGCGCCAGAAATTACCGCCTCCGATTACAATACTCACCTGAATACCTTTATTCAAAATCGTTTTTACCTGCTTTGCGACATCCGCAACAACAATCTCGTCAAAGCCTGTCTTTTTATCACCTGCCAGCGCTTCACCGGAAAGCTTCAGTAAAATCCTGTCCATCTTCATCTCGTCAATCTCCTATTCCTTAGTCAAAAAAACTGTTTACATCAATTTCTGAATAACATTGCGAACACATACCCTCTATTACTGCGCCATTGTTAATCTGAACCGACTTTGATTTTATATTTCCCATTATCACCGCTGTTGAATCCACAATAACCGGTCCCTTGACATCGATATCACCCTTAATGGCACCTGCTATTACCGCAGAACCTGCATATACATTTCCGACAACAATGGTTCCGACTCCAATCTTTGCGCTGTCCACGATTTGAACATCACCTTCGATTCTTGCCGCATTGGCATAGAGCTCCCCGGCCTTCACGTCACCTGTAATTGTTCCGCCTACAATCAGTTTTCCATCACAGGAAACGGATCCCTTGACTGTACCGATCAGATCGATGCACCCATCTGCCGAAATATCTCCATTAATTGTCGTTGCTTTTGTAATATACGTGGTGTCCGCAGCAAACAGAGAATCTTTTTCCGTCACGACATCCGCATGCGATGCTGTTTGTTCCATTTCCATAGAGGCATCCTCCCCTTTTGCACTGTTTTCATTTTCCGTCACAGAAGCACTCTCTTCTTCCTGCTTTGCAAGTGTATCCTCCACTGCTTTTTCCAAATCAGCTGCTGTCAGCTCCGCCGCCAGCATTGCCGGTTTTTCCGTATCCGGTTCCGTTTCAAGTGCTTCTTCCGTAAATTCAAGCATATTCTGCTCATCCAGTGCATCATACGCCTTCCATTCGTCATTTACATTCTCAGCCGACATATCCTGCGTATGTAAAACTGTCTCGGAATCTGAAATCTTCTCCGCTTCCAAATATTCGGTTTCCGGACTTGGCTCCATTTCTGTCTCGGAAAAAGGCTCGCTGTCCTTTTGCTCTTCATCGCCGATAATCTCCGCCTCGGGAACCGTATCGAATATAGAGATTTCTTCCTTCTCCTCTATATCCTCCTTTGGTTCCTTCCATGCATCATCTATTTCATCCGGATTTGGAATCTGTTCCTGCCGGTCAATCCGTATCTCATCCAAATCTTCCAGCAAATCCTCCGGCGCAACCTCCATGAGATCCCCTTCGTCAAAGGTATTCACCATATCCTCGTCATCGTACTCTGCACCAAGCTCATCCTTATCCGGCATCAACTCATTGACAGCCTGTGCAAAATCACGCTTAAAATCTTTAAAAAAACCCATGTAGGCTTCCTCCTTCATATGATTACATCATTATACACTATGCCATCTTCTAAATCAATTCCTGGTCATTCTTTTCTAAAATTCTTCCATGCTCGCAATCGAGGTGCATCACCGTCATACGTTTAATACGCTGAAAGATTTTTTCACCACAACCTATCGCTGCCGGTATTCCGAACTCAGCACAACGAATTGCCATATGGGACGCAGCCCCACCATACTTTGTCACAAAGCCTGCGATACCCTTTGCGAAAATCCAATCATAACCCGGATCCGCCTTTGTAAGAACAACGATTTTCCCGGTTATATCCGAATCATGGTTCTCATCCAGATTGACAACATGCGCTTCCACAGTTTTATTTGTAATAAAATTTGGACGTGCCTCATCGATATCAATCACGTCAATATCCCCGACATCAAAGATGACCTCCGGCAAAACAAGATAGGAATTCACATGATACATCTTTCGTCTGCCTTCAATAATCTGAATATAGGAATCGCGGCTGTGATAGCTGAGCAGATCCTGAATCTCCAGATATGACATATCCTCTCTGGCAATCGCCATAACCTCACCAAGCCGGACAATCACGTCAAGCATCAGACTTAAGGACTTTGTAAACTCAAATTTGAAATATTCCCTATTTTGTGTTGCACGTCGGATGAAATCCATAAACTGTACAGGTGTACACTTGATGCCTGCTGCATCGAGTGCCTTTGATAACCGTTTTTCATCCAGAGTCTTTGCTTCCCGTTTCTGCTTCTCATTGCCGGAAAGCTTTGATGTTCCGACATCAAAATAGATATTCCGATAGCTGTCGGAACGGATATCGTAGGTTCCAAGTCGCAGATGCCCGTATAGATGATTGAATTCATCCCGATTCATTTTTCCGTGGCTGTACAAATCAAAATCACGTTCAAACTCGGATGCAACCGTCGGAATCGCCAGCATGAAGTCATCCATCTCCTGCTGCGTAAAATATCCCTTTTCCACAAGTGTTCTGCAAAAGCTTCTTGCCATAAATGCGCATCTGGCCTGTCTCGTAAACTGCGGGGTTCCGTGATCCTTGATGGATGAAAGCAGCTCATCGATATAGCTGTAGAGCTTCATAACGTTACTTTCCGAGAGCGGTGCATGGGAACGAAGCTCATGACGAAGCTTTGTCATCTGATCAAGTGAACGCAAATCTTCCTCGCATATCTCATCATAATGAAAAAGTGTCTGTTTTGCAATATCAAACAATGCATTCCGAAGCTGCCAGATTTCTGTGCTTGTAAATCCATGCTCCGTCAATTCCTTCAAACGGTCATCCGTCATAAAATCATAGGTATTAAATATAATCTCGAACTCAATTTTGTCATGTGCCGTCTTGTCCGCTCTTAATTTTTCCTGATAATACTGATACAGCTTATAGCATAAATCCTCCGGAAGTCCTGCCGGGGTAAGTCCTTCAAATGTATAATTTACCGAGATATACGGCTTATTACCGACCTTCTGCATCAGCTCGCCGCGAACTGCCTGATATCCAAGGGGCTGTAATCCTGCCGACCAGATATGTGCTGTAATGAGTTCCCGATAAAGAGAATAATCAAGCGGGCGAGGGTTACTTCCGATAATCTCCGCCGGATTCCAAAATGCCATATCGGATAAAATATGAAAGTTATCAAGATACATGCATTTTGCAAGTGCTTTTGTATCTTTAAATTCACGGTCTGTCATCGGTGCGATAATATTCAGTGCAGCCGCGAGCGGACGCACCTGAAATATCACAACCTTTCCATCCGGAAGTATGGCAAATTCGATATCAAGCGCTGACACATATTCATAAATCTGTTCAATTTCTTTTACAGCTTTCAAAAGGCGGGCGAAATCATAATCGAGAAATTCAATGGATGCATTTTTGGCAATCCATTTTGTCCTGCCGCCTTCTCCACTCGTCACGGAATCCGTGCTGCCGTTATCATCGTACGTAATCATATAATACGGTCGATTGTAGATGATGTCACGGGTAAACACAACTCCGGACAGCTTCACATTGCCTGTCTGTTTCTGCACAAGTACCTGCTCTTGCGCATCCATAAGCCCTGCGCGCTTTTCCTCCGTCACATCCCCCTCGATGTAAGATTGATATACCCGGGTAATCGCCTGCAAAATCGCTTCTTTATCCGCTGAATCCACATTCAGAACACTCTCAAAATGTCCGGCATTGCTTGTCTGCATATTATCCTCACTTTTTGAGGAGCTTCGGCATACGATTTTGTTACCCGAAAACTGTTCCTGTATCTCCCCGATTACCACATCCGGTTCGGTATAAAAACGGTCCGCATATACAATATAGATATCTTCAATATAGGATTGTTTTACGATTCCACGAAGGTCTGACAATGTGTTTGCCTTTGTGGATATCAAATACTCCTTCATTTTTTTCCTCCTGCCTGTCTGAAGCATCCTATAACACAAAACGCTTTATCACTTCAACAATTCCGTCCTCGTCGCAGGAAGCTGTCACATAATCTGCCGCTTCCTTTACAACATCCTGGGCATTTCCCATTGCAATGCCGATGCCTGCATACTCCACCATCGTTTTATCATTGAAGCCATCTCCGCAGCAGATACACTGTTCCCGCTTCATGCCGAGTATCTCAAGCAGTCTGGCAACCGATTCCGCCTTGTCGACACCATTCGTCGTAATCAGATGCCATGTATCGCATCACGATGGTGCGCTCGGCACTGGCCAAGTCGAAGGGCG
>JBJEMZ010000172.1:0-1712 GCA_051879935.1 Wujia sp.
TGCTGTTTTATATCCCTCGTATCCGAAGGCCTGCTGCCTTACAGGATAGAATCTTCTCTACCGCTTGCTCTGTTATAACCTCGCCTGCTTCCACGATATAACTCCCAGGCGGATACACGTAGATTGGTTCTTCGGCCTTTGTACCGATTCTGCTACGCAAGCCGGCATCCTCTGCCTGTTTTTCTCCGGCTTCCATTCCGCTGTTGCTCTTGTATACTTCGCCCCCGGCAAGCTTCTCATCCACACAGCACAAAGCATCATACAACCCATCAAAATCCGCTTTCTCATCAACCATCGTGGATATCAGAACCACATGCCTTTCACCTGCCATCTCACAGACGATGTCTCCTGCTTTCTCAAGTTCTTCCAAAAGGCGCGGTCCCGGTACATCCGCATAAAAAACAAGTCTTGTCTCATCATAACCGTATGCGCCGGCAGCCTTCACCGTTTCTGTATCAAGCATCCGGATCTGTGACAACGCTTTACATCTGCCACGAAATTCCTTCAATACCTGCATATACGCAGTTTTATCCTGCTCTGCCGCATAACAGACTGCCTGTTCCATACTCATCAACATAATATATGATGGAGAAGAGCTTAAAAACATCGACAGAACCGCCTCTGTTTTTTCCCTTAACGCCTCCGTACAGACATGCAAAAGTGCCGTCTGCGTCAATGCCGGAAGTGTCTTGTGCAGACTCTGCACCACGATATCTGCTCCCATGGAAATCGCAGAAAGCGAAGGCATTAGAAATGGAAGATGCGCCCCATGCGCTTCATCAACGATTAGATATTTATCATATTTTTTGGCAATAAGGCTGATACTCCGAATATCTGACACTACGCCATCATAGGTCGGAGACGTAACTATAATCGCCGTTGCCTGTGGATGCTCGATGCAAAGCTGCTCAACTTTTGCCACATCAATGTATCCGTCAATCAGACCTGACGGTATCATAATCTGTCCATATTCTGATGCATCCGGCTGTTCTACCCGCGTGTTACCTTCACATTTATCCTGCGTTTCCCACACCGGATGTACATACACCGGCGTAAGCCCAAGCACACGCACAGCATTGTAGACGGATTTGTGACAGTTTTTCGCCATAATCACGGTATCTCCTCGGGATGTACATGCATAAATAGCGGAGAAAATGCCACCGGTCGCACCATTTACAACATAATAGCTGCCATATGTACCATATATTTCCTTTAACTGCATGAGCGAATCCCGAATAAATCCCTCCGGCTCATACAGATCATCCGTTCCTGGCACTTCCGTGACATCATATGCCATCACGGCATCAAGCCGGGAACAAGCATCCCCGGTCTTATCGAATACCGGTTTCCGTTTATGTCCCGGCATATGCCATATTTTATGTTCCGCATCCAGATATTGTTGTAATCCGTCTGCAATATATGTTTTTCTCATAGGTTATTCCAGTTTCTCCGACTGCACATCTGCTAGAGTAAGCTTCGTCAAATCTTCCTCTTTAAAATTATTTTCCATTACCAACCGGTTTGCCTGATTGTGAATGACTCGGTCAAGGTAATTCCGGGCAGAACGGGCATTACCAAAATTGTCCGGCGGACATGCCAATACATGTTCAAAGGAATCTTTTATATAAGCAACCGCATCCTCTGTCAGCGTATAATCAAGCGATGCTGCACGGTTACACAAAATCTCCACCAGTTCGGAAGCCGTGTAATTC
>JBJEMZ010000173.1:0-8156 GCA_051879935.1 Wujia sp.
ACTCGGATTCATCGTCTGACCGCCTTCGATAATATGGTCCACGCCCAAATCTGTGAAGATTTCGTCTAATCCTTCTCCGACAGATACTGCCACAAAGCCATAAGGTTTCTTCGGCTGTACGCTTACTGCCTCCTGCTCTGCCGCTTTCTTTCTGTCCTGCTCGTGAATGACTTTCTCTTTATGCTCTTCCCGCATATTGTCAACCTTCATGCTTGTAAGCTGACCATATTCAAGTCCCTTCTCAAATGCAAGTCCCGGATGGTTCGTATGCACATGAACCTTGACAATCTCATCATCCGATACAACAACAAGAGAATCGCCGATGGAAGTCAGAAATTCCTTAAATTTTGCCTCGATTTCCGGATTGTACTCTTTCTCAAGCAGGATGATAAATTCTGTACAGTATCCATACTTAATATGAGACGTATCAATCTCCTCTGAGGATGTGGTCTGTACCTTTCCGGCTCCGCCTGTAACAAGCTTATCTTCCACCGCTTCCTTACCGGTTAAGCCATTATAAGCACCGGTCAAAAACTCCATAAGACCCTGTCCGCCGGAATCAACGACACCTGCCTCTTTTAAAACAGGCAGCATATCCGGTGTACGCTTTAAGACTTCATTTCCATAATCTAACATCTCCTGACCCATGGTCTCAAAATCCATGTTCATCTCGGAGAGCTCCACCGCCTTCTCTGCCACGCCCTTGGCAACGGTCAGGATCGTGCCTTCCTTTGGCTTCATGACTGCCTTGTACGCCGTTTCCACGCCACGCACGAATCCATCTGCCAGAACAGCCGGTGTAATCTTCTTTTTATCTTTGATTTCCCTGCAAAAACCACGCAGGAGCTGTGACAGGATAACACCGGAGTTACCTCTTGCCCCACGGAGTGAGCCGCTGGAAATCGTCTTGGAAAGCTCTTCTATGGTCGGATTTTGCAGCGCACTTACCTCCTTGGCTGCCGCCATGATCGTAAGTGACATGTTGGAACCGGTATCTCCATCCGGCACCGGAAATACATTCAGTTCATTGATATAATCTTTGTTTCTCTCTAAATTATATGCGCCTGCAATAAATGCTTTCTGTAGCAACTGGGCATCTATTATCTTTATAGCCACTTGTCTATCCTCCTTATCAGTCAATCACACGGACACCTTCGACAAAGATGTTGATTGCTTTTACCTTCATGCCCGTCATCTCCTCCACAGAATAACGGACTGTATTGATCAAATTGTCACATACGGTTGAAATGCTTACACCGTACGCGACAATAATATGAAAATCGATAGACAACTCATTTGACTCTCCGATTACAACATTGACACCCTTGCTGACGCTGTCGCCTTTCAACAGCTTCGCAATTCCGTCCTTCATGCTGATGGTCGCCATTCCGACAATACCAAAGCATCCAAGTGCCGCATGCCCTGCATATTGGGCAATGACTTCATTTTCTATAATGATTTCACCGTTTTCGTTCGATAAATAACCCTTCATATGCTTACCTCCTTTTCGGTGTTGAATCCTATTCGTCACTTATCGTTCATTATACCCTTAATTACTACTTTTATCAAGGAAGTATCCTAACGATTTTTCGTCGCCATCTTGTTTTACCTCCAAATTTATAAAAAAACAGCGCATGTTTCCCATACGCTGTTTTTACATCTTTACTCAAATATACTAAGCTCTCTCGACCTTACCAGACTTCAAGCACTGTGTGCAAACATAAATCTTCTTAGGAGTACCGTTAACTACTGCCTTAACAGACTTGATGTTTGATTTCCACATTCTGTTTGATCTTCTATGAGAATGGCTCACATTGTTACCGAAATGAGCTCCTTTTTCACAAATACTACACTTTGCCACCGTTAGCACCTCCTTGACAAATATTAAGCCCTGCTTATAGTTTTTCCACCCTTGCGGGCTCGCAACAGTGATATTCTACCAAATAACATTATAATATGCAAGAAAAATTTTTACATTTTTTTATTTTTTTTGCTACACCATGGAAAGCTGGATTCTGTGTTTGTCGATATCTACACTCAAAACCGTCACATCCACGATATCACCCACCGATACGACCTCAAGCGGATGCTTGATGTATTTATCGGACATCTTGGAGATATGCACCAATCCGTCCTGATGCACCCCGATATCCACAAACGCGCCAAAATCGATGACATTTCGAACCGTACCTTTAAGCTGCATGCCCTCTTTTAAATCCTTCATCTCAAGCACGTCGCTCCGAAGAATCGGCTTCGGCATCTCTTCACGCGGGTCTCTGCCCGGCTTTTCAAGCTCCTTGACAATATCTTTGAGGGTCGGTTCCCCGATACCGAGCTCATCCGCCAGCTTTCCGGTATCCCCGATTTTTTTGCTGATTCCCCGCATGCCGCCATGCTTCAAATCTTCTCCCGTAACTCCGATTTTTTCCATGAGGGCCTTGGTCGCCTCATAGCTTTCCGGATGGACACTGGTTGCATCGAGAATCTCATCCCCACCATGAATCCTAAGAAATCCTGCACACTGCTCATAAGCCTTCGGTCCAAGCTTTGCCACCTGCAAAAGCTCCTTCCGATTATAAAAACGTCCATGCTCATCCCGATATGCGACGATGCTTCGCGCCAGTGTCTTATTGATACCGGACACATAGGAAAGCAGCGGTGCCGACGCCGTATTCAAATCGATACCCACACTGTTTACACAATCCTCCACCACATTGGAAAGTGCAGCACCCAGATTTTTCTGATTCATATCATGCTGATACTGACCGACACCGATGGATTTCGGGTCAATCTTTACAAGCTCAGCAAGCGGATCCTGGATTCTCCGTGCGATACTTGCCGCGCTTCTCTGCCACTCATCAAAATCCGGAAATTCCTCGGTTGCCTCTTTGCTTGCCGAATAAATAGATGCACCTGCCTCATCCGTTATCACGTATTTGATATCTGCATCGATTTCCTTCATAAGCTCCACGATCATCGCTTCGGACTCACGGCTTGCCGTACCATTTCCGAGGGAAATCAAGGTCACGTGATACTTTGCAATCAACTGCTTTAAAATCTTCTTTGCATCCTCGTAATTTTTCTGTCCCTTCGTCGGGTAGATAATCACCGTGTCAAGCACCTTTCCGGTGGCATCCACAACCGCCAGCTTGCTTCCATGTGCAAACCCCGGATCCCAGCCAAGCACAACCTGTCCGGCAATCGGTGGCTGCATGAGGAGCTGATGCAGGTTTTTACCGAATACACTTATCGCACCCTCTTCTGCCTTCTCCGTCAGTTCATTTCGAATCTCACGCTCGATGGACGGTGCAATCAGACGGTCGTAGCTGTCCGTAAGTGCCTCATACAGATAACTTGCACTGTCATGCTTCATATTCGGAATTGCCTGTTTTACAAGCCAGATTAAAATATCCTGTCTCGGTGCTTCGATCTTTACTGTAAGGAACTTTTCCGCCTCGCCGCGATTTACGGCAAGGATTCTGTGACCGACGAGCTTCTTTACCGGTTCGGAAAAATCATAGTACATCTCATATACGGAAGATGCTTCCTCGTCCTTTGCCTTTGCGGAAAGTACACCCGCATCCCGCGTCATATCACGGATTTTCGTCCGGAAATCCGCATCATCCGCATAGATTTCAGCCAATATATCCTTTGCACCATCAATTGCATCCTGAACCGTATTTACTTCCTTTTCTTCATCGACAAATGCGGAAGCTTCCTCCTCGATGGTCTTTGTTGTCTCCTGCAAACGCATGATTTCCGCAAGAGGCTCTAACCCCTTTTCCTTTGCGATTGTGGCTCTTGTTCTCCTCTTTGGACGGTACGGACGATACAGATCCTCCAGTGCCACCATCGTCATGGCTGCTTCAATCTGCTGCTTTAATTCCTCTGTCAGCTTTCCCTGTTCCTCAATCGTCGCAACAACCGAAGCCTTCTTTTCCTCCAGATTGCGAAGATAGACCAGACGCTCTGAGAGCGCACGAAGCTGCTCATCATTTAAGGAGCCTGTAACCTCTTTACGATAACGCGCAATAAACGGTATCGTCGCACCATCGTCAATTAACTCCACGGACTTTTCAACCTGACTTTTTTTAATTTGCAATTCATCTGCAATTACCTGCAAGATATCCATAGTTTCTCTCCTCTTTTTATATAGTAAGCAATTGCGAAACACATACACCATGTATGCTTTCATTGTGTTTCGCAATTATCTATTAAATTCCGGTATGAAGCTCTCCTTTGCTACATTGCCTTCTTGGTAATAGGCCTGCTCCACACCGAGATTGATTGCGTAATCAATTAATTTTTTGTAATTCTTTCTCTTGACCGTCATTTCTAACTCCGGAAAACGGGTTCCGATCTCATTGACCGGTGTATACTGACTCATAAGGCTCAGATAGATGCGGGTTCCATAAGTTTCCCATAAGTATTTCACAATCTTTTCCGCCGCGAAAAGCTGTCCCGGAAGCAGCAAGTGGCGCACAATCACGCCCTTTTTTATATAGCCGTTTTCATCGAATTCCAAAGTGCCGCACTGCCTTACCATCTCAGCAATTGCCCGTTTTGCAACGTCCGGATAATCCGGTGCATGGGAATATTTCGCCGCTACATCCGCATCAATATATTTCATGTCCGGAAGATACACATCGATTCGCCCATCTAACAGCCGAAGCGACTCTTCCTTTATATAGCTGCTTGTATTGTAGATAAACGGCAGGGAAAAACCATTTGCCCGTGCCAGATCAATCGCCTGACACACGGAGGGAATATACTGGTCAGCTGTTACAAGATTGATATTTGCCGCCCCCTCTTCCTCCAGCCGAAAGAAGATATCGACAAGCTCTCTTTCATCCACACAGCGTCCCTGTTTCCCATCCGAGATTTCAAAGTTCTGACAATAGACACAATGAAGCGGACAACCGGCAAAAAATACCGCGCCGGAGCCTCTTTCTCCGGATATACACGGTTCCTCCCACATATGAAGTGCCGCCCGTGCAATCCACACGCGTGCATCCACGCCACAGACTCCGGCTTCGTTTGCCGCTCTGTCTTTCCCACAGTTTCTCGGACACAGTCTGCAATTTTCATAATTTTTTACTGCCATATCTGCTAGTAATAATCAATTCCGCGCTGTTCATTTTCGGCATAGTGTTCCATGCCCTTCGGGTCTCTGCGCAAATCCACCATCTGCCTGAATGCGTGCAGGACAAGACGGTTTTTGTTACATGCATACGGATTTTTTCCCATGTCATGTAACACATTGTATTTACTCATCTGCGCAAAATACAAATCCAGAAGCGTAAGCCCCTGAAACTGCACGGTCCCCTTTAAAGTACGATGTACAACAAAGTAATTGAACTCTTCCAAAAGTTCCTCATCCAAAAGCATATCCTGCCAGAGCAAGGTTGCAAATTCCTCCGTCTCTCCGGATTGTTCCGCCAGTGCTTTCAGGTTTTCAAATGACTTAATTTTTCCGGCATTGTAAATAATCATGGACATACCATCATCTCCCAACTTTTTGTTCACGGGGTCGTTCTATTGTTATATACCATTTTACGACTGCACTGCCGATAATTATGACATATCCGATGACACTTAAGGCATCCGGTATCTGCTCTAAGAACAAAAATCCCCAAAGTGCCGTAAATAACACGATTGAAAAATCATAGACAGATATCTCTTTCGCCGGTGCATAAGAATACGCTTTTGTGATAAACACCTGTCCGCCTGCCGCAGCCACGCCTGTCATAAACAGGCAGAGCCATTGCGAAACCGACATCGGTGTAAAATCAAATATAAAAAACGGTAATGTGAAAAGCGTGGAGAATGCCGAGAAGAACAATACAATCATCATTCCGTTTTCTCCCCGCTGTCCAAGCTTTCTTACAAATGTATAAGCAAATCCGGCTCCAAAGCCTCCAAGCGCTCCTAAAAACGCAGGAATCACTTCCACATTAAAGCTCGGCTTTACAACAAAGAGCATCCCGATAAACGCTGTGATAACCGTGATCCAGTCAAGCCGTTTTGCAACCTCTTTTAGCACAAATGCGGAACACAAAATCGCAAAAAACGGCGACAATTTGTTTAACATGGATGCATCAGAAATCGGGATATGATCAATCGCATAAAAGTTGCAGATTAAACCAAGCGTCCCGCCGATTGACCGGCAAAGCAGATATTTTAAGTTTCCCTTACCGATTCGAAGAGGACTGCCGGATCTCTTAAGTGCACAAAACGCTATCAACATAGCAACCACATTTCGGAAAAAACATTTCTGCATAACCGGGATATCCCCGGATAACCGGATAAACAAACTCATAAGGGAAAAGCAAAATGCGGATATGATGATACAGATAATTCCCTTTTTCTTTTCTTCCATGTTCTCATCTTCTTTCCGTATGAATATCCCACATAGAAATCAGGATACCAATCTGCCTCTGGATATTCATATTTATCTGCAATAGACAATCTCCACTTCGTCAATTGCTTTCTTATAGGCTTCCTCAATCTTGCCCACAAGTGCCTTCTCCGACTCTAAAATCTGCTCCATCTTCGGACGTGTCACCGGATGCTGCGCCACGAAGGTTGTACAGCAATCCTCATACGGCAAAATGGATGTCTCATACGTTCCGATTTTCTCGGAAATATCAATGATTTCCTGTTTATCCATACCGATACACGGCCGGAAAACCGGAAGCTTGTCTATGGCACTGTCAATGACAAGCAGACTCTGGGTTGTCTGACTTGACACCTGTCCGATACTCTCGCCGGTAATCAGGCACTGACAATCATCCTTTATCGCAAGCTCCTCTGCAATCTTATACATAATACGCTTCATAATGATCGTAAGCTCATCGTGCGGACAGTTGTCATAGATGGCGAGCTGTACATCCGTAAACGGAACTACATGCAGCTTGATAACACCCGAATACTGCGCAACAAGCTTTGCAAGGTCGATAACCTTTGTCTTTGCCTGCTCACTTGTAAATGGCGGCGCATGGAAGTACACGGCCTCGATTTCCACACCACGCTTTGCAATCATATATGCGGCAACCGGACTGTCGATACCACCGGAAAGAAGCGTCATACCCTTTCCGTTTGTGCCAACAGGAAGTCCGCCCGGCCCCAGAATAATCTTCGAATAGATATAGGTGACATTTCGAACCTCGACATTGACAAACACTTCCGGCTTATGAACATCCACCGTCATCTCCGGATACGCAGCAAGCAGATCCGCGCCCAAATCACAGTTTAATTCCATGGATGTCTTTGGGAATGTCTTATTGTTTCTTCTTGCATTGACTTTAAATGTAAAGTGTTTGTTTCCGTATTCCTCTCCGATATGCTCCACAACCGCTTTGGAGATTGCGTCATAGGAAAGCTCCTCACAAACCTTGACCGGACAGACACCGACAATTCCGAATATCGTTGTCAAAACCCGCATCACATCATCCATATCATAATCGGAAAATGCCTCCACAAAGATACGACCATACTCTCTGCGCACCTCAAAGCTTCCGAGTGGCTTCAGTCTTGCACGCATACGTTTGCACATAATCTCCTCAAACACATACCGGTTTTTTCCTTTTGTTCCGATTTCGGCATATTTAATCAAAAATATTTTATATTTCATGTTATTCCTCATTTCTTTCTCGTATATCTGCGAAGCATCGGCAACGATTCCCGTAAAACCCCGATACAATAATCTACCTGCTCCTTCGTATTCCATTCACAAAAGCTGAAACGGAGCGTGGATTCTAACTGGGTGTCCGGCAAATCGATGGCTTTTAACACGCGGCTTACCTGCGGCTTGTTGGATGAGCAGGCGGAGCCTGCCGAAACATAAATGCCCTTCTCACCAATTGCACGCATCAAAACCGCAGCACGAACGCCCTCAAAGCTGATGCTTGCTATATGCGGGGCATCTCCGGAATGGTTGTACACGCCGTCCAAAGTCATCACCTGTTCTACAAAGTAGTCCCGAACCTCACGCACATGTGCCATATTTTCTTCCAGATATTCATACAGAATCGATGCGGCAAGCCCCATGCCTGCAATAGCCGGAACATTCTCCGTACCGGAGCGCATAAAGTTTTGTTGTCCGCCGCCATACAGGATTGGCCGGATTAATGTTTTATCCTTGATATAAAGTGCGC
>JBJEMZ010000174.1:0-1706 GCA_051879935.1 Wujia sp.
ACTGTTCGTCCACAGCTCTATTTTGCAATCGGTATCTCCGGAGCAATCCAGCACGTTGCAGGTATGGAAGAGTCTGACATCATCGTTGCAATCAACAAGGATGCAGACGCACCAATCTTCGATGTAGCTGATTATGGTGTAGTTGGAGACTTAAACAAGATTGTTCCTGCACTGACAGAGGCAATCAAGGCAGAGCTTGCTGCAAAATAATTTAAGTATTTCATGTGGAGGCTATCACATTTGTGGTAGCCTCTGTTTTTTTGAAATTATATGTGCTATAATCGGGAAAAACAGGAGAATCTACAGAATGACAAACGATGAAATAAAACAGTATCTGCTTGCGCGTGCAGATAAGGGGTATCTGGATTTTTCTGCAAGGCTTGTTCCCGGGTGCGCTACGATGCTTGGCGTGAGGATACCGGAGCTTCGAAAACTTGCGAAGGAGCTTGCAAAGGGTGATTTTCGGACATATCTTGAAGAGGCAAGGGATGACAGCTTTGAGGAAATTATGCTGCAGGGCATGGTAATCGGCTATGCCGGGATGGATATTGTAGAGCGGCTTTCCCTGTTTGCAGAGTTTATGCCTAAAAACAATGACTGGTCGATTAATGACTGTGTCTGTGCGACGATGAAAGCCGTGCAGAAGGAACGTGAAACAACGTGGAAATTTTTGATGCAGTACAAGGATTCGCCACGGGAATTTGACCAGCGGGTCGTAGCGGTTATGCTTATGGATCATTTCCTTGTGGATGATTATATCGACCGTGTGCTTGCGGTGTATGATTCGTTAAAGCATGAAGGATATTATCGCATGATGGGGGTAGCATGGGGTATTGCAACAGCTTATGCAAAATATCCGGAGAAGACACATGCCTTTTTGCTCGATAATCATCTGGATGATGTGACTTACAACAAAGCAATACAGAAGATGCTGGAATCAAACCGGGTATCAGATGAAGAGAAACAGATGCTTCGGGGCATGAAACGGGCATAACGAAGAAGTATAAGAAAGAATAACAGCTGAAAACGGAGGACAACATGTTACGCGAGACGACAATGGAAGCCATATCCGATGGGAAAATCTATAGTTTAAACGATATGGTGAAGGCCGACACAGGCGGGTGCAGGGGGTGCAGTAAATGCTGTACCGGTATGGGGAGCTCCATCGTGCTGGATCCATATGATGTGTGGCTTTTGAAATCTGCATGTAAAAAAAGTCTGCAGGAGCTTTTGGATGAAGGCAGAATTGAGCTGAATATGGTGGACGGACTGATTATGCCGAACATCAAAATGGGAGCGGATGAACGATGTACATTTTTGGATGCGGACGGCAGGTGCAGTATTCATGCGTATCGCCCGGGTATATGCCGTCTGTTTCCGCTTGGCAGAGTGTATCAGGAAAATGGGTTTGCGTATTTTCTGCAGAAAAACGAATGCTTGCGGGAAAACCGTGCCAAGATAAAAGTAAAGAAATGGATTGACACGGAATGTATCCCGGAGAATCAGCGGTTTATTGCCGCCTGGCATACATTTATAAGGAGCGTGGGAGACGCTGTCATTTCCCTGCACGAAGCGGGCAGAGGCGAGCAGGTACGTGACATTACGATGTATGTGTTAAATGAGTTTTATGTATCGGATATCGTGGATGAGGAATCGGTAGAAAATGCGGAAAATGATCATGCATACATATATGAACGCCTGATGCG
>JBJEMZ010000175.1:0-1703 GCA_051879935.1 Wujia sp.
TTTGTCACCATCGAAACCGGCTTCTTTTCGTTTACAGGCAAAGCTGATTCCGATACAGCCGCTTCCGCAGCATAAATCCAGCACCCGAACCGCATCTTTGTTTTTACTCTGCCCATATGCAGTTGCCTCTTTCAGTGCCTTCTCGACTAACAGTTCTGTCTCCGGTCTCGGTATCAGCACACCGGGACATGTTTTAAAATCATATCCCATAAAGTTCTGCACACCGGTGATATACTGACACGGTTTATGGGTTGCACGTTCTGCAATACATGCATCAAAGCGTGTCTTATCGGCATCGCCAGCAATCTCTGTCATATGCAGGATTAACTCCGAATAGCCACATCCAAGCACATGCATCGCAAGTACCCGCACATCGCTTTCCGCATCCGAAATACCGGCATTCTTCAAGGTCTCAATTCCATATTTAATCAGTTCCCGCCAGGTCATATCCATCCCCTGTCTTCCTGCACTTTCATTCCTTCTTCTGTTCTTCGAGATAGGCTCTCCAGTCAAGCACTGCCTCCACCGACGCAATCGCCACCTCTACCATATCCTCCGTCGGTTCCTTTGTTGTAAGGCGCTGAATCAGGAGCCCCGGTTTACTTAATGCATTTGCAATCACCGATTCGCTTCTTCCTGCATACCGGATAAACTCATAGGAGATACCGGCAATCACCGGAACCAACAGCACACGAAGCAAAAGTCGAAGCCATACGGCATCTACGGTAATGCACATAAACACAAGAATACTGACAATCATTACGATAAACAAAAAGCTTGTACCACAACGCTTGTGAAAACGTGACGCCTGCATCACATTCTCAACGGTCAGATCCTTTCCATGCTCCAGACAGTTAATCGTCTTATGTTCCGCACCATGATACATGTAGGTGCGCTTAATGTCCTCCATACAGGAGATAATCACCACATACGCCAAAAAGATGACCAGTCGTATAACACCTTCTATCAGACCGAGTAATATATGATTCGGAATCACCTTTTCCAGCAGAGATGCAATCCAAGCCGGAAGTAGCATAAACAGCCCCACAGCAATCACAATAGAAAGTACAACCGTCCCCGCCATCATGGCATCGTCGGATTTATCCTTCTCTTTCCCGGACTTTTTGTGTTCTGATTTTTTCGAATTCTCTTTTCGGTTCTTTTTTTCTGCTTTCTTAGATGTCGTATCCGGTTCCTCGTCCTCGAAAAATTCTGCCGAATACATCAGCGTTTTCACACCGATCATCAAAGAGTCCACAAAATTGACAACCCCTCTCACAATCGGCGCACTACAGATCTTCGGACGATCTGAAGATGATTTGCACGAATTTACCTGAACTTCAATTTCTTTGTCCGGCTTCCGGACAGCTACAGCATACTTGTCATTATTCTTCATCATGACACCTTCCATAACCGCCTGTCCACCTATATTTACTCTTCCCATATCCTATCCTATCTAAAACCTAATAATATGAAAAGAGGCTTGCTACTTCTGTAACAAGCCTGTCCATGTCTTTTCAATTATGCCTGTACACCATACTTACGGTTGAACTTATCAATTCTACCACGAGCCTGTGCAGCCTTCTGCTGGCCTGTATAGAATGAATGGCACTTTGAACAAATCTCAACGTGGATATCTTCCTTTGTTGAACCTGTCACGAACTCATTACCACAGTTGCAAACAACCTTTGCCTGATAATACG
>JBJEMZ010000176.1:0-1702 GCA_051879935.1 Wujia sp.
AGGATATCCATCTGTCCGGCTTCATCGGAAAGCCGTTTATTTCGCGAGGAAACCGGGGACTTGAAAATTACTTCATCAACAGACGGTATATCAAAAGCAATGTTGTAAACCGTGCGATCGAAGAGGGTTACCGTACATTTGTCATGCAGCACAAATTTCCATTTACCGTGTTGTATCTGGAGCTTCCGCAGGAAAAATGTGACGTCAATGTCCATCCGACCAAGATGGAATTTAAATATGACAATGAAAAGAAACTGTTTGAGGTATGCTGCAACGCCGTAAAAAATGCGCTTACCCACAAGGAGATCATCCCAAAGGAAAGTGAGCAGAAGGCGGCAAGGCCCATCATCCAAAACCCGGGCGTGAAACCTGCCGAACCATATGAAACCGTGCGTGCACAACGGGAAAATATACAGAATACAAAATATACACCGCAGGCAAATACACGCGCCGGAAAGTACAGTCCAACCTATAAGATACTTGAAGCATTAAAAAAAGCAGATGCAGAGAATGAAAAAAATGGCACAAAGCTGCAGGATATTGAAAATCTCGTAAAGGATGACGGGGTAACCTACGAAAAGGGGACATCAACACAAGCAGCTGACACGGAACAAATCAGTACAGAAAACAGTGTTCCTTCTGATGAAAAAATGCAGGAAAGCAAACCGAAAATGGATAAGAATTCCGCTGCATACAAATATACAGCAGGCGCACAGGCAAGCTTATTTGACGATGATTTTCTGACTGAGAAAGCACGTGTAAAGCATCGGATCATCGGTCAGGTATTTGAGACGTACTGGCTTATTGAGTACGACAACAACCTGTATATCATGGATCAGCATGCTGCACACGAGAAAGTAAAATATGAGGAGCTGTTTGAAAATCTAAAAAATAAGGAAGTATATTCCCAACAGCTCATGCCACCGATGGTCATTACGGTAACGTACGCAGAACGGCAGGCGATATTAGACAACTTTGATTTATTTATGAAAATCGGATATGATATCGAGGAATTTGGGGGCAATGAATTTAAGATAAACGCAGTTCCATCTAATTTATTCGGCTTACACGGGCGGGATATGTTTTTGGAATTTGTCGGTTCCCTTATTCAGAACTCCGGCTATATGTCAAATGACATATTTATAAAAAAACTATCAACCATGGCATGTAAAGCCGCTGTTAAGGGCAATATGAAGCTGTCTTATCAGGAGGCAGACGCCTTGGTTGACAAGCTTCTATCATTGGAAAATCCATATACATGTCCACATGGAAGACCAACGATTATCTCCATGAGCAAAACGGAGCTTGAAAAGAAATTCAGCAGAATTGTAGGTTAATATGCAGGAAAAACAGAAAAAAAATCTAATCATACTGACCGGACCGACAGCAGTCGGAAAGACAGATTTATCACTTCGGCTTGCAAAAGAGGTAGACGGTGAAATCATCTCGGCTGATTCCATCCAGGTCTACAAGCATTTTGATATCGGTTCCGCGAAGATTAAACCGGAGGAGATGCAGGGAATCCCGCATCACCTGATTGACATTTTGGAACCGGATGAGGAATTTAATGTCATGGAATTTAAAAAGCGGGCAGAAGCTGCTATGAAAACGATTTATGCAAACGGACATATCCCGATTGTGACCGGTGGCACCGGCTTTTATATCCAGGCACTTTTGTACGATGTCTGTTTTGACGAGGAAG
>JBJEMZ010000177.1:0-8106 GCA_051879935.1 Wujia sp.
GTCTGTTGTGCGTTCTGATTGCATTTTTTATAAGCGGAAGTATCGGTAACAATCTGACCAGATTATATAAAAAGGTGTCCGAACTGAACAGCGGAAACGGTGATTTGACGAAACAGGTACAGATTTCCAGCGGGGATGAGTTAGAGAAGATAGCACAGGAATTCAATACATTTATTGATAAGATACGCGGACTTGTCAGTGAGGTCGCAGGTTCTTCGGAGTCGGTACATGGCAGCAGTCACAGTGTGAATATTCTGGCGAAGGAAAGCAATGAACAGCTTAGTCAGATAACGGAGGCACTTGAGACAATCAGTGCACACATGCAGGAGACATCTGCAAATACGGAGATGATAACGGAGCATTTGACGGAGACTGCCACACAGGTGTCGGCTCTTTGCGAGAAGGCGGCAGCTACAAGCAGTGAGGCTTTGGAAATCAGCAATGAGGCGGCCGGGGTGAAAGAGCGGACAAGCGAAGTGGAAGAGAAATCCCGTAAAATCGTTGATAAGCTTCAGGAGGAGCTGAAGGTTGCGACAGAAAAATGTAAAGAAATCGAACAGATTGATGTCATAACAAAACAGATATTAAAGGTTGCCAGCACAACGAATATATTGGCGTTAAATGCACATATTGAGGCGTCAAAGGCGGGGAATTTCGGCAAAGGATTTAATATTATTGCAGATGATGTCAGTAAGCTGAGCGGACAGATCAGTGATTTGGTAAAGGATATTCAGGTTACGAATGCCGGCGTAAAATCCTCGGTAGCGGCATTACTCGAAATCACAAATGGGGTGTCCGAATTTTTGCATGATACGGTAAGCAGTGATTATGAGCAGTTTGTACATATTGGCAGTGAATACAGTGAAAATATGAACAACGTGGCGAAGGTGCTGCAGACCTTCTATGATGAAACGCAGATTATGAATGAAAATATTTCCCTGATTGAGCAGAGAATTGCAGACATCAATACGGTTATGGGAGAAACGGCGGATCATATTACGTCGGTTCATTGCCTTGGCATGGAGCTTCGGGATGAGGCAAATGAGCTTCTGAAGATTGCGGAAGATAATAGCAGCGAGTCGCAGAAAATGAGTTCACAGGTAAATCAGTATGTATTTTAAACTGGATTTATATTCCAGACAGATATTGATTTATTGATTTGAGTAGGATAAAATAAGGTATAGTTTTATGAACTGATTAAATTATTATATATCACAGGAGGTAAACGAATGGACAGATTAAAAGGTAAGGTTGCGATTGTAACAGGTTCCACAAGCGGAATCGGTGTAGGAATTGCGAGACTGTATGCTTCTGAGGGCGCAAAGGTTGTAATCTGCGGACGTAGAGAAGAGAAGGGGCAGGCAGTTGTTGACAGCATCGTGAAGGAAGGCGGCGAGGCGTTCTATCATTTCATGGATATCACCGTGATTGAAAGTATCGATAAGCTTATTGCGGATGTTGCAGAGAAATATGGAAAGATTGATATATTGGTCAATAATGCAGCCAATGTCGGCTTAAAGGACGGACGTGTGGATGAGCTGACACTGGAGATGTGGGATGCTGTATTCCAGAGTGATGTGCGCGGTACATTCTATGCAACAAAGTGTGTCATTCCGTATATGCAGAAAAATGAAAACGGCGGTTCTATCATTAATATCGGTTCCATGGCATCCTGCGGTGGTGACCTTGGTTCTACTGCTTACGCATGTGCAAAGGCAGGCGTTGATATGCTTACAAAGTCAACTGCTCTGCAGTATGGAAAGAGCAAGATTCGTTGCAACTGCGTGCGCCCGGGTCTGATTGTAACACCGGAGAACGAGGCTCATGTGCCACAGGCATTGAAGGATATCTTCTTAAGCAATATCATGGTAGAACGTTACGGATGTCCGGAAGATATCGGCCATATGTGCGTATATCTTGGTTCGGATGAAAGCGCTTATGTGACGGGACAGGTTGTCAATGTAGATGGTGGATTGAACTCTCATGTACCGACCGTTGCACAGTTTAAGGAATTGAATTCCCGTACATGGTAATATAATCTAATTGCAGTTTAGAAGAGCTATTAAAAAAGGTAATTGATAAGTATGAAAACTCCGGGGAGAAACACGGTTTTGTATCTGCCCGGAGTTTTTGTTTTTGACTTTTAGTCATGTAAAGATTGTATAAACTCAGCAATTTCTTCTTTGCTCATGCTGCTCATGGTGCTGTTGTGGAAACGAGTGTCGAACGTTACTTCTTTCCGTATAAATGCAGGCGGAGTGTAGGATTTTGCGCTTGCTTCGTCCGGAAATTCGATTTCTCCCATGATGAGTCCTGCAAACAGACCGGAGAAGATATCAAGTTCAAGTACAAGATTTTGCGCAAGCGGAATCTTGTATCTTGTTTTTGCGATGACATTTCCGTCAGCCTTTTTACAAAGATTTTTATAGGAAGCTTCCTCAATCGGCAGCTCAAATTCCTGACGGGCAAGCAGTCCGCTGCTTTTGACTGTCAGGATGTAGTTCGTGGAAGCTGTTTCGTCAGTCTGATGATAGACTGTTTTTTTTCGGACGCGGATGACCGGGTTGGTTGTGATATATGCCTGTTCAATTTCGTAGTGTGGATAACTTTCTAAATGCGCAGGAAGTTCGCGCAACAAAAACTTTCTTTCGATTTCCAAAATGGTTTCCTCCGTTTCCTGTCTTGAAGATTTCCGTAAACTATTATATACTACCTCTATATGTAAAAAAAGATAAATTTGGAAAAATAGATAGAAACCGGGTATTGCAGATTGGAGGAATCAGAGATGAGCAAAGTAAATGTATATCTTGCAGATGGTTGTGAGGAAGTGGAAGCTCTTACAGTCGTAGATCTTTTGCGACGGGGCGGTATTGACACCGATATGGTATCTATCATGGGAAGAAAGGAAATCACAAGTTCTCATAATGTAACATTTCTGGCAGACAAACTGTTTGAAGAACAGGATACGCCGGATGTGATTGTGCTGCCGGGCGGAATTCCTGGTACGCCGAATCTGAAGGCACATGCCGGACTTGCAGAACTAATTAAAAAGCATAATGCAGAGGGAAAACTGCTTGCAGCAATCTGCGCAGCTCCGACTGTATATGGTGAGCTTGGTCTTTTGGAAGGTAAAAAGGCAACCTGTTATCCTGGCATGGAGGATGGATTGCTCGGCGCGGACAAACAGGTGGACGAGGTTGTTGTGGATGATAATTTTGTGACAAGCCGCGGACTTGGAACAGCGATATCATTTGGACTGGAATTGGTGTCGATATTAAAGGATAAAGAAACAGCAAATGCTTTGGCGAATAAAATAGTTTATAAGCAATAGCGTTTTCCGGGTGAGAGGAGAGTACAATATGTACAATTTAACGATTCAGGAAATTGTAGATGTGACCGGCGGCGTGCTTTTGTGCGGAGATAAGGATACGGTTATTCAGGATATTTGTATCAATTCCAAGGAAATCAAACCGGGTGATTTGTTTGTTCCGATTATAGGGGAGAAAGTGGATGCACATCGGTTTATCGAGAGTGCATTGCAGACCGGTGCGGCGACACTGACCTCAGAGCATACGGGAGTTGTTGTTTCGGAGAAACCGTTTATCTATGTCAGCGACACGCTTACCGCTTTGCAGGAAATCAGCATATATATCCGAGATCATTTTCAAAAGCCGCTTATCGGTGTAACCGGAAGTGTCGGGAAGACAACAACACGTCAGATGATAGCCACGGTTTTATCCGGTTGTTTAAATACCTATCAGACATATGGAAATCAGAACTCGCAGATTGGTGTTTCCCTTACGCTGTCGCATATCGATATGGATGCAGATGTGGCAGTTCTGGAGATGGGAATCAGTGAGTTTGGACAGATGGATCGGTTATCCTCCATGGTAAAACCGGATATCTGCGTTGTCACGATGATCGGTGTGGCGCACATTGAATATATGAAGACGCAGGAAAACATCCGCCGTGAGAAGCTTTCCATCACAAATCATATGCAGAAAAATGGTGTTCTGTTTTTAAATGGGGATGATCCGCTTCTGGCAGAGGTGAAATCAGAAACAGGTGTTAAGACATTTACATACGGTGTTTCTCCGGAGTGTGATTACCGAGCAGAAAATCTGCATATGGAGAATTATCAGTATGTATATGACTTTGTACATGGCGACACGAGAGTGCATGTGGTGTTAAATGCACTGGGAAAACACAATGTTGGAAATTCCCTTGTGGGCCTTGCGATTGCCGATTATATGGGACTTGATCTTATAAAGGCGGCAGAAGGGTTAAAGGATTTCAAGGGACTGCGTCAGAAATTGATACAGGTACCGGGCAAATACACGATTATAGACGATACCTACAACGCAAGTCCGGATTCTATGAAAGCGAGTTTAAATGTGCTCGAGGAGCTTGAGACGGAAGGCAAGAAAATTGCAGTGCTTGGTGATATGTTTGAGCTTGGTAATGATGAGGAGGCTTATCACTATGAGCTCGGTCAATTTGTGGCAACAAAGCAGATTGATGAGCTTGTGGTTGTCGGCGAATTGTCCCAGCAGATTCTGAAAGCAGTGAAGGATAGTGGTGCGCCTATAAAGTGTTACAGCTTTAAGGATAACGGAGAGGTTGCACTTTATCTCTTGTCGGTTATGCACCCGGAGGACATTGCGCTGATCAAGGGTTCAAACGGTATGCACATGGATGAAATCGTCAGCAATCTGCTTGGATAAAATGGGAGAAATCCACACATTTTACATGGATTTCCTCTGAAATTTTGTTGACACATTTTTGATTGTATGATATAGTTACTTCAGCAAAATGATAATGATTATCATTTTATAAATGCAAAATTGAAAGGAGAAAAGTTATGAAATTTGTTTGTTCAGTATGTGGATATGTTTACGAAGGTGATCAGGCTCCGGCAGAGTGCCCGGTATGCCATGTTGGCGCTGATAAGTTTAAGAAGGTAGAAGGCGAACTGACACTTGCTGCAGAGCATGAGTATGGTATCTATGCAAAGACTGTTAAGAATAACCCGGATGTTAGCGAAGAGGATAAGAAGTACATCTTCGAGCAGTTAAAGGCAAACTTCGAGGGTGAGTGCTCAGAGGTTGGTATGTATCTTTGCATGGCACGTATCGCACATCGTGAAGGATATCCGGAGATTGGTCTTTACTGGGAGAAGGCTGCTTACGAAGAGGCAGAGCATGCTGCGAAGTTTGCAGAGCTGTTAGGTGAGGATCTTGAGCCGAATATGACAAACTCCACAAAGAAGAACCTTGCATGGAGAGTTGACTGCGAGTATGGTGCAACTGCAGGTAAGACAGACCTTGCAAAGTGTGCAAAGAAGAACAACTTAGATGCAATCCATGATACAGTACATGAGATGGCTCGTGACGAGGCTAGACACGGTAAGGCATTAGAAGGAATGCTCAAGAGATACTTTGGCTAAGCATTAAGCCATGCAATAAAAATAGAGGTAACACCGAGGGGAGCTTGCTCACCAGGAGGTGTTACCTCTTTTTTTATTATACGGCGCAAGCCGTCCATGAAACAGGCCGAAGGGCTGTGAATGGGCATGGCTTAGTGTATAGCGAAATGGCGTGAGATAAAAGCGCAAGCCGTCCATGAAACAGGCCGAAGGGCTGTGAATGGGCATGGCTTAATATGTAGCGAAATGGATGGAAATTATACGGCGCATACTATTGTGTTTTTTTGGCAAAAGATGTAAAATAAGCAATATAAATATTTACAAAAGATAAGGAGGAATTATAATATGGATAAGTATTTTTGCAATCCATGTGGTTACACTTATGATCCGGAGAAAGGTGATCCGGAGCATGGCATAGCACCGGGGACAGCGTTTGAGGATTTACCGGATGATTGGGTATGTCCGATTTGCGGTATTGACAAGAGCATGTTCCAGAGATGCATCGAGAACTACAACTAAAAATGCAAAAGGGTGGTTGATTTCTCAGCCACCCTTACTTATTTTACTACTGTATTATCAATTATTCATAATAAACAACATTCCTTTCAAAGTAAAAGCAATAAAATATATATCCCGCAATGTCCGCCAGAAACCATCCAATTGGGATGGAACACCAGATAACAACAACTCCGAGCGAAGTATGCGGAGCAAGTGTATAGGATAACAATACACGCGTGCCGAGGGAGATAACGGTTAGAATCAGCGACACATGCGGTTTATTGATGCCTCGGAAATAACCATACCAGAGGAATAGGATACCGATTCCGATATATAATGCTCCCTCGATTCTCAGATAGCGGATACCTTCTTTTATAATCTGTATTTCATTTGCATCGATAAAAATACGCATCAGCTGCTCTGCAAACACAAATATCAAAACTGAGATAACTGCACAAAAAATCGTGGATGTTATAATCGAGATTTTTGTGCCCTTCCGAATGCGTTCCTGTTTCTTCGCACCAAAGTTTTGCGAGACAAATAAGGAGTATGCGTTGCCAAATTCCTGTGCAGGCATATAGGCAAGAGTGTCGATTTTAACAGCCGCAGCAAAGGATGCCATTACGCCGGCACCAAAGCTGTTGACAAGCCCCTGAATCATTAAAATTCCAAAATTCATGACGGACTGCTGCATGCCGGTCATGATATCATTTAAGATGATGGTTTTTAATCTGCCGCTGTTATTTCTTGCAGTTTCTGATTTCGTTCTGAGCAGAGGGCATTTGGTAATTGAATAAATTGTAATGCCGATTCCGGCTATCCCTTGTGCAATGACTGTCGCCCATGCTGCTCCGGCGACACCTTGTTTTAATCCTATCACAAACCATAAATCAAGCAGGATATTGATAACCGATGATGCTGCGAGAAAAACGAGCGGCACAAAGGAGTTCCCCATTGCCCGAAGCAAATAGGCAAAAAAATTGTATAAAAACACAAAGATGATTCCGATAAATACGACGGAAATATAATCCTTTGTCAATCCCATTAATTCCGCAGGGGTCTGCAAAAGCTTTTGGATGACGTTCATCCCCGGATAGATAACCAGATAGATCACGCCGGTTACGGTCAGGATAAAACAAAATGAAAGTCGAATGTCAGTGTGTAACCCTTCCTCATCAGAAGCTCCGTAATCGGCTGAAAAGAGAGCACCGCTTCCCATGCAAAGCCCGATGATAACCGATGTGATAAATATCATCAGCGTGTAGGCAGAAGCGACTGCTGCCAAAGCATCCGGACCGAGATGTTTTCCGACCACCCATGTATCTGCCAGATTGTAGATTTGCTGCAATATATTGCCTGCAATCATGGGGAGCGAAAACAGGATTAATTTTTGGAGTATAGAGCCTTCTGTCAGATTTGTTTCTTTCAATTTCTTTTTCCTCTGAAGTTTAAATTCTGTTTATCATTATAGCAAAGACTATCGGAGCGTTCCATATTATTTTATAATATACATTGACAAATATCAATATGAGTGGTATCTTATAATACATAGATAAATATCAATATGAGGTGGGGCGAATATGGATAATAAAAAAATCGCATTGATGTTTAAAGCGTTTTGTGATGAAAACAGAGTGCAAATTTTGGAATCGCTCAAAGATGGAGAAAAATGTGCCTGCAGACTTCTGGATGAAATGCAGATTACACAGCCGACGTTATCCCATCATATGAAGATTTTATGTGATTCCGGAGTTGTAGTCGGGAGAAAAGAGGGAAAATGGATGCATTATTCGATTTCCCCAACTGGACTAGGCAATGTAATGAATTATTTGGATGATTTTATAAAAAATACAAAGGGGGAAGGAAACCATGAATCATGTGGATAAAGCACAAAAGTATTTTAGTAATAACTTCAACTGTTCTCAGGCTGTTTTTACAACTTTTGCAACGGAAATGGGGATTGATGAGGAGATTGCATTAAAAATTGCAACACAATTTGGTGGCGGTGCCCGCAAGGGAGAAATGTGTGGAGCTGTTTCCGGAGCCTTAATGGTATTAGGATTAAAATATGGTCATTGTCATGCACAGAATGTTGAAGAAAAGGCAAATGCTTACCGTATTGCAGAAAATTTTATGAATCGTTTTATTGAAAAAAACAGAACAGTTGTATGCAGAGAACTTTT
>JBJEMZ010000178.1:0-8033 GCA_051879935.1 Wujia sp.
TAAATCGTATCATTAGTCAGATTATTGATGAATTTGACCTCGTCAATATAATCTTCATAGCTGTCATACTCTTCCGAGTAGTTTTCCTCGGCGATGGTCCAAAGGGTATCATCCTCTGTAATTGTAATGCACTTATAATGCTTCTGATTCGAGGTTGCTGCTTCAGCCTGCTGGTTTTTTCCTGCAGCGCCAAAAATGATAAACATACCGAGTAAAAAGCAAAAGCTGATGACAACGGCTTTGTAGTGTGTAGTTAAGAAATCAAATAATACGTTGTGTGCGTGTGTTCTGTTCATATGTATCTCCCTCTCTTTTTCATACTTATATATTTTTATTATGTTGTGAACATTTGTTCGATGTTTGTATTATACAGAACATTTGTTCTTGTGTCAATACCTTTATCGAATAAATGTTCGATTTTTTTAAAATGATTTTAAAAGAGCGGAGATACAATGAATACGATACGATTGCGTAAAATATAAAAAGCGGCTCTGAATAGTCAGAGCCGCTTTACATATTATTCCATTTGTTCAAGCATATCCATCCAAAGCCTTACGGATGCGTCGCTCGGCATACGCCAGTCACCGCGCGGGGAAAGACAGACGCTTCCGACCTTCACGCCATCCGGCATGCAGCTTCGCTTAAACTGCTGATTGAAAAAGCGTCGGTAGAACATTTTCATCCATTTCAATATCGTGTCTGCATCATAGGTGCCTGCAAATGCCTGTTTTGCCATGTAGAATATCTTATCAGGAGCATAGCTGAAACGCATACAGTAATACAGGAAGAAGTCGTGCAGCTCATAAGGTCCCACAGAATCCTCGGTCTTTTGCGCAATATTTCCGTTCTCATCCGGCGGAAGCAGTTCCGGGCTGATCGGTGTATCGATGATATCCTTTAATACTTCTGTGCTCTCCGGGAACAGATTGCAGTCAATGACACTTGCAATCATCCATTTGACCAGTGTCTTCGGGATGCTTGCATTGACACCATACATACTCATCTGATCGGCATTGTAGGTGCACCATCCAAGGGCAAGCTCGGACAAATCACCGGTGCCGACTACAATCGCTCCAATCTGGTTGGCGTAGTCCATCAGAACCTGCGTGCGCTCTCTTGCCTGTACGTTTTCGTAGGTGATGTCCTTTTTATCCATATCGTGACCGATATCTTTATAATGTACCATGCATGCATCCTTAATCGGAATTTCCTTTGTGGAGATGCCGAGTGTTTTCATAAGTGTTAATGCATTCTGATAAGTCCGGTCAGTTGTGCCGAATGCAGGCATTGTAATGCCGGTTAAATCGGTCATTGGACGATGCATCTTCTTTAAGGTCTGTGCGGCTACTAACAGGGCAAGCGTAGAATCCATACCGCCGGATACGCCAATCACCATCTTGCTTCCACATACGGAGAGGCGCTTTTCGAGTCCGCCGATCTGCATACGGAAGATGTCCATACACCGCTCCATACGCTTTTTATTGTCACTCGGTGTAAATGGATGTGGACGGATAGCCCGAAGACTTCCGTCGCTTCCGATTGCATCCGTAACCGGAATCCGAATCTGACGTATCGGTCTGCTGGTACCAAACACACCTGCACAATCCTGATAGGTTTTGCCTTTTAAGCGGTCATTTCGGATTTTTTCCATATCAAAATCCATAAAGAGCACATAATCATTGTCTGCAATCGTGTTATTTTCCGCAAGCATTTTCCCGTTTTCGCACAGCATGCTGTGTCCGGAGAAAATCAGATCGGTTGTACTCTCGTTTGCCCCTGCAGAAACATAAACATAGTCGCACATCAGCGACATGGATTTCTGTTTTACGAGTGCACGTCGGTACTCCCGCTTACCGATTGTATCATTGCTCGCCGATAAATTGACGATAAGCTCTGCACCGTTCATGGTCATATAGGTGGACGGCGTGAGGGGTGCCCATAAATCTTCGCAGATTTCTACCCCGAAGCAATATGCACCCGGCAATTCATAGGTTAAATCATTTCCAATGGGGATACTGTATTCCTCCGAGCCGCATCCAAACAGCTCAGATGCGTATATCTCATCTGTGCACAAATCCTTTGCCGAAGAAAACCAGCGTTTTTCATAGAATTCATTATAATTAGGCAGGAAGGTTTTGACATTGACGCCGTAGACCGTACCCATATAGGATGTCACCGAAACATTGTAGAGAGCACCGGAAATAGCTAGCGGCATGCCGAATACAATCACCATATCCGTATCCTTCGTTGCATCTACCAATACTTTTGCCGACTGCTTTGCTTTTGTTAAAAGTGCATGCTGAAAAAATAAATCTCCGCAGCTGTATCCGGTCAGACAAAGCTCAGGAAAAACAACGAGCCCGGCTTTTTTTTCGTCTGCTTCTTTAATCTTTGCAAGCATCTGTTCCAGATTGTAATCAATATCGGCAACCTTCACATCCGGAACTGCCGCAGCAACTCTGTAAAAATCGAACATATTATTCCTCTCTTTCCTGTAAATCCAATTGCAGTCCTTTCAGATAATGAACCGCTGCACCGGATTCTGATTTTATAAAATAGCGTGAATCTAATTCCTCGTATTTGAAATTTTTGGCATGCCCTTCTTCCGCCCGCTTTAGATAGGTCAAAAGCTCACGGAAGCGAAGATAATAAAACTCGTTTCTGTGGGAGAACATCAGGATGAGAAAGCTGATTCCCTGCTGCTCCTCAAAGCTTTTCATAAATTCGACCTGATGTGCATGGATGTTTCGGAGCGGAAAGGTGTCTGTTGCACATTCCTTCGCATCAAAGCAGACCGGAATGCCCTGTACAACTCCGATATAATCGACGGTCGAATCCTTCTCAAAATAAGCAAGCTTAATCTGGCCGGTTTCAGAATCGATTTTGACCGGTGTAATCGGCGTCGGGATTTTTTGCACAAGTCCAAGCTTTTTCTCTTTATACAATTCGTTTGTCAGATTGACAAGCTCCTCCAAGGTGGAGCCACGTAATCCGCGGGAATTCCAGGTTGGCATATTATTCTCTCTTGTTTACATAATATCTGTTATGGTTAACTTTAATTCTTTGGCAATCTCCAGAAAATAATCCGGCAACGGATCTTTGATTACAGTTCCGTCCGGAAATCGTACCATACCGGCATGAAGCAATTGGTGTTTTATATGAAATCGGTTGCGCAGCATACGATTTACGGTTTCATCTCCATATTTTCCGTCCCCGAGCATAAAAAGCCCAAGAGACTTTAAATGTGCACGAATCTGATGGGATTTACCGGTGTAGAGCTTGACACGAAGCAGACTGTAGTCTCCGTGTACTGAGATCGGTGTAAAAGCTGTTTCAATTTTGGAGCAGTCTCCCGCTTCTTCCGGTGTCCGATATACATGTGAATGATTCCTGTCGCAGTCCTTTTTCAGATATGCGACATCGTGAATCGGTTTTTTCATGGTCCCTTTTACAATTGTAAAATAATATTTGTCGAAGCTTCTGTCTTTTAAGGCCTTTGACAGCATACGGCTTCCCTGCAGCGTAATTCCGGCAAGGATAATCCCGGACGTATTGCGGTCTAACCGGTTGCAGACGGAGGGCGTAAATGTCTCAAATGCTTCTTTTGTGATTTTTCCATGGGTCAGACAATAGTCAACAATCTGTTCGTTTATGGAATAATCCTGTTTTTGTGATTTTTGTGATAAAACACCTGCAGGTTTATGAACGGCAAGGATATCATCATCCTCATATAATATCTGCAGTTTCCTCATCGTTGATGCATTTTGGCTTTGATTGTTGCTTTGTATATTGTTTTGCAGTGCTGTTTCGGTTTTGGCACTTCTGAACTTTTCAATTGTTTCATCGGAAAGAAACAGGCATATTTTATCATTTTCAACAAGAATCTCATCTCCTGCTGCTTTTTTTCCGTTCCTGGTGATGTTTTTTTTGCGGAGCATCTTGTAGACAAATGATGACGGTGCCTGATTCAGATATTTCATGATGTATTTATTCAGACGCTGTCCTGCGTCCTTTGCCGAAACCTGCAATTCCTTCATAGTCTGTCCTTCCTGTAATTAAACGCAATACGTAAGTAACTGCTCCCGCATATGCCTGTCAATGATTCTTGTGTTATCATTTGGCGTACTTAGCGAACATACTTTTTTTAGGTATGCATCCACGTCCGTATAGATGTGAATGAGATATTTATATTTGCTGTTTGCCAGTGCTGCCTGCATGCATTTTTCATATTCTGATTTGTTTTCCGGATATTTTTTATCTAAGACAAGTGCACATACTTTTCCGTTTTTCACGCAGACGGATTCAAAAAAATGCATCCCCTCATATTGTGTGATAACGACATCATACAAAAGTCCGGTCATCTCTTCTCCTGCATCCGTCTTTGTTTTCTCGAAAATGCGCTTGTGCATATCCTCCGGCATAGATGAAAATTTTATGCACATGATGTAGGCAATCAGAAACTTCGCAAATGGCAAAACCAGTAAAATGGCAAATACTACCATAACGCGGTTTGTATCCCCATACATTAAAAGCATGGTGATTATCACAAATGCAATCATGACTGCGAGAAGCAGAGTAATCAGTAGTTTTGTTTTTTTGTAGTAATTGATATAGCCATACCGGCCCTTTTCTTTTTTCTTCATAGTGTACCTCAGCTACGGAAGAAAGGTAAAATCAGCGTGTGCGGTACTTTTTTTACTGCTACACGAAACGCTTTCATGACAATACCATATGTAGATACAGCTCTTCCGCGGGCTGCATCCTTTAAAGCAAGAGAACATACATCTTCTGCTTTTGCACGAAGAATGGTTTTGTAGCCTTTCGTTTTTGTATAGGATTCCGCAATATCGAAAAATTCCGTGTCAACCGGACCCGGACAAACTGCGGTTACACATATATGGCGCTTCTTTAATTCCTGATTTAAGGCTCTTGAAAACGATAATACATACGCTTTCGAAGCGGCATAAACGGCAAAATCCGGCTGTGGCAAGTAGGCTGCGGAGCTTGCAATATTGATAATATTTGCTTTCTTTGCCATATATGGAAGCGAAAGCTTTGTAATTTTCGTAAGTGCCTCACAGTTTACTCGAACCATGCCGGTCAGATCTTCCGTATCGATTTGTTTTACGGTTCCCATCTTCCCGAAGCCGGCTGCATTTACAAGTACACGAATCTGCGGATGATAACGGCGCAGCATTTTTGCATATGCTTTCATGTCATCCTCGTTTGTGACATCGTATGGAAGCATGCGTACATGGATACCGCGCAATTGCTGTTTTAATTCCGCAAGTCGCTCGGTACGTCGCGCCATAATCCAGATTTCATCTATCGTTACAAATCGTTCATTAATTTGTTTTGCAAATTCGCGGCCAAGACCGGAAGATGCCCCTGTTATAACTGCAATTCTCATGCCATAAGCCTCCATCCTGCTAAATACTTATTTTTCAAAATACCTTGATTTGCCTTTCCGAATCCAAGCGGATAACCGTCTACGCAGACAAGGGTGTAGCCGTTTTTTACAGCCGGGTCGTCATAATCAATTGTTTCCCCTTTCAGATACCGGGTTACTCTCTGGTCATCGGCATGGAAGTTCAGACAATTGTCGAACTGGTCCTTTGTAAGTACCATGGCAAATGCCTGACTCGGTTCAAAACGGTTTTTCTTGATTTCTCCCATGTATAGACCGCATCGAAGGATTCGCAGTCCTTTGACGGATGGGAAGCTTTCCGGTATGTAGTATAGCTTGTCACCGGATATCTCAAATCGTTCCGGCGAAAACGGGAAGCTTACATGGGACAAAAACTCTAAGACACTTTCCGGCAGCTTTGCCTTCTTGATCGGATAATCGCCGTAGTTGGCTGTCGGATTGGAAGCTCCCTGCTTTTTTACCAGGCATACGAAATGTCCCTCTCCCTCGATTTTGTGTGGCCAGAGCCTTGCACATTTTATAAGCTCCGGATTTTTCGTGTTGCTCCATTCCGGATGCCCGTGGTCAAACTGCTCGTACGGTTGAAAATCAATCAGTTCCAGACTTTCGTCCAGAGAAAGCAGATATTCAATGGACTGTTCGTTTTCAAGCGGTGCAAATGTACAGGTCGAATATAACAGCATGCCACCCGGTTTGAGCATTTTTACAACCTGGTCTAAGATGCTTCTTTGCAAATCGGAGAATAACTGATTTCCGTTGTTTTCCCATGCAGTAATCATGGATGTGGATTTACGGAACATACCCTCTCCGGAGCATGGCGCATCAATCAATATCTTATCAAAATATTCCGGGAACCGTTCTGCAAGCTTGTAGGGCGGTTCGCTTAAAATCAGTGCATTCGGAACACCGAACACCTCCAGATTTTTAAGAAGTGCTTTTGCACGGGATGCACTGATGTCGTTTGATACAAGGATACCACTTCCGCCAAGCTTTGCCGCAAGCTCTGTTGATTTTCCGCCCGGTGCGGCACAGATATCCAGCACACGTTCATTCTCTTCCACCGGCAGTACATTGGCAGGTGTCATGGCAGACGGTTCCTGAATATAGTAAAGACCGGCATAGTAATACGGATGCTTCGACGGTTTATCAACCGTCTCATCATAGTAAAAGCCGTTCTCGCACCACGGCACCTGCCGCAGGCGGAACGGATTGATCTTCAAAAAATCAGCAACCGATATTTTGGCTGTATTGATACGGATGCCGTGATGCATCGGCTGGTCGAGACATGCCTTGTATGCATCGAATTCATCCTGTAAAAGTACTCGCATATTTTGTTCAAATGTAGCCGGTAAATTCATTGTTATATGCTCCTCATGCTGTTTGGTACATAGGCACGGATGAAAATACCATCCTCCCGGTATTCTTCTTCAAGCAGGTTGCCTTCCTTGCGAATCTGCTGAATTACGCCGGCCTGATTGTAAGGAATTGTCTTCTCAATATAGGTCCGGCTGTTGTTTATGATTTCCTCTAATGCATCGGTGAGATTGGAAAAACCGATTCCCTTTTTCGCCGAGACGGAAATTGTCTTGTCTGCCTGAAAGTCCTTGATTGCAGGAACTTCTTCTACGAGGTCAACCTTGTTAAATAACGTGATAACCGGCTTATCCTTTACTCCGAGCTCCCGCAGTGTATCATAGACGGTCATAATGTGTAAATCCGCCTGCGGATTTGCAATATCAACCACATGTAATATGATATCCGCATATTTTGCCTCCTCCAAAGTGGAACGGAATGCATCAATCAGATGGTGTGGAAGCTTACGGATAAAACCGACAGTATCAGTCAGGATAATCTCCTGTCCGTTCGGCAGCTTATAATTGCGCGAGGTCGGATCCAGTGTTGCAAATAATTTATCTTCTTCCAACACATTGGCATCGGTCATATGATTGAGCAGGGTTGATTTTCCGGCATTGGTGTAGCCGACGATTGCAACAATCGGAATACTGCTGTTCATACGCTGTTTCCGCATGACTTCACGATGGGAAATATCATCTTTCAAATCGGCAGAAAGCTTGGAAATCCGGTCACGAATCAAACGCCTGTCAACCTCAAGCTTTTTTTCGCCGGGACCTCTGGTTCCGATACCGCCTCCGAGTCTTGACATGACCTGCCCCATGCCAATCAGGCGGCTGCTACGATATTTGAGCTGCGCTAATTCTACCTGAATCTTACCTTCTCTTGTTATGGCATGTTTTGCAAAAATGTCAAGAATCACCATCGTACGATCCATAACCTTGACGCAGAGTGCCTGTTCCAGATTTTTCATCTGAATCGGGGAAAGCTCATCATCGCAGACAACACCGGTTGCCTCGGTTTGTTCCACAAGCTCGCGAAGCTCCTCAACCTTTCCGGTTCCGAGATAGGTTGCCTTCTCGATGCTGTCTTTGTTTTGAATCATACGGCCGACCGTAACGGCTCCTGCCGTATCTACAAGTTCTTCGAGTTCATCGAGATTGACGGAGATATCTTCTCCGTTATCGAGGTCGACGGCAAATAAGATTACTTTTTCGATTTCTTCTTTATTATCGAACATAAAACTCTCCTA
>JBJEMZ010000179.1:0-1492 GCA_051879935.1 Wujia sp.
AGCTTGTAAGCCCGCTCCGGCTCTTGTCCGTTTTTACCGACTGGAACGAAATCCTTCCATTTACTGCCATCTGCATAAGCTCTGCCTCGTACACATGCTCACGATTTAAAAGCAGCAGCTGATTGCCACGGTACAGGTAGATATGGCTGTCCCCGACGGTTGCCCACTGGAAGCCATCCGGCTCAATCAATGCCGCAATCACGGTGGAACCGCTCTTATACTGGTTTTCCGCTCCCAGCATCTGATTGACCTCCCGGTTCGCATGGGCAATCATCTCATACAGACAATTTTCAGTTCTTCCCGGTTTGAGTAAGGTGGAATCCTGCAACATTGTCATAACGATCTGCTGACTCACCCGGTCTCCATCGGAAAGTCCTCCCATACCATCCGCAACGATAGCAAGCGTACCGCCATTAAAACTTGTCATGCCAAGGCTGTCCTGCTGCCCGCTTCTGCGTCCGATATTGTGCACCTTCCCGACACGATTCTCGGCTTTCTCAGGCTCCTGTTCTGCAACTCCTTCCGGCATAAGCACCGTCCTTTCCGGCAATATCTCCGTATAAGCTGTGCCAACTGTCTGCATGGATTGTTTCTTCCGCAGACGAATCAGCATATATGCAAGTATCACACACACGACAAACAAAACAGCACTTAAAACACCGAGGATGATACTGAGCTTCCCCTGTTCGTCTGTCCTCTCCGTCACATCTTCTTTCTCCGCCGGAAATGTTTCCGTTCCGGTTACCCCAAAGGTCGCATCCGACCGGGTTGCCAGTTCCCCATCCCCGTCCGTTGCAATCTCGACGATTTCATCATAAATATATATTTTCATATTCTCTGCCATCGCATCACACATTCCAATCAAATTTTTCTCCGCAAAGCGGTATAAATAAAAGCTTTGTTGAACCAATCGTAATCTCGTCGTGGTCGTTTATCTGCATCGGTGTCATAACCATCTTTCCGTTTAAGCGAACGATGCTTTTACCATCTGCCGGACCAAAGAAAAATACCCGTTCCTCCTGATCGTAGGCGATCAGTGCATGACGCTCCCGTCCAATCTTCTGGTCTCCGCGGATACATATATCCATCTGCTCGCTTCTGCCGATATAATTGTAACCCGCCTTGATCTTATAATCGGTTCCACGCTCCGGTCCGTCGACACAGACTAACCAGCCTGTAACCGGCGAAAAGCCTGCGATACCACCGATGTTAACCGGCTGTGTTGCACCGTCGTAGTCCTCCACGCCCATATTGTTTGTGAGTCCGCTTCCTCCAAACATGTCTGCCGGCTCGGATGCCGCAGCTCCCATCATACCAACCGGCTGTGTCGCGCCATACTCGCCCGGTCCTGCCGGTTCAAAGGCTGGCATCGTCGCACCGTATCCTCCGCCGTTTTCTGCTGCGCACTGCGGGCATGTTGTGTTTGCCTCCGCATCATAAAAATGTCCCTTTTCACATCTTACAATTTCCATCGTTTTGTCCTCCTTATATT
>JBJEMZ010000179.1:1592-3342 GCA_051879935.1 Wujia sp.
CCGCCACCGCTTCCGTTGTCGTTTCCGGTGTTATTTCCGCCACCGCTTCCGTTGTCGTTTCCGGTGTTATTTCCGCCACTGTTTCCGTTGTCATTTCCGGAATCTGCGTAGAAGGTATCCTCACTTGCCAGGATGCCCCATACACCGCCCTCTGTTGCAAGTGCCACACAGTTTCCGTTGCCATCGACCAGCATTGCCGGCGGATAATAAGCGGAATTCGGACCTCCTGATGCCGTAAGAAATGCATAATTATTTTCGACGCTCATCCCCGTCAAGGTTGCGGTTGCCTGGCTCTCATTACCGGATTCATCCAGATAGTACAAATCACATACCTCATTCTGATAAGGTACGCCAAGCGAATAAAAGGATGCGTCCGGGCTTCCGCTTGTCACCGTCCACTGTACAACACCCAATGTATTGTCCATCCCATACATCTCCAGATCAAAGCCATTTCCCTCCAGAGAAATGTAAATATAATATGCTGCCGTATCCACACATGGCGCAAGTGACGAGAACACGTAATATTCTCCCTGACTGCTTACAAGTGCAGCCGCCGGACTGTAAGCGACCGGATTGTTGTCTGCATCAATTCCGTAGACATAGCCCGATATACCGGTTCTTCCGGCAGCCTTCGCCGGTTTCACCGATGCCGTTATACCAAAAAACACCAAGCAGATTAAAAGCGCATATACAATGAATTGCCGTCTTCGTTTCATGTTGAACCCTCCCATCTGTTTTATCCCTGATACGTAACCCGGAATGTCTGATTCGTCTGCGCAAGCTGGATGATATCGCCCTCGCGCAGGATATAAAACTGTCCCGGCGCAAGCTTTACGCCATTGACCGAAGTACCATATGTGGAATTCAAATCCCGGACAGCCCATCCCTGATCGGTATACTGGATGATGCAGTGCTGTCTGCTGATACCGGCTATATTCCCCGGTATTTTGAACACATTGCCTTCCTCGCGGCCGATGGTAAGTGTTTCTGACATCATCGACTGCCACACAGCACCCTTTATGGCGCCGTCCACACAGACAACCGTAAGCTTTGGCGTTCCCGGCACGGATGCAGACACGCCTGCCGCCTGTGCCGATGCAGCTGCCATCTGTGCCGGTGCATAAGCCTGTGCACTTCCACTCGTATAACCGGCAGGTGCAATGACCTGATGCAGACATTTTTTGACAATATATAGGACTAGCAGCCACTGCAATAGAATAAACCCGATAAATGCAGCTGTCGTGACAAGCCTGTCAAGTCCCTTTTCAGACGAATAGGTTGCAAACGCATTCCACGAAAAATGCAGTGCCACAGCCCCGATAAACGCAATCAGGAAGTCCATATCCAAAAAAGCGCCTCCTTGCATCTTGCCCTTTTTGCAGGCAAGCGCATATCCGCCGGAATAGGATGCACACCAGAGCGTGTGTGTGCCAAACGCACCAATCAGCCGTCCGTACACATACATATACATCGCACCATACAGACCGGAATTTTCTCCCATCAGTGCATACTGCGCCGATTCAAACGCGGAAAACCCCGCACCTACCGCTGCACCGATGATGACACCATTGATTCCATATAGTTTTTTCTTTCTGGTAAAAAAGAGCATGCACAAGAGTGCTGCAATCAGCTTTGCCGGTTCCTCCGTAAACGCCGCATAGGACGCAGGCGTATCTCCGGTTGCGATAAACCGCAGGATAATCTCCGTTACAAGCAGGGATGTAACCCCGCCGACAAAAAAGTAACCGAC
>JBJEMZ010000179.1:3442-8024 GCA_051879935.1 Wujia sp.
TCAAGCTCCTCCTTTGAATGCTTTTTCCGGCTCTCAGAAAATATATCCTTCCACCGAATCTTGCTCGCATCGGTTTTTACCTGCTTATAGAAAAAGGTATTTCCCATATACACTCGTCCCCCCCTTTGTCCCTTAAATGTCAGGACATTCATCCGTCAATATATTGAATTTTTTTACAAATATATGGGTTATTTTAGCATAGCAGCATATAAAAAAGGGATGCAGTCAGCACACATCGTGTACTTTCTGCATCCCTTATTTTATGCATTCAAATGCGTTCTCTTATTCTATTTTTTACTGTCTGTTTTATCTCCTGCATCCGGGGTTTCTCCCTGCATCGGCGACATGTTTGCCTGCCCGGAGTCCGGATTCATCTGATTTGCCTGCACCGGATTCATCATCGGCGGATTCTGTATTTCTGCCTGATTCGCAGCATTTCTCTTCGCCCGCTTCTTTTTGATTACGGTTCTTATCACGATTACAATTACCACAATCAAGGCGATACCATAGATGTTCCGGATGAGGAAGAACAACGCACCCTCCAGGAACTCCAGGAATCCTTCCCAGGACTCCTTACATGTGTTTTTAAACCGATCCCAGAAAGTATCAGTCGGTTCCGGTGCCTCCTCGTACTCCTGCACTTCCTTAATCGTGATGTCGATATAGGAATATGCCACATCATTTTCAATATTCGTAATGCCTGATTTTAACTGTGCAATCTGTATCTGAATATCAAACAGTTCATTCTCAATCTGCAATGCATATTCATCTTCCGTCGCACTCTCAAGCAGCTGCAGATATCTTTCATACTCTGCCTCGTAAATCTCAAGCTGTGACTTGTATGTGCTGTACTGCTGTGTCACGTTTGTTGCATCGGAATACCGGCTTCTCACATCCCCAAGTGTAGTGGCTGCGTTCATGATGGCATCATATTCCGAGCTTGGAACACGCACGGTCGCATAATACAGGTTATGCTTCTTTTTGCTGTCTACCGCATAATATCCGTTTGTAGAATAACTGTCTGAGTAGGATTCCGATTCCACAAAGCCGCCCTTTTCATTGATCATCGCCTTAAAATCGCTGACAGATGTATTAAAATCCAATGTATCGATGCTCAGCTCTCCGCGGTACACGAGCATCTCCTTATTGATTGTGGATGTCGCGTCTCCGTCTGTATGTGGTGTAGGAGACAGTCCTGTATCCGCACCTCCGGCACTTTGAGACATGTCACTTTCCACACCTTCATAGACTGCATCATCATAGTATGCATCATTTTTTGCACTATACTCACTGTCCAGCTCTTCCGCCGCCTCTGTACTATCCAAATACGCATAGGAATCATACATTCCACCGTTATCCATCGCATATTCATCCGAGGACTTGTTACTTCCGCATCCGGTGCAAAGCATCACCAGCCCGGCGATGATTGCGATTTGTCTTTTCCATGTTTTTTTCTTCATACATATATCCCCTTTCCGTGTTTCAAATGTTATCTGGATATATAGTTTACGAATGAGCTTTTTATTTTTATGGAAAAATATTTATTTTTTTCTATTCTGTGTAAATGATCTCAAATGCAGGCTCTCCATACTGCGCAATCAGCTCCTCCAGCTCATCCCGCTTATTATAACTGATTTCCAAGGTCCGAAGATTCGGCATCGTAAAGAGCGGTGATAAATCTCCCACATCACAGTCAACCATATTAAAATACTGGATATCGTCCCGCCCCGTAAGCGCGGATATATCTGTTATCTCCGAATAATAAATGTACAGATTCATGACACTTTCCACATCATTCAGACAGGATAAATCCTTTTGTCCCGGTGCGCCAAGCTTGATCTCCTCATAGCTTTTACCGCCCAGATACAAATACGCATCCGAATTGCAGGCAATATCCACGAAGTCCGGATCTCGCAGATTTGCAATCGGGCTTCCGTCGAACCTTCCTGCATTTCGCAGATCCATATTTCGAAGTGCCGGGCAGGATCGAATCGTGTCAATGCTTGTCAACCGATTCCCGCAAAAACTGAAAAATGTCAGGCATTGTTTCTCTGCAAGCGGGGACATGTCCGCAATATTATTTTCACGAAGTTCTACAGCAATCAGCTTATCAAGATTCTTTAATGCTGAGATATCCTCTATCCGCTCGCCGCCGATATAGACATATTGCAGATTCGGCATATATCGAAGGTCTGAGATATCTGTAAGATCGCCCTGCCGACTCCCCCGTTCATCCCATGTAAATGCATACTCATAGTATTCATTTTCTGTTTTCATCGCTTTGTCTTCATAGATATAAAGACTCTTTATTTCCTTTAACTCCTCGTACTTGATATCCCCGTGCGGTTTATCAAGCTGCAGTCTGACTGCCTCCTCAATGAGCGGCTCCTTGAAATCGATCACCTTGTCCCGCCAATACGCTTTGTATCCGATTATGCCGGCAACCAGCAATACAATCGCCAATACGCATGCAGAAATTATACCTGCCCGTCTTTTTCTGGCCCGTACCTGATACTCTCTCGTCGTTCTCTGCAGTGCAAAAATGAGCACATCGTCATCCTTAAACCGCTTCTCCGGTGAAAAACTCGTACACCTTGCCGATACCTGCTCCAGCCTCGAAACCGGATCTTTAATCGGCTTTGCCTTACCGGTCAGCATCCAGGCAAGCAGAATCCCAAAGGAATATATGTCCGAACGGATATCGGTCTGCATAAAACCATACTGCTCCGGCGGCGCATACCCTTCCGTGCCGCAGAAGATGGTATCCACTTCCTCCCCTTCCTTATATACCCGGCTGATACCAAAATCAATCAGCGCCACACTGCCATCTTTTTTGACGATTACATTTTGCGGTTTGATATCTCTATGTACGATAACCGGATTGGATGAGTGCAAAATCTCCATGACCTTCGCAAGCCTGATTGCCAGGTCGATGATTTCAGCTTCTGTCATATGATGGGATAAAAAATACTCATCCAACGGTGTACCATCTACATACTCCCGCAGGACAAGCCGATATTTCTCATTTTTATATTCTCCCACCACTTTCGGGATTGCATCACTTTCCGGTACATTTGCCTGCATTGTGTTGTCGATTGAAAAATCACCGTTCTCCCTGCGGTAACACTTTGCCACACACTTCTTCTGTGTCTGTTTCTCAATCACAAGCAATGTATCACAATCATCCTTGCTGCTCAGGCAGGATACCACGGTAAACTTCTCCATAAATTTCTGTGGCAGTTCCTGCTCATATCCTTTATCAAATTCTGCTTCAAATGCTTCTTTTACATCCATCCTGTATGTTCCTTATCCCTCGCCAAGCAAAGGAAGTTCAAGCGATGCCATCAAATCCTGCATTCCCATCATATCCATGCCATGTGACAATCCGTAGATGCAGGCCGCATCCCGCTTTACCTTTGCATACAGCATACTTTTCCCGGCTTTTTTGAGCAGAGTCTGTGTGTCCTCAAGTGACAAACCAAACCCAAACGCAAGCTGAATCAGCTTGTCTCTCGAAGGGATTCTCGTTCCGTTAAAAATCTGATGCCCGTAGGTTCTGTCTATCTGCGATTTTTTTATGACCTGCTCCGGCACCTGTCCGCGCACCTCACACAAATTCTTCAGATACTCAGATATAGTCTGCTCGGCAAAGCTGTCATCATTTGCCTCAAGCACCTTATGAAAATTTCTGCCATGTATGATTTTACTGAGCAGTGAATTTGTCGTAATCATGAAATGCGCCTCCTTTTTATTGCACCCACTTACTGTTCTTCCGAAGCCTCTTTACCAACCACCTGATTTTTCCCGTGTTTTTTCCCGTAATACAGGCGCTTGTCCGCAATTGTAATCAGTTTTTCCGAATTCGGGTTCTCCATGTAGGACGCCACGCCAAATGTCATGGATACGTGAAGCGTGTCCGAATTGTAGCAAAACTCCCGCTGCCTTATTTTTTCACATACACACTCCATCACAGAAATCGCATCTTCTTCCTCTCCGTATATCAGAACCAAAAATTCCTCCCCACCCCAGCGGCATGGAACCGCCGTGTCAGGAAGATTATTTTTGATTGTGTCCGCAACACCCGCCAGCACAAAATCCCCGCATTCATGTCCATATGTATCGTTTACTGATTTGAAATTATCGATGTCCCCGAGGATGACACAGTATGGTTGTCCGGATTGTTTGTACTGTTGAAAATAACCAGAAATATGATGACGATTACTCAGTTTCGTAAGCCTGTCATAATTTGCGTAGAAATCAAGCTGTTTATTTTTTTCGAGCAAAAGCGCATTGCTCACATCTGCCTGATGCTTGTTGTATGCAATCTCAGAGAGGACATTCGCTGTCACATACAGAAAATTCGCAGCGGTATTGATTTTTTCCCGCTCAAGAATATACACGGATTCCAGTGCCTTTACATACTCCTCGGAATCCACCTGTATCTCCTCTGCAATCCTGCGGTATTTGTCCGGATCCGTCTTCTCCGGCAAAACCTGTCCGCCGATAAAACAGCCAATCATCTCCCCATTTACCTTGATTGGCGCAGCATAATCTACAAGCCCGGCATGGCACTCATAGATAC
>JBJEMZ010000180.1:0-7901 GCA_051879935.1 Wujia sp.
TATAAAACAACAAGCAGAAAACCAAAAGCATTTAAAGAAATATTAGATGTACTGCGTGACAAAAAGACCGTCATCATGATGCTTGTCGTGCCGCTTCTTGTCTATCCTCTCATGTTTGTAGCAAGCATGTTTATGATGACAAAGGTGACAACGGAGCTTGATACACAGACCTATACCATCGGCATCAATTTTGCGGATACGGACAAGACACTTGCTGCCATGTTTGAGAATGCGGAAAACGACAAATGGAATTTTGAGGTTGTGGATGCCAATACGCTGAGTGTGGATTTTCAGATGAGCCTGCGCGGAGAAAGAATAGATGCGTTTGTTACGAAAACGAAGAAGGATGGTAAGGTGATCTTTTACATATCCTATCTCTCTTCCGTGACAAATTCCGCATATGCGGTTGATAAGGTGGAGGAAGTGTTAAATGAGTATGCGGATATGCTGACCAGACAGACGCTTTCCAATGCGGGATTCAATGCGGAGGCAGTTTTGAACCCGATTCAGATTGAGTATAACGATTATGCAAGTACGGAGGAGGCAACCGGAAGTGTGCTTGGTATGATTGTGCCCTTTATGCTTGTTGTAAGTCTGCTGATGGGAACGATGTATCCTGCCATCGATACGACGGCAGGCGAGCGGGAGCGCGGAACCTTAGAGACGATACTGACATTTCCGGTTTCCAATCAGGAGCTGATCTTCAGCAAATTTCTGACTGTTGCAACGATTGGTGTCGCGTCGGCTGTTTTGAATCTGCTGTCGATGGGAGCCATCGGTGTTTATGTGTATAAGCTGGCTGCGCAGACTGTGCAGTTTGGGGAGAAAATCAATGCGGCAAAATTTGTACCGGCACTGCTTGTGTGCTGCCTGTGTATACTTGCGTTTGCAATTTTAATCAGTGCGCTTTCCATGTGTGTCTGCGTATTTGCCAAGAGCTATAAAGAGGCAAATAATTACATCACGCCACTCATGCTGGTTGTCATGTTTGCGTCATTTATTGCGTTCATGCCAAATGTGGAATTAACCCGCAATATGGCACTTGTTCCGGTTGTGAATATCTGTCTTCTGATTCGGAATCTGCTGGCATTTAAGTTTAGCTTTTCCGCCATTACGATTGTATTGTTCAGCAATGTTGCTTACGGTGTACTGGCAGTGCTTTTGCTGGGAAAGCTCTACAACAGCGAGTCCGTCCTGTTTGGAGACGGAAGCGGGGGTATGCAGATTTTTGAGAGAAGAAGCAATATGACAAAGGGTGGTGTTGCCACACTTGGAGATGCATGGCTTGCACTTCCGATTGCACTTGTGCTGATGATATATGTCGGTGGTATGGCGAGTGCCAAGAGTGTGACGGCGGGTATTCTGGCTACCCAGCTTATCATAGCCGGGGTTCCATTTCTGATTGTGCTTTACACGAAGAAAAGTGTGCGGGAGACATTCCGGTTTCGAGGGTGCAGTCCGGCTTATTTTGCAGGAGCGGTTTTGCTTATGTTCGGAGCTATTATACTGGGAATCATTTTATCTGCTATAACGAGCAGCCTTTTCCCGAACAGTGCAAAGGCGATGTCCTCCTCCATGAATATCATTTATCAGCTTGGCTTTGGTCGGACGATGCTGCTTGTGGCAGTACTTCCGGCTGTCTGTGAGGAGCTGATGTTCCGGGGATTTTTGCTTTCTGCTATGGAAAAACGCATGAAGCCACAGACGGTGCTGCTCGTAGCTGCGGCATTGTTTGGGGCGTATCATATGAATATGGTGCAGTCGTTGACGACGGCACTGATTGGATATGTAATTGCATATGTATCCTATCATTCGCGAAGTATTTTTCCGGGGATGGTCATGCATTTTATTAACAATGCGCTTTCCTGTATTGTATCTTTTTACCCGTTTCAGATGATGCGGATATTCCCGATTCTTGCGAAAACTGCACTTACAGTATCAGAACTGCTGCTTATGATTGCCGTGGGTATCCTGCTCGTCTTCGTTGGAGCAAAAATAGTTCAAAAGACATCGAAAAAACACGTTGTGCAAGGTTGAGTCGCAACCATAATTATGTTATGATAGATATAACTATTTTAAAATTATAAGATACAGTAAATTTTTGCACATATATGAAGGAAATATAACATGAAGGACTATCGGATAAATTGGGTGCGCGTGTTCCTTGTGGGCGCGATTGCAGTCGTTTTGGTGCTGATTGGCATCATCATAGGAGTGAATATCGGGAAGAAACATAAAAGTCAGCCGGTTCTCGCAACAAGAGGGGACTACACATGGACGTTAGAACCGGGGAACGAAGCGTATATCATCGAAGCGAATTTTTGGAATTTTGCACGTGCAAGCTACGTGTTGATCGGAGAGATTCCAAATTGTGAATTTTACAAAATTGTAAAAGAGGTACCAAGAAACAATTACGAAACCGACAACTTCCATATGGATGAGGGAGATAGTACGTTGATGTATTATTATGGGAATGATGGCAGCGTGGCATCTTCCCTTGCGGTTGATGTATCCTCCTATCAGACGGATATTGACTGGAATCTGCTTCGGCAGGCCGGAGTTACAATTGCTTTTATACGAGTCGGATACCGCGGATATGGATCGGAAGGTAAGCTGAAAGAGGATGAGATGTTCCGCTCGCATATCGAAGCCGCGAAGGCAGCAGGTATGCGGGTTGGAATCTATTTTTACAGTCAGGCGTTAAATTATGATGAGGGTGTTGCAGAGGCGCAGTTTGCCATGAGCGTCGCAAGCGGTTATTCTCTTGATATGCCTATTGTAATTGATACGGAAGAGTTGAATGTGGAGGGTGCCAGAACGGCAGACTTAAGCATAGATGCTCGGACGGATGCAGTGGTTGGATTCTGCGAGACTGTGAAGAATGCGGGCTATACGCCGATGATTTATTCCAACCGGAACTGGTTTGTACAGCAGCTTGATCTGACGAGACTGGGTGGATATAAGTTCTGGCTTGCGCAATATGCGAATCAGCCGGATTTCCCGTATGCTTACTCCGGATGGCAGTATACCGGAAGCGGGACGATTGCAGGACTTGGGCAGGAAATTGATATCAATGTATGGTTGGAATGAGGTCATTCCAAAGATAAGGTGGGGGTTTTATGACAGGAAGTGTACTTGCATATGATGTTTGCGCGGTCGTTGTGCTGACGCTGGTAATCGTATGGTATTTTCACGGAAAAAGAGTACCGTTAGTGAGTCATCGTACATATCTGATTATGCTTGCGGCAATGTTCGCTTCAACGGGATTGGAGATTGCAGGTATCCGGTTTGTCGATATGTATGGGACACCGGACGTGGCGATGTTCTGGGTGTGCAGTACATTACAGCATTTGGCACTGAATGCACTGCCTCTTCTGTTGGTGTATTATATTCTTCAGGTGTCCCATGTGGAGCTGTCGCATGACTGGCGGATAAAGACAGTATTGATTGTGTGTGGAATTGCAAATATTGTGCTGATTGTATCCAATCCGGTGACGCATTTTGTATATAACTGGGACGGAACACAGTATGTTTATAACCAGGGTGTGTGGATACTGGTGTTACTCGCACTGGTTTATATTGTTGCGTGCTCGATAAAGGGCATTCGTCATGCCGACCGTGTTGTATTGGTAAGAATTGCGGTTGTACTGATTAATGTTCTGTCTGTTGTTGTTGCACTTGTTGCGCAGTATAAGCTGCAGGTGCTTGTTGTGAATTTTGCCATGGCAATTGCCGTACTTTCTGTTTATTTTTCCCTGCAGAATCCCAAGATGGTTATGGATGCGGTTACAGGACAGTTTAACCGGAGATTTATGGGGGAATTTCTGCACAACTACTTTGCAAACAAAAAGGCATTTTCCATTATTGTTGTGGCGATGGATGATTTCAAATTCATCAATAAAACCTATGGTGTGGATAATGGTGACAATCTGTTAAAACAGGTCGGAACATTTTTAGAGAATATGAAGGCACAAAAGACGGTATTTCGGCTTGGAGCCGATCAGTTTTGTGTTGCAATCAGAAAAGGAAAGGAAGATCCGGACGAGGTTGCAAGGAGAATCCATGAACGATTCAAACATCCATGGTACAGCGACAACCAGGCCAGTATCATGATGTCTGCCTCGATTTGTTGTCTGGAATGTCCGAGGGATGCGGCGGATTTCGGACGATTAATCGAAGTCATGGACTATGCGATGTCTATGACAAAGAAGCTGCATAAGGGAACGATTATGTGGGCAAATGACCTGGATCTCGGAAAAATCCAGGAGGATAAAGCGGTTGAGAAAGCTGTAAAGCAGGCACTTGATCGTGATGAACTGATGGTGTATTATCAGCCGATATATTCTGTCAGCAAAGGTGTTTACAATTCCGCAGAGGCACTGGTCCGCCTGCACGATGAGGAGCTTGGGTGGATATCTCCGGAGGTGTTTATACCGATTGCAGAGAAAAATGGTATGATTCTCGAGATGGGAGAAGTGATTCTGGAAAAGGTGTGCCGGTTTATTCACGATTTTCGGCTTTCCGAGACTACAGTTGAATATATAGAAGTCAATATCAGCCCGGTACAGCTGATGCAGCTTAATTTCTCGGATCGTGTTTTGGAAATCATGAAGCGTTATGATGTAAAGCCGAAACAGATTAATATCGAAATCACCGAGACTGCGACGATGAGTTCGGCGGATATGGTAAATGAAAATATAGCAAATCTTGTGGAGAAGGGTATACGGTTTTCTCTGGATGATTACGGCTCCGGCTATGCGAATATTGACTATATCAACCATATGCCGTTTTCGATTATCAAGCTTGACAAATGCATTATCTGGGATTCCTTTAAGAGTCAGAAGGCGGGAATTACACTTGAGCATACGATTGCCATGTTAAATGCCTTGAAGCTTCATATTGTAGCAGAAGGTGTGGAAACGGCGGAGATGCGAGACTGCCTTGTGTCCTTTGGATGTCATTTCATGCAGGGCTGGTATTACAGCAAGGCAGTATCCGATCAGGAATTTATAAAGCTGATTGAAGCGCAGGCTCTGTAACCTGCATAAATTACATATTCCACAGGCCGTATGCCGGTATATTCAGGGTGTTTCCCTCAAGCGCTACCTGATTGAAGGATACCTTGACGGCGATTTCTGTGTTTGGATTTTTGCTTCGGAACGTTTTGATGTTTTGTGCTTTCGAGTTTGGAACGAATCGCACATCAACCGGAACCGGAGCATTTTCTCCTTCATAGACAAATGGTACACGTGCGGTTGCTCCGGATACCCAATAGTATAAATACGGGATTTTGGCGCTTAATTCCTGAAAGATGAACTGTTCGGCGACTGCTCCGAGTTTTTCCTGCAGTATATCATTTAAATCAAGGTCCTCATTGATTGGGAGTCCATAAGCGGCACGAAGCAGACCGTGATCAATCAAAAACAATTCAAATGATTTATAATCTACATGTTCCTCCAACGGTAAAACTCCGGTTTGTAATCTTGGAAGCTTGCGGGCGATACCAAGATTGCAAAGTGCCTGTGTTGCCTCTGCATATTCGCGGCTTCGGGCGTTGGAGTCTACAGCCTTGTACATAAATTTCTTATTTTCCCGTGCAAGCTGTTCCGGGATGCTCCGGAAGACGCGTTTGCACCGCTGATAAAGCGCGCTGCCGTATGTGCGTTTCATAAGCTGAATATATTCTTCGAGCATAGCCTCCTGCATTGGGCGAACAAGGGATAAATCCCGGTTTTTCAAATAGGTATGCACGATTCCGGGCATACCTCCGACTAAGAGGTATTCACGAAGCATGGAGGAGATGGCACCGATTTCCAGATTGGTAAGCGGGGCATCCTTGTGCTTTGATATTGCATCCAAAAATGGATGTGCTTTACTTGCAATCATGTACTCTTCAAATGTCATCGGACGCATACGAAAAATAGAAAATACATCCGGATGGTTATATTCGTATTCCGTAAATTCCATGGAGTCTGCAATCAGGCAGAGTGTGTAGTCCGGATGGCTTTTTCGGAAAGAATAAAAAAACTGGGCACAGTCTGGTATGCACTGCACTTCGTCAAATATCAGGATTGCTTCAGAAAAATCCGGTGTTGAGAAACGTTGTTCAAGAAGTAAATCCAGGTTCGCTGTACCGCAAATAGCGTCCTGACAGCCGGTATCTTCAGCAACATTTATATAATATTGGCGCTTGAAGAATGCAGTTGCAAAGTCCTTGACAGCCCATGACTTACCGACTCCCCTGGCGCCCTTCACATATAAAATTCTTCGCCTTTTTTCATCATACCAACCGGCGAAATCATTCATTATATTACGATACATCCGTGCACAATCTCCTTTTTGACATATGTAATCTGCTTTACATAATATAAAAATATTTTAGTCAATTATAAAGAGGGTGTCAATAAAGAATTGTAAGGATTCGATATTACAAATCAATTGGATTTCAATCAAAGAATTGTATTGTTTATACAGACCAAAAATGGTATAATCTTAAATTGAAATTCTAAACGGGCGAGGTGAACGGAGTGAAAAATAAATGGAATAAAAATATTATTCAATTGGGTGTTGTCCTTGCAATATCTGTTTGTGCGTGTATCTTGTTTGGGGAAGTAATTAAGCAATGGAAGTCAATTTTCGGATTTGTCGGCAAACTGATTTCTGCCATGAGTCCGATTTTTATCGGAATTATCATTGCTTTTCTGTTAAATCCGATTATGATTTATCTGCGGCGGGGATTATCCTGGCTGATTGTTAAAATACGTAAAAATTCAGAGTATGATAAAATATATAAAAAGGTCAAGATTCCGGCTCTCATTTTAACAGTATTATTATTTCTTGGTTTACTTGTCGGATTGCTCTGGCTTGTTATCCCGCGTGTCTATGAAAGCTTATTGGATCTTGTAAATAATGCGGAGTCCTATATTAATTCAGCGGAAGCTTGGGTTAAGAGGGTGTTTGCCCAGAATAAAGCGATTGAGGGTCAGTTGTCACAGGCACTTGATTACATCGAGACCAATATCTATGGTATTTTGCGGGATAAGGTGCTGCCGAACCTTGATACCATCGTTGTGAAGATATCTTCCGGTGTCGTGCTCGGTGTGAAAGCAGTGTTGAATTTCTTTGTCGGACTTGTGGTTATGATTTATCTGCTCATGAGCAAGGATGTATTACTTGCGCAGTGCAAAAAGGTTATCTACTGTGTCTTTTCCAAGAAGACCGGCAATAAGATTATGGATGGCTGCTCTTACGCAAACCGGGTATTTGGCGGATTTATCAACGGTAAAATATTAGACTCCCTGATTATCGGAATCATATGCTTTGCATTTACAAACGCCATGCATATGCACTATGCGGTGCTGATCAGTGTTGTGGTCGGAATCACGAACATTATTCCGTTTTTTGGTCCGTTTATCGGTGCGATTCCGGGAGCTTTTCTTGCACTGCTCGATGACCCGCTTATGTTTGTAATATTTATTGTCTGGATTCTGATTCTGCAGCAGTTTGACGGCAATATCCTTGGTCCGCTCATTCTGGGTGATGCAACCGGACTTTCAGGCGTTTGGGTATTACTTGCAATCTTAATTGGTGGAGATTTGTTCGGTGTAGCCGGTATGGTGCTCGGTGTCCCGGTGTTTGCGTGCATTTATGCGTTTTTTGCGGTTCAGCTTCGGGACAGGCTGCGGGCGAAGAATCTCTCGTCAAACACCAAAGATTATATCCGTTTGCGGGGATTTGATGAAGAGACCGGGGAACCGGTTTACCGGGAACGTCATGAATGGAGAAGATCCCTGCGTGAGAACCGGGTGAAGTCCGTGTTTAAACGCTTCTTTGCAAAGTTCCATCATAAACATGTAGAAGACGAAACGGAAAATCAAAGTAAGGATAAGAAATAGAAAAAG
>JBJEMZ010000181.1:0-1615 GCA_051879935.1 Wujia sp.
TAGTTTCATGACGCATTGGTGCCTTTCGCAGAAAGGCGGTTTATACAAATGAAAGTGCTTGTAGTTGGTGGTGGCGGCAGAGAACATGCCATCGTTTGGAAATGTAGTCAGAGTAAAAAAGTAACGGAACTCTATGCGGCACCGGGTAATGCCGGAATTGCGGAGCTTGCAACCTGCGTGGATATATCGGTTATGGATGCGGATGGACTTGTTGCATTTGCAAAGGAAAAGGAGATTGATCTTACGGTTATCGGTCCGGATGACCCGCTTGTAGCAGGGGTTGCGGATGCATTTACGAATGCCGGACTCCGTGTGTTCGGCCCGGCAGGAAAGGCTGCAATTATTGAGGGTTCAAAGGCATTTTCCAAGGATCTGATGAAGAAATATAATATCCCGTCCGTTGCGTATGAGACATTTGATAACGCGGACGCGGCACTTGCATACTTAGAGACGGCAAAGATGCCGATCGTATTAAAAGCAGATGGGCTTGCACTCGGCAAGGGCGTACTGATCTGTAACAATCTGGAAGAGGCAAAAGCAGGTGTAAAAACACTTATGTTAGATAAGCAGTTTGGCTCTGCCGGAGATAAGATTGTAATCGAGGAATTTATGACAGGTCGTGAGGTATCCGTGCTTTGCTTCTGTGACGGTACACACATTAAGCCGATGGCATCCGCACAGGATCATAAACGCGCAAAGGACGGAGACAAGGGGTTAAATACCGGAGGCATGGGTACATTTTCACCAAGCCCGTTCTATACGGAGGAGGTAGATGCGTTCTGTCGTGAACATGTATATCAGAGGACGATGGATGCTATGAAGGCAGAAGGAAGAGACTTCACAGGTATTTTGTTCTGTGGACTGATGCTCACAGAAGATGGTCCTCGTGTGCTGGAATATAATGCGAGATTCGGAGACCCGGAAGCACAGGTCGTTCTTCCGCGCATGAAAAATGACATCATCGATGTAATGGAGGCCTGTATAGACGGAAAACTGGATGAAGTGGAGCTTGAATTTGACGAGCAGGCAGCAGTGTGTGTTGTCCTTGCGTCAGATGGTTATCCGGAGCATTACGAAAAGGGCTTTGTGATAAACGGATTGGATAATTTCCATGGAAAAGACGGATACTATGTATTCCACGCCGGAACAAAAAGGACGGAAGAAGGAATCGTCACAAACGGTGGACGTGTGCTGGGTGTTACAGCAAAGGGACAGACACTTTTCGATGCCCGTGCCAATGCATATAAGGCGACAGAATGGATTGATTTTGACAATAAATATATGCGTCATGATATCGGCAAGGCTATAGATGAGCAGTAATCAGGAAGAAGGATTGTATATGTTCATTGAACTTGATTTTAACAGCAACGAAGCAATTTATATGCAGCTGCGAAATCAGATTATACTTGCAATTGCACAGGATAAAATCAAGAATGGAGAATCTCTGCCGTCTGTTCGTCAGCTGGCGGAGGACATTGGTGTAAATATGCATACCGTTAACAAAGCGTATGCATTGCTTCGCAATGATGATTACCTAAAGCTTGATCGTAGAAAGGGTGCGGTTGTCTGCGTCACGATTGAATCCCGCGAGGAGCATCTGGAGAAGATGAATGTG
>JBJEMZ010000182.1:0-7500 GCA_051879935.1 Wujia sp.
CTACTCATATGTGTTACTCCTCATACTATGGTATAACCTATAAAAATAAGCATGTCCTCACGAACATGCTTATATATTATATCAATTTCCTGGATTATTCAAGCAACATCCTGCTCCATATTGCAGATTCCATCCAGATAATCAGAACCGCTTGATCTTCTTTGTTGTGTTTTTCTCGAACTCCGTCTCACGGATTTTCAACTTCACAATGCGCTTATAAAGAGGTGCTTTCTTGTTATACGCATCTATGATTTCCTGAAGCGTGCTCTGCATATCCTTTATCTTTTTCTTGGCTGCATATTCATAGTCCGGGAAGATTTCTGCCTCAATGACGCCCTCGCTGTCACGTACTAAAACCTCCTGTACGATACGACTCTCGGAAAGCTTGTTCTCGATTTCCTCCGGCGATACATTTTCACCGTTTGGCGTAATAATCAGGTTTTTCTTTCTTCCTGTCAGGAACACAAAACCATCCTCGTCCACATAGCCGAGGTCTCCGGTTTTCAGCCAGCCATCCTCAAGTGTCTCCGCAGTTTCCTCCGGCATATGATAATATCCCTGCATCACACTGGAGCCTTTTACCCAGAGCTCTTCATCTACGGTTTTCGTCTCGCAGTTCGGCATCAGCTTACCAACAGAACCCACTTTGCTGTTCCACGGCAGATTGGTACTGATAACCGGTGCACATTCCGTCATGCCATATCCCTGCAGAATAGTAATGCCATATTTTTTAAATGTGTCTATGTAAGCCGGATTCATGTATGCACCACCGCTGCATATCGTATGGAACTGCTTTCCGAACACCTTTGCCTTCACAATCGCTGCCGGCAGGAAGGAAGCTTCCTCCAGTTTCTTTGCAAGTGTCTCAATCATAAGCGGAACCATAAGTATCATATTCGGCTCAAACAGCTTGATGTTTTTGGCAACACGCATCAGGGAATCGTTGATACAAATCACACATCCTATGGAGATTCCCTTCAGAATATCCATACTCAGGCAATATGCGTGGTGAATCGGGAGTACAGACATAATGACCGTTCCCGATTCAATCTTCATATCCAGACAGGTTGCATTTTCTGCCAGATTGCGGTGTGTAAGCATAACGCCCTTACTCTTGCCGGTCGTTCCGGATGTAAACATGATTGTAGCAAGGTCTTCCGGCTTTGGCTCATGTGCATAACCAGGCTTCTGCCCACTGACAAGCTTCCAGAATGACAAAACATTTTCTTCATCTTCTGTACGATTCATTCCAATCAGATGCAGTAATCCCGGACATTTTTTCGCCGCCTCATCTGCGACTGCTGCCTTGCTGTCATCAAATATCAGAGTTGTTACATCTGCCCTAATAAGCAAATCACATATATCCTCCGGTGCAAGCTGTGCATCAATCGGAACCGCAACATTCCCGCCATTCACAACGCCCAGATATGACACAACCCATTCATACGATGTCGTACCGAGAATTGCAACATGTGTATTTTCTTCTCCAAGTGCAGAAAGGACAGCTGATAAGCGCTCGGAATCCTGTTTCAATTCCGTGTATGTCTTTTTTTCAACCGAAACCTTTTTTCCCTGTGCATCCGCGTTTTTCACCTTATAGCGGAATGCATCACAATCCCCATATGCAGCCTCTGCCTTTACAAGCAGCTCACGCATCGTACTGCTCAAAACATCCATATGTGTTCCTCCTCATATAATATGTATCGCCCCTCGCTTACGGGTAGCGCCCCTCGCTTCGCTTGGCGGCTCTTCGTCACTTCGTTTTCCCGGATTCTCTTAAGAAATCTTCTCCAGATAATCAATTGCCTCCTGTACAGTGCGAATATTTGCTGCATCCTCCGGTACAATTTCCACATCCAGTTCATCCTCAATCTCGCCGAGCATGCTCATGAAATCAAAGGAAGTAAATCCCAGATCCTCCATAAATCTCGACTCCGGTTTGATTTCCGACTTGTCAACTTCCACATAATTTACAATAATGTCTGCTAATTTCTCTAACATATTTTTTCACCCTTTCTATCTTATATTAACTTTAATATATCGCCAATCTTCATATACGGCTTTTCAATTCCCTTGAACATAATCTTGCACATGTAGTAATAGAAGTACTCCAATGTCTCCTTGGAAATTGCAGCAAGCTGATGTTCAAAGTTAAAGTCCAATCCATTGTCTTCCGGCCGGTGCATAACCGTCAGGTACATCGCCTGCGTAGTCGCCCCGTTCGGATACCACTTTGTCTTATATTTGATATCGCCAAGCTTGCTCAAACCCTTATCCTTCAATGTCATCGGCTGATAGGTAAGTGACATCGGCTCGTAGGTTCTGCCCGGTGCTACCGGATATGTCTTCGCTCTGTGTGCAAAATACTCAACCGGATCATAGTTTGTATGACGGAAAATCGCATTTTGTCCATCACGGATTGCATAGATTCCTTCCAAAAATGTCATATCCTCCGATATAATGGTTCTAAATGGGAAGGAATGAATTCTCGTTCCACCGGACTTCTTCTCGGAAAGGGTCGCTCTTCTTGCATACGCTACATTGATGGATACATCATCATTTCCGTTCATCTTCTGCAGATATGTACGAATTCCCATGATAATCAGACATTGCAGGGAAATATGCTGCTCCTCACAAAACTTCATAAGTCTTGCTGTCGGTTCTTCCTCCAGATGGAAAATATCAAGCGCAGATTCCACATGTGGTGTAATAAACAATGCAGCTCTTGCATCCGGATTCGTCTTTCGCTCCTCCAAAAGTGCTTTCGGACCATCGATACCATTGTAAATCGGTTCTGACTGCTCGATCAGATTCTGGAAAAACTCGCGGTCTTTTTGCTGTGCTTTACTTCCGGCTTCATATGCCAGATCCTTTTCAAGCTGTTCAATGTAGGAACGCATCTCCTTCGGATACTCAACGCCCTCATACATCGTACTACAATAAAGCTCAATTACATCCTTCATAAAACAGATCAGAGACTGTGCATCCAATATAAAATGGTCTGCCAAAAGATACATACCCTGATTGCCATCCGGTGTCTTAATCATTACGATACGATTCATCGGGGAGTCCTGTCGTTCAAACGGAACCCGGGTCCATGCGGTCATAATTTCTTCCGCTTCCTCCATCGTCTTGCCGGTAAAATCAAAATATTCAATGTCCCGGTCTTCCGTCTCTACAACATACTGATACCATTGTTGTTCTTTGTTGTCGTACGCAAAGCGCAGACGCATGGAATCGCATCGTGCAATCGCCTTGTAGATTGATTGTTTTAAAACATCTATATCAAGTTCATACTCAATCGTCAGGCTTGTGCCTACATTTACAACCTCTTTCTTCGGACAGCGCTCCAGATAATAAAAATGAAATTTCTGTGCTGCCGTAAGTGGATATGTCTTATACCCCTTATGTGTTTTCATACAACCGCCTCCTAATAATTCCTATAGATTCTCTAAAAATTCATCCAGTGCAGCTTCGTATGCCTCCGTATCCTTATAGTAGCTTTCTCCATGTGCAGCCCCTTCGACAATGAGCTTCTTCTTTGGTGACGCGCAACAGTCATAAAGCTCTCCACACATTCTGGTCGGTACAAATGTATCCTTCTCTCCATGAATAAACAAAATCGGAACTTTTGATTTTGCAACCTCACGCTTTGCATTGCATTCATCCATACCATAACCGGCAAATATCCGGTTCACAACATCTGCGCCCTGTATCATCGGAAATGCAGGCAGATGATACATCGTATGCAGAACATGGGTAAACACTTCCTTCGGAGATGTGAAACCACAATCCGAAACGATTCCCTTCACCTGTTCCGGCAGTTCCAGACCACTTGCCATAAGAGCCGTTGCACCACCCATGGATATTCCATGGATAATAATTTCCACATCCTCGCCACAGGTTTTGATTACCCAGTCAATCCACTTCACGAGATCTTTTCTGTCCAGACATCCAAAACCAACATATTCACCTTCGCTGTCTCCATGCGCCCTCGCATCCGGATGCAGCATGGCATATCCATGCCGGAAGTAATAATCTGTAAGACCTGTAAAATCTTGTAAGCTACGACTTGTATACCCATGCAGACAAATCACGATTCGCTTTTTATTGCAGGCATCATTTATGGCAGGGAAATAGACTCCATGCAGACGCAGATCATCAAATGCCGTAATATATACATCCTCATGCGGCTGGGCAAGCATAAACTCCTTCCACTTCGCTAAAAGCTCCGAATACTGTGACCAGTCTGTTCCTGCCATCTTGATCGTACGTTCCATATTTACCTTTTGCCGTTTCATGGTTCTTCCGTAAAAATATGCGATTTCACCGGCACCTACTGCAGCAAGCGCTCCGGCACAGGCAAGTCCTTTTTTTAAAATTCCCATATTCTATCACCACCAATATTATGTATTACTGATTGTTCGATTCCGTTTTCTTCGTTGACTTTGTTGTTTTTGTTGCTGTCTTTGTAGCTGTCTTGGTTGATTTTGCTGCTTTGGCAGTAGTCTTTGTTGCTTTGGCTGCTGTCTTTGTAGCTTTGGCTGTTACCTTCGCCTCTGTCTTTGCAGTCTTCGCTGCTGCCTTCTTTGCCTCTTTCTCCTGTTTTTTCTTCATATCGATGATCTCTTTCAAACGGAGTGCCTTGTCGATATTGCCTTCCACCTTCAGCTTCTGAACTGTAAATGCAGCAACCGGATCCATCTTTCCTTCTGCCATCTTCATAAAGGTATCCGGATCGGAAATAAATTTTGCATCCCTGTCATAATACTCATATGGCTCAACAAAAAGCTGGCCTTCCTTTACCTCAACATAGAAGATACCGCCACATTCCGGATCCTCAATATCAAACTGAAATGCAAGATGCTCATGGATATCACTCACATCTGTTCCCATAAATTTGTTCTTAATCTCATAAAAAAACTCTGCGTATGTCATAACATCCTCCATCGTTTTCGACCGTCGGTCGAGTATTTTTATGTGATTATACCACACTATTCGACCGTCGGTCAATCTTTGCAAAAAGAAAAGAAAGCATCAAATATTTATGTTTTTTGATGCTTTCCAACCTATTTCTCTATTGTTCGTCGCAAAACGATATGCTAAAATACAGAATATATTTGAAAATCTTACCAAACAGGTTTTATAGTCAAAAATCAGATTTATTTTAGAAAGGTGGCAATCCGACATGGCGGAAACAAATAAATCAAAGATGATACTTGATGCCCTGCAGCAGTTGATGGAGGAGAAGGATATCCAGAACATCTCCGTCAGTGAAATCGCAAGCAAAGCAGGAATCGGAAAAGGGAGCATCTATTACTATTATCCGTCCAAAGACGCCATTCTTGATGCATTGATCCGGCGCAGCTATGAACAGCCGCTTCAGACAGCCAAGAATCTGACAACCAAAACAAACCTCTCTTCCTTTACAAGAATGGCCATGCTGTTTCAGGCGTGTCGCAGTTCTTCTGTCATATTTTTAAACAACAACCGTCTGTCCGAAGCAAGTGCACAGAGCCTTGCGCTTTTACACCAAAAGCACCTGCACTACCTGATTTCAGAATTAAAGCCTGCCCTGACCGAAATCATCTCCCAGGGTATCGCCTGTGATGAAATACATTTTGAATATCCGGAAGCACTTGCCGAAATCGCACTGATTGTCCTTGCGGTAAAGCTTGACAATTCCATCGTGCCTTCCACATCCGAGGATACGGAAAAAACTTTAAAAGGGCTCATTGCGCTTTTGGAAAAAGGAACCGATGTTCCTGCCGGGACGCTTGGATATTTGTCGATCAAGAATTACGAAGAGTGATTATACACACTTCTTCTTTATCGGGTGTCTGATTACGGTTCTCCATCTCTCAGGAGCAACCTTTCTTGCATCTGAGAGATAAATCTCATGGTGCAAACGTTTGTCTGAAAAATCGTTTATGTATCCTTGTTCCTCCAAATATGCATCCATAATTGCAACCGTCTCCGGTTCGTCATCAAACGGACCATGATGCATAATCTGCACACATAGTCCTTCGTCAATCGTTAGGAACTCCGCTTTGGAACAATCCATGTTTTTCTTTTCGGAGGCCGTCTGAACTGCCCATTCAAAATCTTTTTTAGTTACAAAATCAGGAAGTCTGATTACCGAAATCCAACAGAATGTACTTTTGTCCGAATAATCAATTCCTTCGATTCCCTCCTGCCACCAAAAACCTTCCAGCGGTGGTACAACATATTCAAAAAATCCTTCCATCTTATAATCCGTTTTATGGCTCATTTTCAGAGTATATGCAATGGCATACAACACACCAACCGCTAATTTGTATTCGCCATCCTCGTCATTCGGATTACCTGTTCCTCGCACTGCAATATAATTTGCCTTTGGTACAGTGACGATTTCCGGTTTATCCTTCGGCATATAAAACTCTTTGTATTCCTTTTTAAAATCAAATGCCATATGATCCATCTCCCTTTTTTAATGTCATGTATCTCTGTTTCATCGCTTCTATTTCCTGCATCACTTTATGTTTTATCTCAGGCGGTTCCAACACCTGTATATGAGAGCCGTATGAAAGCACATAGCTTGTGAACCAGTTTATATCTGTGACTGTAATCGTACATACCAGATTTCCGCTATCCGCAACTTTTATGTCAGGCAATTCCTCATATGCCCGAAAAGCCATATCCGGGCTGATTTCCAATGTTACCTGCGTGGAAGCCATATTTTCGGAATATGATTTATCCGAATCGGGCAAAACACGTCCGATTTTCTCCGGTTCAAAATACGCATCAAGCACACGAACCTTTGACATCCGCTTTAGTTTAAAAAAGCGATAATCCTGCCGCAGACAACAGTATGCATACAGATACCACGCCTGATTTTTAAAACATAGCTTGCATGGCTTTATCTTCCTTTCCGTGCTGGTTCCCTGATTGCCGGAATAAGAGATTTCCATATATTGATGGGCAAGTATCGCCTGCTTAATCTGTTCAAACAGCTGTGCATCTTCTGCACGGTTACCCCAGCTTGAAAACTCAATCTCAAGCCAATCCTGATGATGCTCTCCCAAAAATGCTTGAAGCTTTGACATGTCCTGCTTATTTTGCGACTGCGTAACTTCATTTAGTGCATTTAAGGATTCCAGAATTTTAGTTTTTTCCTCTGTTGTGAGAACTGTTTTATCCAGAACAAAATCCGGCAGCAACGAAATGCCCCCGTTTTTTCCCTGGTTTGTGTAAACAGGTATCCCCGCCAGCGTCAGTTTATCCAAATCCCGATATATCGTCCGTTCGGAAACCTCAAATCTTTGCGCCAGCTCTTTGGCTGTAATCTGTTGCTTTTCCATCAGAAGATATACAATTTGAAACAATCTATCCACCATATACAATCTTCCTGTGTGCTTTTATCTTCTTCATCGCCCAATCATAATGGCTGCTCGTCACGCTGACAAAATAGGAACCTAACGTACTGCCACCTACCCAGTCGTAAACATTTTTTTGAAACAG
>JBJEMZ010000183.1:0-7491 GCA_051879935.1 Wujia sp.
GATGTACCAGGATGAGATTATTTTGTGCAGTGCGTCAAAGTACACACAAAAATATTATTTGAATGATGATTTTGAGAATCTTCCGGCTGCGGTAAAAAAGGAACTTCGTATCATGTGTACGCTGTTTACGGAGGATGTTGGTGGAATTATTATGCTGGTGTTTGATTCTGCCGGCAATCTGAACATACTGACGGATGCGGCGGAGGAGGATATTCTGTATGATGAGATTGGCTGTGGACTGAAGGTGAAGCAGCTTCGGAGTGAGAAACGGGAATTGTTTGAACAGCTGGAATTATATTTTCAGACATTTTTCTTAAGCTAGGAGAAAACTATGTTATTTGCGATTGATGTAGGAAATACAAACATAACGGTCGGATTGTTTCAGGGAAAGCAATTGATCAAGACATTTCGTATGACGACGGGAACTGCAAGAACTTCGGATGAATATGGAGTGTTTTTCTCAAGCTGGCTTTCGATTCAGGGATTAAAGCTTACGGATATCAACGCGGTTATCATTGCGTCCGTTGTTCCGAAGGTTATGCATTCTCTGACAAGCGGAATTATAAAATATTTAGATTTGGAGCCGATTATTGTGGCACCGGGTATCAAGACCGGAATTAACATTGCGATTCCGGATCCAAAGACACTTGGAGCTGATCGTCTGGTGGATGCAGTGGCTGCTTATGAAATCTATGGCGGACCGGTTATCGTTGTAGATTTTGGCACGGCGACAACGCATGACCTTGTGCTTGCAGATGGCGTGTTTCATTCCGGTGTCACATCACCGGGAGTCCGGCTTGCGGCAGGGGCGCTCTGGTCAGGTGCGGCAAAGCTTCCGGAGATTGAAATCCGGAAACCGGACACAATACTTGCAAAGGATACGGTCACTAGTATGCAGGCCGGTATTTTCTATGGATATATCGGGCAGACAGAATACATTGTCCGTAAGATTAAAGAGGCATCAGGAATTGATAATATTAAGGTAGTGGCAACCGGCGGACTTGGAAAGCAGATTGCGGAAAATACAGATGCAATCGATATTTATGATGCAAATCTGACATTAAAGGGTCTGCAATTAATCTATGAAAAACAGTAAAGGGCGAAATGATGGATTTTACCAATCAGATTATATTGGCACCAATGGCAGGTATCTGTGACCTGCCATTTCGTCTCTTATGTAAAGAGATGGGGTGCGACATTGTATATACCGAGATGGTCAGCGCAAAGGGGATGTATTACAACAATAAAAATACAGACCCGCTTTTGATGACTGAGGAACGGGAAAAACCAATCGGTGTACAGATATTCGGAAGTGAACCGGAACTTATGGCGGAGCAGGCTAAGAAACTGGAGGACCGGGGATTTGACTTCCTGGATGTGAATATGGGGTGCCCGGTTCCGAAGATTGTAAATAACGGAGAGGGCTCTGCGCTTATGAAACAGCCTGAGTTAATCGGAGAAATCGTACATGCACTTGTGGAGGCTGTTGATATTCCGGTTACGATTAAGATACGTGCGGGATTTGAGGAAAGCAAAAAAAATGCGCCTGAGATTGCAAAAATTGCTGAGCAGGCAGGCGTGTCCGCAATCGCGGTGCATGGACGAACCAGAGAGCAGTATTATCATGGAAAAGCGGACTGGGAAATTATTCGCAAGGTGAAAGAGGCTGTTTCGGTTCCTGTAATCGGGAACGGAGATGTGACATGTGGAGAAGATGTGATTGCCATGAAAACACAGACCGGATGTGACAGTGTGATGGTTGGCCGTGCGGCAAAGGGAAATCCGTGGATTTTCAGAGAAATCAAACATTTTCTTGAGACGGGGGAACACCTGCCAAAGCCGGATACCCCGGCACGCAAGGAGATGATGCTTCGGCATGCGGCACTCATGGTAAAATATAAGGGTGAGTACACGGGGATTCACGAGATGCGCAAGCATGTGGCCTGGTATACGCAGGGGATGCCGGACTCGGCAAAGCTTAGGGCGAAGATTAACACGGTGGAAAGCTACGAGGCGCTTGCGGCTATGGTACAAGCGTTGTAAGCTTTTTGGAAATGGAGACAGTATTATAAACGGATTCATATTGGCTTTTGTTCATGGAAACGATATAGTTTTTTGCATAGGCCTTTTGGAATCCGTTTTTCTGTAGCTGGTCGACTGCTTTGTTATAAGCAACTGCGGCTTCAATTTCTGAATCGTAAGTGCCCACGTTATAGTCTCCGCGCACATGTATTTTTGTATGGTACACAGATTTTCCGGTGTCCGAGATTTCCTGCTGTACCCCGATGTAATTGTTTATGATTCGTATATTGGAATAGCGGTAGTCCAGACGGTCATTATTTGCCATTTGGTAATCTCTGCCGTATACGGCAAACGGATGAATGTGGTAGCGGGACAGGATACTGTATTGGCTTCCGTAGTCGCTTACAAACAGATAGCCGCCTTTTTTCTGGATTTTGTGGGAGGCATAAAAAAACAGGTCATCCCGGTCAAATTTTAGGATTTCATCCTTCGACAGGTAATATTCAAAATATTGATTACGCAGATAAATCGGATTTGGAAAATAAATGCCGTTGTCGCGGAAATTCAATAGTATGACAAATTTGTCAAAGGGCAGATTCATAGCGGATGAGTAATCATACAGTGAGGTTTCCGCATGTTCTAAAGCGGATCTTCCCTCAGTATAGACTGCGGACGCTGTATCGGGATCCGGAAAGCTGCCTAAACTGATGTGTTTTCTCCGATAAGTAAGAGACACTCTGTAATATGTGGAACCATCTTTTTTTCTTGCTGTATAAACACCTGTTTTTTCTGCCATACTATATCCTCAATCTTGAAAAATGTGAATGGTATATAAAATCACGGATTCACGGTTGTATAATCTTTGATGCAAGTATAATCAGAATTCGGAAATTTGTCCAGTGGCGAAAACTGCGAGAAATACTTGTGAAAATCACTTGACCTTGGCTAGTACATGAATTATAATCATGGGAGTACAATTGTAACCTTTTTGTAACATTTTTATCATATATTGACCGGGTTTCCGGTAGAAAATGAATGAGGTAGGAAATGAGTCAGGAAACGGAAAATATGGAAACAGAAAAAATGAATACAGAGGAAGCAACGAAGGATTCAGACAAGGATACAGGAAAAGATACAGAACAGGCAGGAATCCCGGTCATTGCAGAGGCAACAATTGGAGACAAGTTGGAAGAACTGCTCGATGAAAAGACAGAGAAATGGAAATCCAAAAAAGCAGCAGGAAAAGATATCGGCAGTCATGTGTCAAATTTTGTTCATGCCTATGGCAGATATATTGGAATGGGAGCAGTGATTGCTGCTTTGCTCATAGTGTGTGTCATTTCTCTTGTACAACGTATGTCCGAACGTGATGTGACAACCGGTGTTATGATGACGGTTTCGGATGTGGTAAAGGGAAAGGAAGCATTTTCCGGAGATATGTTTGTGGCAACGGGAATCACATACGAGGATATGGTAAATGTAAATTATGAAACGGAACAGCTTGCGCAGCTTGAGCGTGCAGAAAAACAAATTGATGAGATTTTATCTGCAAAGCGTCAGGATAAGCGTGATCAGGCAGCTTTGGAGGCGCTGACTGCCGTGCATAGTGCTGCGGAAGACATCGGTTTGTATGATCCGAATGCTGTGGTCGTTATAGCGGCAAATACAAATACGTCGTATACAGCGCCTGCTGCGACAGGTACTACAACGTATGTCCCGGCGGATCCAAATGGAAATTATCAGTATCTTGGTGAATATCTGCTTACGGCATACTGTCCGTGTCCGATTTGCTGTGGCAAGTGGAGTAATATGGTAAATCCTGTGACGGCAAGTGGAAACCCTGCGATTGCAGGATGGTCGATTGCGGCTCCGAAGGAGTTCCCGTTTGGAACAAAAATTATGATTGACGGACAGATTTATTCCGTGGAAGACAGGGGTGGTGCCATTACAGGAAACCACTTTGATATTTACTGTAATACACATGAAGAAGCACTGCATTTTAATATGAGAACAACCTCTGCATATCTGGTAGTTGAGTAGGAAGCAGACAGAGTGTTCCCGGATAAACAATATAAGGAGAGAAAAGATGGAATTGGTTTACAGAAGCACAAGAAATGCACAGGAGACAGCAACCGCGTCCATGGCGATTTTAAAAGGACTTGCAAATGAAGGAGGTCTGTTTGTTCCGGATGAGATTCCGGCGTTTGACAAGACCTTGGAGGAATTGGCAAAAATGGATTACCGTGAAGTAGCATATGAGGTTATGAAGCTTATGCTTACGGACTTTACGGAGGAGGAGCTTAAAAACTGCATTAACAGTGCATATGATTCCAAGTTTGATACGAAGCAGATTGCACCGCTTGTAAAGAAGGCCGGTGCATATTATCTGGAGCTGTTCCACGGCTCGACAATTGCATTTAAGGATATGGCACTCTCAATTTTGCCGTATCTGCTTACAACCTCTGCGAAAAAGAATAATGTGAAAAATGAGATTGTTATTTTAACAGCGACTTCCGGTGATACCGGAAAGGCTGCACTTGCCGGTTTTGCAGATGTGCCGGGTACAAAGATTATTGTATTTTATCCGAAGCACGGTGTGAGCCCGATTCAGGAGAAACAGATGGTGACACAGAAGGGTGACAACACCTGTGTCATCGGCATTACAGGCAATTTTGATGATGCGCAGACCGGTGTGAAGAAGATGTTCTCGGATACAGAGCTGAATGCGTATCTGGCATCAAAGGGATATCAGTTTTCCTCTGCAAACTCCATCAATATCGGACGTCTTGTTCCGCAGATGGTGTACTATGTATATGCATACACAAGACTTGTGGCAGATGGTACGATCAAGGCAGGCGAGGAAATCAATGTGGTAGTGCCGACCGGTAATTTCGGTAATATTCTCGCTGCATTTTATGCAAAGCAGATGGGACTTCCTATCCATAAATTTATTTGTGCATCAAATGAGAACAAGGTTTTGTATGATTTCTTTACGACAGGAAATTACGACCGCAACCGTGAGTTTATTCTCACATCATCACCATCTATGGATATTTTGATTTCGAGCAACTTAGAGCGTTTGATTTATAGAATTGCCGGCAATGATGCAGAGAAAAATAAGGCACTTATGGAGTCGCTTGCCGGAAACGGAAGCTATACAATCACCGAAGATATGAAACAGCAGTTGGCGGATTTCTACGGCAATTATGCTTCTGAGGCAGAGACGGCAGCTACGATTAAGCGTGTGTACGAGTCTGACAAGTATATTATGGACACGCACACGGCAGTTGCAGCTTCTGTATATGACAAATACGTAAAGGAAACAGGAGATAAGACTCCGACTGTGATTGCAAGTACGGCGAGCCCGTATAAGTTCACAAGAAGTGTAATGAATGCGATTGACAGCGAATATGACAAGCAGACGGATTTTGAACTGATTGATGAGCTGAACCGTTTGTCCGGTGTCAAGATTCCGCAGGCAATCGAGGATATTCGCTCAGCACCTGTCCGTCACGATATTGTCTGTGACAAGGAAGATATGCTTGCAGAGGTAAAGAAGTTTTTGCAGATTTAAGATTTAATAGAATACGATTCAGGCAGTTCATTTGCACCATCCTGCCGTAAAACAAAACTAGGGCAGATTTATTTCACGGGTGCTTTGCACCCGTTTTTTTAATAAAAGGAGGGACGGCAATGTATACATTGAAGACAAATGCTAGCTTTGACAGTGCACATTTTCTGGCAGGCTACGAGGGGAAGTGCTCCAATATTCACGGACATCACTGGACAGTGGAAATCGAGGTTGGCAGCCCGGCACTTGAGATGGGTGGAAAAAATCGTGGAATGATCGTGGATTTTTCCAAATTAAAAAATGATTTAAAAAATATCGCAGATGCGCTGGACCATTGCCTGATTGTGGAAATCGGAAGCCTGAAACGGAAAACACTGGATGCGCTCGAAGAAGAAAAATTTAAGGTTTTGGAAGTGATGTTTCGTCCGACTGCTGAGAATTTTGCACGGTTTTTCTATGATGAGATGAAGGGAAAAGGGTATCATGTTTTGAAGGCAACCGTATTTGAAACTCCGCAGAACTGTGCCGCATATATGGAGTAAAATGGGAAAATATAAAGTAGTAGAAAAATTTGTAAGTATAAATGGAGAGGCGCGACATGCGGGAGAGCTGGCGTGCTTTATCCGGTTTGCAGGCTGTAATCTCGCGTGTGATTACTGTGACACCAAATGGGCGAATGAGGCGAAGGTTCCTTATGAGATTTTATCTGAGGAGGAAATCTATGCGTATATAAAAGAGACCGGTGTAAAAAATGTTACACTTACAGGTGGAGAACCGCTCATACAGGACAATATCGAACGCCTGATACGGATGCTCGGAAAGGATAAATCCCTTCGGATTGAAGTGGAGACAAATGGGAGCATTCCGATAAAAGCATATGCGGACAGACCGGAAAATGTATGTATGACGCTTGATTATAAGCTGCCCGGCAGCAAAATGGAAGCGTATATGTGTATTGAAAATTACGACTATTTAAAAAGTCAGGATGCCGTAAAATTTGTCGTGTCCGATATGGAAGATTTAGAGACTGCGAGATCTGTTATCTCCAAGTATGAATTAGTGAGGAAGGCACGCGTTTATATAAGCTCTGCATTTGCCCGGATAACACCGGCACAAATTGTGGAGTATATGATACAACAGAAAATGAAGGATGTCCGGCTTCAGCTTCAGATGCACAAATATATCTGGGAACCGGATAGAAAGGGAGTCTAAAATGGCAATCAATAAGGAAGCAATCAAGGAGCATATCCGCGGGATTTTAGTCGCACTCGGAGACGATCCGGAGCGTGAGGGATTACGGGAGACACCGGATCGCGTAGCCCGTATGTACGAGGAAGTCTTTGAAGGAATGAATTATACAAATGATGAGATTGCGGAAATGTTCAATAAATCGTTTGAACGGCCGGATCATGAGACGAGTGATATGGTGCTGGTGAAGGATATAGAGGTATTCAGCTTTTGTGAGCATCATATGGCGTTGATGTACGATATGCATGTTGCGGTAGCATATATTCCGAAAAACAGAGTACTTGGACTGAGTAAAATCGCAAGGATTGCAGATATGGTCGCAAAACGTCTGCAGCTACAGGAAAGAATCGGTACAGACATCGCATATATTATGAGTAAGGTGACTGGGACGGAGGATGTTGCGGTTGTAATTGAGGGAAGCCATAGCTGTATGACTGCACGTGGAATCCGAAATGCAGGTGCGAAGACTGTGACAACAACCTTTACAGGGGCATTTGAGAGTGATGTGACACTGCAGAACAAGCTGTTGATGATGCTAAGATAGAAAAAATAGGAAAAGGGAACAGGAGGCATTTTATGCAGAACAAGAAAAATAAAGAGGCAGCAGTAGTCGTATCCAGCGGTGGACAGGACAGCACAACCCGTCTTTT
>JBJEMZ010000184.1:0-1573 GCA_051879935.1 Wujia sp.
TGAGATGATTCGCATCGAGGATGGCAAAGTGTTCGCTCTCGAGAAAAAGGAGGGTGAAAAGCGATGCTGAAAAACAACAATCAGGTTGCGGTGAACCGCATCTATCAAAGAATGCTGAAACAAAATAAGATTCGAAACCGAATCGTTATCCTGGCAATTATTCTTACGACATTTATGTTTACGGCTGTATTCACGCTTGGATTTTCCATGGCGAAAAACTTAAATCAGATGCAGCTTAGATTGCAGGGAAGTAAAGCATCCATCTACCTGGAACATCCATCAGAGGAACAGCTTGAATCGGCAAAAGAATGTAAGAATCTGCATGCAGCAGGTGTGCAGATTGACGCGGAAGCTGTGTCGGATGCGACAGGGGATTATGAGTTTTTGCTTCAGTATTATGATAAAACAGAGTTTCAAAACAATCTGACACCTGCCATCGATGCGATACAGGGTGCATATCCGGAAAAAGAAAATGAAATTATGGTGGCAAAAAATACTCTGGAAGCATTAGGGATAACGGAACCGGAGCTACATCAGACGGTGTCCTTGTACATGAATGGAGAAAAAACAGAATTTGTCCTTTCCGGATGGTTTAATTATTTCGGCAGAAAAAATCTGTGTCTTGTCTCAAAGGCTTATGTGGATAAACAAGGCTATCGCATGGAGGATTGTGGACGCATCAGCATGTCTGCAAAAGAAGGAAAACAAGAGGCTTTGCGGGATGAATTGGAGAAACAGGTAAAGCTTCGTGCAGGGCAGGATTTTGATGTAACCTATGATGTGCAGGAGGAAAATAGTGGCAATCGAATTGTAATTGCAGTCTGTATCTGCCTGATTGCCCTGATGATTGTGCTGAGTGGTTATTTGCTGATATACAATGTGATGTATATTTCCGTCACAAAAGATATCCGGTTTTACGGCATGTTAAAGACGATTGGAACAGCACCGTCGCAGATTCAGACGATTGTAAAACGGCAGGCAAAACATCTTGCATGGATTGGCATTCCGATAGGTGTGGTGCTTGGTACGGGTGTATCGTTTGGGGTGGTGCCGCTTGCGATGCGTATGTTATCCATTGATCGTGAAGCCGCCCTTTCTTCTGCGGTAAGCTTCAATCCGGGCATCTATATCTTCTCGATTGCATTTGCGTTTATGACTGTGCTAATCAGTGCGAAAAAACCTGCAAAGCTTGCCGGAAGAGTGTCTGCGATTGATGCGATGAAATATAACGGAAGTGAACGTATAAGACCACATAAGACGACGAGCGGCGGAAAGCTTTCCCGGATGGCATGGCGCAATGTATTTCGGGAGAAGAAGCGGAGCATGCTTGTATTTGCATCCATGTTTATGGGAACCATGACATTTTTGTGCGTGAACACATTTATCAAATGTCTCGATTCCGATAGCTTCATCGAACACTATCTGCATAATGATTATGTTCTCTATGGCGGAAACGACGAGGAGCATATGCAAAGCAAAAAGACGATGGAGGATATTGCACAGGAGATGCGGGAGATTCCCGGTATGGGAACGGTGTACACGAACCGGAGTGAACCTGTCACATTGCCGTTTG
>JBJEMZ010000185.1:0-1566 GCA_051879935.1 Wujia sp.
AATCATTTTCGTTTTCTATGTGAATCAGAAGGAGACAATATCAGAATCATCTTTCTTGACTGCGGGCGAAAAATTGACTCCTTTTACACCTTCCTCGTTCAAAGTATTGCGATGGCACTCATCGGTTATATCCTGTTTTTCTTTGTCATTTTGTTTTTCTCCGGAAAAATCATCCGGCCGGTGGCAGAAAGCTACGAAAAGCAGAAACGTTTTATAACGGATGCGAGCCACGAATTAAAGACACCGCTTACTATCATAAAGGCGGATACGGATATCCTGGAAATGGAATGTGAAGAAAATGAATGGGTGCAGGATATCCAAAAACAGGCAGACCGCCTGACCGCTTTGACAAATGACCTTGTTTACCTGACCCGCATGGAAGAATCCGGGAACAATTGCCCGATGATTAAGTTTCCATTTTCCGATGTAATAGGCGAGACCGCCGCATCCTTCCAGGCACCTGCAAAAAACCAGAACAAAACCATCTCCTGCGATATAAAACCCATGCTGTCTATGACAGGAAACGAAAAAGCAATCCGGCAGCTCCTTACAATTCTGCTTGACAATGCGCTGAAATACTCACCGGAGGGAAGCACCATATCTGTCCGGACAGAAAAACAGGGAAAGCATATCTGTCTGACCGTGGAAAATGCCACAATAGATGCGATTGACAAGCAGACGCTTCCACTTTTGTTCGACCGGTTCTATCGTATGGACAGCTCCAGGAATTCCCAGACCGGCGGCTACGGAATCGGGCTTTCCATCGCAAAAGCGATTGTAAATACACACGGGGGAAAGATACAGGCGGACACAAAGGATGGTCATATACTGTATATTTTGGTGTTGCTTCCTGCATAATAAGATGGAAGTGTAAAATTCAAGCAAAATTTTTGAAACTTTCTGTTGACAAACGGAGAACCCTTTGATATACTAACAAAGGTTTCAAGATGGTTCGTTGGTCAAGCGGCTAAGACGTCGCCCTCTCACGGCGAAAACAGGGGTTCGATTCCCCTACGAACTGCTTTAAAAAACGCAAAATCATAGGTTATGATTTTGCGTTTTTTATTATTTCGAAGCGGCAGCACTGCGCACAGTCCGGTTTCCTCACGATTTCTCCGTTCGGTATAGCACATCCACAAATGTATTCACACTGTCCTCACACAGCGCTTTTGACCCCGGCTGTTTCACAAGTATATAGCGGTCGGTATGCCCCTTCATCTGATACTGCGGAGCTTCCGTCGTTCCTATGTTTTCACATTCTTCCATAAGCACAGATACAATTTCTCCGGAGAAGCTTTGCTCATATGCCGCCTTCTGCTTTGCAGTAAGCGCAAGCAGCCGGTTACTTCTTTGCTCCTTCTTTTCATCCGATACCTGATGCTCCATCGTCGCAGCAACCGTACCGCTCCGTTTGGAATATTTAAACACATGCATCTCATAGAGATTCAGCTTCTCAAGATTGGCATAGGTTATCTCAAATTCTTCATCTGTCTCCCCCGGAAAACCGACGATGATGTCCGTCGCAATCGCAGGGCGGTCATACACTCTGCGAATCATCTCACAGCG
>JBJEMZ010000186.1:0-7386 GCA_051879935.1 Wujia sp.
TTAATAATGGCGGAACGATTACATGGACAGTAAAAATCAATAAAGAGGGGCTTGATTTAAACGGTGCGGATTATACGGATACGTTTGGAACGGGTCAGACACTTGTACCGGGCAGTTTTCAGTTTACATCACCTGCAGGGGCAAGTGACGCCTTGATTCAATCAAATGATAATGGATTTACGATTGATTTCGGAACATCCACCAATACAAATTACTATGAGTTTACCTATCAGACACAGCAGGCAGACTGGACTCAAACCTCTTTTACAAATGAAGGTAAAGTAGATGGCGGTAATTTTAATAACTACACCACGTCTGCAACTGTACCTGGGGTTTCCTTCATCAAAAAGGAAAGTAATTCCTATGATGAAATTATGCATACCCTGACATGGACCATTACAGTGAATCCGGAAGTCCGTGATGATTTGGGCGTAACAACGATTACGGATACTTTCCCTGATTTTGTAGAGATGGACTACAGTACATATCCGGCAACTCCGGTTTATTATCCGACTATGGATTTAGTCAGTGTAACGATGGATGGTGCCGAGTTGGGTGTAACGGAAACCGGCAATGGATTTTCTTACACATTCCCGGCAGCTTCTATAAACGGACAGACAAAAACATTGACAGTTGTAACCAAGGTAAAGGATTCTTTGATAGAGACATTCGATGGACAATGGAGGGATATTGTCAATAAGGTTTCCCTTACTTCCACGTTAAACCCGGATAATCCGGCAACAGCCGAAGCCAAGCGGGGCATTCAGCTTAAGAAGACGGAGCTTGTTGATAAGACAGGTAAGATTAAGGGCGATGGTACAATCGAGTGGACGATTGAGGTTAAGGCTTCTACGATTAACAAAGAAAAGATTACAATAAAGGATACGTTAAGCAGTAACCAGGAGTACATATCGGGAACAGCAGTAATAGCAGCGCAAACATGGCAGTTTGAACAGAATAATTCCGTATACAGCCGCGAACCGTCGGTAAGCGGACAGGAGTTGAATTTTGTATTTGATAACACAGATGCGTTATATGCATCCGGATTCTTCAAGGATACATTTTATATCCGGTATTATACAAAGGCCAAAAATCTTCCTGCAAATGAATCGAACAATTCTGCTACATATGATAATACTGTAAATATCAAGGTTGATTATGCAGGAGATATTCGTCTTGAGGACGAGAAGACAGAGGGTGTGACAGGAGTTATCGGCGGCGTAATCGGAAAGTCGGCGAATTATGTCGGCAATAATGATTATGTGGACTGGAGTGTTGTAATCAATAAGCCTGGTTATGATTTGAGTGAAGCGACGAATCCTCGTATTCAGGATACTCTGGCAACTTATTATGATTATGTGAGCGGCACCCTGTATGAAGTGGGTGCAGGTGGCGTTGAAACGGAAGTGGCAAAAACGGATTACATTGTTACGGTTGTAAACCGCGTACTTACAGTACAGCTTCCGAAAGATGCAAACAATAAATATCTCGGAACGAAGAGCTATGTGTTCAAATTCCGGACACGATTTAATTGTCTTCAGGCAGAGCTTGAACAGATGGGAGAACTTACGAATTCGGTTTCTTTCATCGGACTTGCAGATAACTACAGTGTGACATCAGACAGTGTCAAAAATGTACATTTTTCTTCTTCGTCGGCAGGTTCTCATGTCAATCAGAGAATCCGGATTAAAAAGGTGGATTTTGATACAGGTGATGCATTGACAGGTGCAGTATTTGAGATGTATGCGGGAAGTGTTCTGATTGCAAGTGAAGAGACCGATGCGGATGGATATGCAATATTTGACAATCTGAATATTTCTGAGGATACAACTGTTAAGATTACGGAGATTGTTGCACCGGATGGGTATGATTTGCCGACAGTTAATGACACGTTTGTTGCACTTTCACAGTTCTCTACGATTACGGTTCAAAATGGAATGAAAACCATTGAACTGAATATCAAAAATTCAAAGACAGTGACAAACGTACCGACCGGAGAAATCGTGGTTACGAAGAAAGATTCTGTATCTTCTGCGGAGCTTTCGGGTGCAGAGTTTACCTTGTATAATGGGTTGCCGTTTAGTGATACAACAAAGGTATATACAAGAACGACAGATGCAAACGGACAGGTGAAATTTGCTTCTTTGGATGCAGGGGATGGAACGACACCAAAGGTGTATTATGTAGTTGAGACAAATTCACCGGAAGGATATCTGTATGACAGTGCAAATCCGGTTGTTGTAAAGGCATCCATTACACGTGATGCTACATCAGCGACAACAACCTATGAGCAGGGAACCGTGTCGGGGGATGTATTTACGCCTGCATCACCTGCAAATCAGACAGCAGTTGTCACAAACGAAAAGACGACAGCCAAACTTGTAATTACAAAAGTAAAGAAGAATGATACAGAAACGAAGCTTGCGGGTGCAAAATTCTCAATTTATAAGGATGCACAGTGTACAAATCTTGTTGATACACAAATAAGTGATGCAAATGGTGTGCTTACTTTTGAGAATCTTGAGCTTGGTAAGACCTATTATTATCGTGAAGAGGCTGCACCGGTCGGATATGAAATTGACAATACCGTATATTCGGTGACAATCGGAACCGGTAGTGAACGTGCAGTTGTTACAAGAGAAGTTACGGCAGAAAATGAAGAACAGATCGGAAGTCTGAAGGTAAAGAAGGTGGATGACAGCGTACCGGCAAATGCAATAGCGGGAATCCGATTCCAGTTGCATAAGGATACGGAAGACGGTCCTATTGTGCAGTATACTCCGGCAGGAACAACAACTCCGGTTGACTATGTTGTTACAACCGATACAAACGGAGAAGCTCTGTTTGAGAATCTTCCGTATGGAACTTACTATGTAGAGGAAATTGCAAGCAGTGTGCCGGTTAAGTATGAGGCTTCTTCTTTGAAAAAAGTTGTAATTTCATCTTCCGGTATAACAGATGTTACAGTCGTTAATACTATCAGGAAATTTAAAATCAGCATTGTAAAAGTGGATGAAGAGAATGCTGCCATTACACTTGCGGGTGCAAAATTCTCACTTTATACGAATGCAGGTATATTGGTTGATGAAAAGGTAACCGGTAGTGACGGTAAGGTGGAATTTACGAATCTTCCGTATGAAGGATATTATATTACTGAGGTAACAGCACCGGCAGGATATAATAAGGCAGGAAGAATTACGATACCATTAAGCAGTATTACGACAACGGCGGATCCTAACTGGGATGAAGCAACAAAGACATATTCTCTTACCGTAACAAATAGAAAGCAGAATGGTAAGATTACAGTCACAAAGCTTGAGCAGGGTACTCCGAATGTGGCTCTTCAAGGAGCAGAATTCACACTCTACAAGGATGGTATCAAGGTAGAAACTGTTGCATCGGGGGCAGACGGTAAGGTAACATTTACAGGACTTGCATATGGTACATATACGTTGAAGGAAACGAAGGTACCGGTTGTATCCGGAAAAACGTATATTATGGACAGTACCGTTTACACCATTGAGGTTGTAAACGATACAGAAAACAAGGTTACGATAAATGGTTCAGCGCAAACAATCGATTCGTCAAACAGCCTGTTTGATGTAGTGAATGATGTGCAGCTTGATACACCGCCAAATATCAGCTTTAAGCTGTTAAAACAGGCAAATGATCGTGTGACAAATTCAAAATCTCCGTTGCAGGATGTCACATTCGGTTTTTATGAGATTGAAACAGGTGGTACAGAGAAGCTGCTTGCAACAGCCACGAGTGGAGTGGATGGTATCGCATATTTCCGTACAATTAATATTGATGCCTGTGCATCGGATTCAAAGTTTGTGATACGGGAGCTGACTGTACCGGAGGGTTATGAGAAACTTGCGGATGCAGAGGATATTTTGCTTGCCGGCAGCAGGGATGCTTTGCAGGTGTATGCAGATACAGGTCTTACAGATACAAACATATGTTGGATTATAGCTGCTACAACCGAGGCGGACGCACCGGAAAATGCAACAATATTAAACAATAAAATATACGGAAGTCTTCTTGTTAAGAAGCTTTCCTCTTATGACAATACCGTGCTTGCGGGAGCAGAATTTACATTGTATAAGGAAGACGGAACGACTGTCGTTTCCACACAGACAACCGATACAACCGGAATTGCTACATTTACAAATCTTCCGGTTGGCAGGTATGTTGTAAAGGAAACGGGTGCACCGAAAGGATATGTACTGAATACAGAAGTACAGAATGTAACAATTACTGACACGACCGCAGTTTCCAAGACGTTCCGTGATGACAGAATCGATGTTTCAATCAGTAAGATGGCAATTGGTGGCAGTGCTGAGATACCGGGGGCGCATTTAAAGCTTACTGACAATGCTGCCGGAGCGGTTGTTGAGGAATGGACTTCATCGACAACGCCGAAAAAGATTTTGTACTCTAAATTAGAGGTAGGAAAAACATATACGTTGACGGAGACAGCAGCGCCGAATGGTTATGCATATTCAGAGAGCGTTGTGTTCAAGATTACCGAAAGCGGTGCAATTGAAATTCAAACTGGTTCGGATGCAGATGCAAGTGTGTCGGGACAGACACTTGTGATGCGGGATGCAGTGATGAATATCCGGGTATTAAAGCAGGATGAGGCATCAAATGCGCTTCCGAATGCAATCCTTGCGATTATTGATAAAGATACAGGGGTAGAGCTTGAAAGATTTACAACCGGTACTTCCGCATATAGCTTGAATATGAACAGAATAGCTGCACCGACTGTTGCAGGAACAAAGAAAGAATATATTCTGCGCGAGATTGCTGCTCCAAATGGATATGTAATTGCAGAAGATGTTTATTTTGCAGTTGACCGGGACGGAAAAGTCTGGACAAAAGATGTAAATGATAACTACACAGTTGAACAGACAAGTGCGACAATAACCATGACAGACGAATTAAAGCCGAATGGAACGATTTATGTTCGAAAGCTGAAGGCAGATTCGGGAGAGGCTCTTTCCGGAGCGAAGCTTGCAATCTATAAAGCAGGTGATGATATAAGTAATCCTTCTGTTATTCCGGTTATTGCCGAATTTAAAACGGGAACGACCCCGAAAGCAATTTTAGTAACGGATGACGGTGGTGATGGAATATTAAAAGCAGGTGTTCAATATAAGCTTGTTGAGACACAGGCACCGGACGGATATATCGTGGCAGACCCGATTCTGTTTACTGTAACGAAGGGAATCGATGACAGGTTTACAATCACACAGATTTCAGATGCAAACAGTTTGAATAGTGATAATGTAACGATGATGATGCGTGACAGACAGTTTTCACTTACTATCCGAAAGGAAACAAGTTCGGGGGATTTGCTTTCCGGAGCGAGACTTGCTTTGTATGAAGGCTTGAATGTAGATGAAACAAAGCTGATTAAGCGTTTTGATACAAACAGTACAAATGCTCAGACGATTGAATTTACAAAATTAAAGGCAAATCAGGAGTATCTGCTTGTGGAAGAAGCTGCACCGAATGGATTCCTCTTATCCGGAAATATTAAGTTTACAATCGAAGCAGATGGAACGATAAATAAGCAGTATTTGAAGCTGTCAGAGGGAACATGGGATGCCGGTACACGTGTTTATGGCAATACAATTGTAATGACAGACGATGAGGAAGCAGTTACGATTCGAAAGATTGATACAGGTAATAATCAAAATCTTGCGGGTTCCACGCTTCTGTTAGAGTCGATTCGCTATGCGGGTTATGGCAATAATGGATATGACAGTTCCTTTGTACCGATGACATTTGTAAGTACAGAGAATGGAGTTTCTGTTGATGCAAGAAAATTCCATACAGGATGTGTATACCAGTTGACGGAGGTAGATGCTCCGGACGGATATGCGTTCGCAGATCCGGTGGTGTTTGAATTTACGGCAGAACATCAGGTTCGGTATCTGGGAGATAATACCTATGTAGATCAGGATCGAACGGTTTATATTCGAGATAGAAGAATCAATCTGACAATTGATAAGAAGAATCCGTATTCCTATGCATATGTATCCGGCGCGAAGCTTCAAATTAAGGACGCCAGTGGAGCGGTTGTGACAGAGTGGATAAGTGATGGCAGCGGAAAAGAAATCGGAAGTCTTCTTTCTGCTGGAAATGGTACTACACCTGCTTACTATGTACTGCATGAAGTACAGGCACCAAATGGTTACAGTGTAGCGGGGGATATTGCATTTGCAGTAGACCGGGATGGTAAGATATTTACACAGAATCAAGCTGGTGAATATACTGTGGAAATTACAGATGGTAAGATTACGATGTATGATGAACCGCAGCTCCAGATTAGCAAACAGGATATGGCCGGAAGTGAGGTAGAAGGTGCTACCTTGACGATTACAAAAGACGGCGATGCTACTTTCAATCCGATTACATGGACAAGCGGTGCGCTTCCTCACGTAATCGATTGCAGCAGATTAGAGGTCGGAGTAACCTACACGTTGACAGAGACAAATGCTCCTGATGGGTATGCATATGCAGAGTCTATCTCGTTTGTATTACAGGCAGATGGAACGATTCTTGTAAACGGAGAACCTGCAGATAATCACACAATTGTCATGAAGGATGAGCTGGTTAAGGTAAACTTCAGTAAACAGGATGTGACAAATGGCGATGAGCTTCCGGGCGCAGAAATTGTAATACAGGATGCGCAGGGAAATGTTCTATATACATTTATATCCGGTACAACACCTACCACTCTTTCGGGAGATATGTTCAAAGTGCCGGCACAAGATGGAACACTTGTGTATTATACGTTTACGGAGATTACAGCTCCATTTGGCTATAAAATGGCGGAATCCATCCGATTTGCACTTGATAAGAAGGGACAGATATATGTAGAGAATCCAAACGGCGAAGGATTTGTGTTATTATCTTCTCTCAATAAGGATGTAATTATTATGCAGGATTCACCGAAATATGCAACCTTCAGCAAGGTAGATGCCACAAACGGAAAAGAGATTCCGGGTGCAAAGCTTGAGATTAAGGATGCACAGGGCAATCTGGTTGACAGTTGGGTATCAACCAACGAGAAGCATGAAATTCTGATGCATAAGTTTAGGCCGGATGTCGTATATTCCATGACTGAGATTACCGCTCCGAAGGGTTATGAGGTTGCGGAGACCACCTATTTCAAATTCGATGCGGATGGTAAAGTGTATGTGAAGACAGGAGAGAATACATTTACACTCCTTGAAGATGGTGTACTCGTTATGAAGGATACGCCGACAACAGAGGTTGATGTACCGGATACACCGACAGATACAGCAACCAATACATTGGCTAAGACCGGTGATTCGGCTCCAATCTTGTTTGTGTTTGCGTTATCTGTAC
>JBJEMZ010000187.1:0-3209 GCA_051879935.1 Wujia sp.
ATACAGAATACCATTGCCCACGCATATGTCATATAAAAACCAATCGTAGCATCCGTGCCCATCAAAGCAACCAAACTGCCGAGTGCAATCGTTGTCACATATTTCATAACTCCGATTGGTGTATTTAATTTGTAAGCAAGTGTCGGTCCCATCGTAACGACCAATGCTACACATGTAAGCATAATCAGACTCTTAATCTCCGACTGAAAAACTCCCGCAATCGAGAGAATAAACAGAACCGGAAATACCACAATCAGCCATCTGAGCACCTTTACCGCCGTCTTTGTTATTCTTACATCATTTTCATATAAAAATTGTTGTTCCATCTTTTGTACCCCCATTTATCTTCAATATTCGATATTCTGTTCTATTTCCTATCAGTATTCTTTTTCAATATTTCATTTAATACATCCGTCTCTCTTTTTTCTAGCATATAGGATATTCCATATGTCGCGATATCAAAAAACGTAACCGATATCCCAAGTGCTACATAGCCGGCCGTACCAAGCTTGTCCCCGGCCAGATAACGTGCCATACATAGAAATACAATTTCCAAAACAACCCACTCTATCACGCGCTGTGCGATAACCTGTTTCACCGTCAGATCCTCTTTGAAATACGTAACCAGGCATGGAAGCATGCATATAATGCCTATTATGGCAGGCAGGAAAAAATAGGAATATGTAATTGTCTGCTCCTTTAGAAATATACTGCCTATAATTGCGATTGAAAGTGCTGTTTCTGCCTGAATCAGTAAATAATCCGAAACCATTTGTTTCCATATATCATTATGTTTCATCTATTTTATCTCCCTATTTAAAATTATTTTCCTGAAAACTTTTTTCAACACCATGTAATACATCTTGTTTTGCATTCTTATCTTAATCCGCTATTTTTATAAATACAATTGTTTGCCGATAAGATGCATTTCTCGTTCGATATGTTGCATAAATGAATCCGATATCCCACCTACATTGCATGAATTCGCTTTGTCACCTCTTTTGCATACTGCCTGGATATCAGGATTTCCTCTCCGTTTTTCATCGTCGCATATAATCTGCCATTTAATGCCGGACGCACCGACCGGATATGGCGGATGTTTACAACGAAGGACTTCGCGCCTCTTACCATTTTGTCATCCATCAGATTTTCCTCAATCTGATACAGTCGCATCTTGATTTCATACACCTTGTCCTTCGTATATGCAAACACAAGCTCGCCAACTGCTTCAAAATACAAAATGTCCGCAACCGGTATCTGATACATCTCCTTTTCTTCTCCGTACCCGGTAATCTGTTTTCCCTGTCCTAATATATAATCCCTTATATCCTCAAATTGCTTTGTCCATTCTGCGTACTGCAGAATCACTGCTTCATCCTTTTTGTCCTGTATCTTTCGTTTCAGTAATTGCATTTCCTCACTCTCCCTTTGCTACTTCCGTCACCTGTATGTTCAAATCCTTATACTGTCCGGACTTTAAAAATCTAAGCTCTGCCTGAAACTCCATGCTTAAAATTCCAGAAATCTCCTCATCCGAAAAGCTGCAAACCTTATTTGCCAGTAGAACACACAATGAAAATGCATGTAGCCACGCCTGTGAAAACAGGATTTTAGCTTCGGTGTCGTCCAAGTTATAATCCTGTTTTATTATCTCAATGCATGTATCTACGGAATCTCCTATATCCTTCAGCATGGTATCAAATGTACCGCTTTCTTCCCGCTCCTGCATGTACAATAGCTGAAACAGCTTTGGTTCCCTGCTCGCAAATTCAATCATACGAATTCCAAACTGCTTGAATGCCGGCGTATAATTTAAGGCATCTGAGATATATTGTTCATACTCCTTCATTGCAAGCTTTTTTACCTCCTGTTTCACTTCCTCCATGTTTCGAAACAATGTAAATATCGGGCTTGACGAAGCACCGAGCCGTTTCCCGATTTCTCTTGTCGTGACCGCTTCAAATCCTTTTTCACGTGTCATGTCAAAAGCAACCTTTACGACCTCTTCCTTTGTATATTTCGGTTTTGGCGGCATACTTTCCCTCCTTTATTTTTAATCTGTAACACGTGTTATATAACACTGTTATGTAACATATGTTTTATTATAACACACCTGTGAAAAAACACAAGAATTAAGCCTTTCCTGTTTGACACCCGAAATCTTCGACATTATAATAATGCAATGAAAAAAATTGATAGCAAATGATTGTATTTAGGAGAACGCTTATGCCAAACATCATCCATATAACTGATTTTCATGCACCGGAGCTTGATGTCTATGCCAGACTTTCCGAAGTGCAGCTTTTACATATAAACGAGCCGGAAAAAGAAGGGATTTTTATCGCTGAAAGTCCGATTGTTGTTTCCCGTGCAATTGATGCAGGCTATGTACCACTCTCCATTCTCGTCGAGGACAAACGGCTGGAAAAAGAAGCATTACCACTTCTTTCTGCACACGATGATATCCCGGTTTTCACTGCTCCTTTGGATGTTTTGACACAGCTCACCGGTTTTAAGCTTACACGCGGGATGCTTTGTGCCATGAAGAGAAAAACTCTGCCATCCATTGAAAATGTATGTAAAGATGCATGCCGGATTGCAGTTCTTGAAGATATCGTAAACCCGACAAACATTGGTGCCATCTTCCGGTCCGCAGCCGCACTTAACATGGATGCAATTTTACTTACACCAAACTGCTGTGACCCGCTCTACCGTCGATCCATCCGCGTCAGCATGGGAACTATTTTCCAGATTCCCTGGACTTTTCTTCCAAATAAAAAGAAGCTGCAAACGCAGCCTCTTTCCTATGTTCCTATTTTAAAGCAGCTTGGATTCAAAACCGTTGCCATGGCCTTACGGGATGATTCCGTTTCCATCGATGATTCGCGCCTTATGAATGAACAAAAACTCGCCATCATACTTGGCACAGAAGGGGACGGTCTTGCCGAACAAACCATTGCCGACTGTGATTATACCGCACGGATTCCGATGTCCCACGGCGTTGATTCCTTAAATGTTGCTGCAGCAAGCGCAGTTGCATTCTGGCAGCTTGGTTCCCGCAGCACAGACAACTAGATAAGCTCTTTGATTTTTAATGCTTTCTCGATACTTCCGTCCACCTTCAGCTTTCCTAATGTGAAGGCAAGTACCGGATCGAGCTTTCCATTTATAATCTTGAAAAGCGTATCTGCCGTGCAGTTAAATGCCGC
>JBJEMZ010000187.1:3309-32443 GCA_051879935.1 Wujia sp.
CGAGCTTTCCATTTATAATCTTGAAAAGCGTATCTGCCGTGCAGTTAAATGCCGCCGTTTTTCACATAATTATGTATATGACCAAATGCATAAAATCCTAACTATGCACTCAATCATGTATATAATACCATACTTTTGCTTTATATTCATAACTATTTTGCATATTTCACTTTTTTTCATAAGACTTTAATTGCATTTTTTCGCATAGAATGCTATATTAAATCGTAAATGTAAAGAAAGGAAGTATGTTATTATGAAGAAAATGAGAAAATTTTTGGCAATGGCATTATCTGCTGTTATGGCAATGACAGCACTCACAGCTTGCGGAAGCAAGAGCGATGACGGCGCTTCTTCCGGCAAAAAGACCGCAAAGGTTATCGAGATTGAACTTACAGACGAACAATATGCATTCGGAGTTGACAAGACACAGCCGGAGCTTTTGGAGGATGTAAATGCCTTTATCGCTGAGATTAAAGAGAACGGTACCTTTGACGAAATCTGTAATCACTATTTTGGTGATGGTACACCGGTAGCTGTAAAGTCCGCTGCTCTTGACGATAGTAAGGATCAGCTTGTTGTTGCTACAAATGCCGCTTTCGAGCCGTTTGAATATACAAAGGGTGAAGATTATTACGGAATCGACATGGAGATTGCAAAGGCACTTGCTGACAAGCTTGGTAAGGAGCTTGTAATTCAGAACATGGACTTTGATGCCGTATGTCTGTCTGTTGGTCAGCAGAAATGCGATATCGCCATGGCAGGTCTTACAATCAAGCCGGACCGTGAAGAGTACGTAAACTTCTCTGATTCCTATTACAGTGCATCCCAGAAGCTCATTGTCACATCTGACAATACAGAGTTTGATGCCTGCAAGGAAGCTGCTGATGTAGAGGCAATCCTGAACGCAAAGGGGTCTGAGACAAAGGTTGGTGTACAGACCGGTACAACCGGACAGTTCTACTGCGAAGGTGATGAGGATTGGGGCTTTACAGGCTACAAGATGGAATCTGTTGGTTATAAAAACGGTTCCCTTGCCGTACAGGATCTGTTAAACGGCAATATCAATTATGTTATTATTGACTCTGCTCCTGCAGCAAGCATTACTGCTGCCATCAACGAGATGCAGTAATAAAAAGCAATGATTTAACATTTGGTTGAAAGGATATTTCATGGGAGATATAGCAAATAAGATTCAGAAGTTCATAGAAATATTCATAGATAACAGAGGATATGTCAAGGTTCTCGAGGGACTGAAAAACACGTTGACGATTGCAATTGCCGGATTGATTATCGGTATTTTAATCGGTACTTTGATTGCAACCGCCCGCGTCATTCCGAAGTACAAGGTGCTTCCGCGTATTTTAGATGCCATCTGCCGCTTCTATGTAGCTTTGTTCCGTGGAACCCCGATGGTTGTTCAGCTGCTTGTATTTTACTATGTTATGCTGCCAATTATGGGAGCACATATGACCGGTGTTCAGGTTTCTATCCTGGTATTCGGATTAAATAGTGGTGCCTACATCTCCGAGATGATGCGAAGCGGTATCCTCTCTGTTGACCCGGGACAGATGGAAGGCGGCCGTGCCATGGGACTCAGTTTTGCCACAACCATGCGTATGATTGTGATTCCCCAGGCAGTAAAAAATATCCTTCCGACACTTGGAAATGAATTTATTTCTCTGATAAAAGAAACATCCGTTGTCAGCTTCGTTGGTGCTACAGACTTGTACGTCGCATTCAATTACATCGGAAGCAACAGCTATGAATTTATGATTCCATATCTGGTTATGGCACTGATTTACATCGTTCTCGTGCTCATTATCAGTCTTGGTATTAAAATAATGGAAAGGAGCCTGAGAAAGAGTGATAGAAGTCATTAATCTGGAAAAACATTTTGGTGACAATGAAGTCTTAAGAGGCATCAACGTCACAATCGAAAAGGGCGATATCATGGTTGTGATCGGTCCTTCAGGTTCCGGTAAAAGTACGTTTTTACGTTGTCTGAATTGTATGGAGGATCCTACCGGCGGACAGATTATTTTTAACGGTGTTGATATTGCAGACCCGAAGGTTGACATCAATATCCACCGCCGCCACATGGGAATGGTATTCCAGCATTTCAATCTTTACAACAATAAAACCGTTATCCAGAACATCATGCTGGCACCGGTACATGTACAGTGTCAGGATTTGAAAAAAGCAAAACGGCATAACCGTTTCCTTCCGCTTACCAACCTGTTCCGCAGGAAAAAGAACAAGCAGGAAAAGCTTCCAATCACAACAACAAAAGCAGAAATTGTTGCAGGTGCCCGCAAAAAGGCTGAGGAGCTTTTGGAGCGAATCGGTATGTCAGACAAGGCGGATGTATACCCTTCTACCCTGTCCGGTGGTCAAAAGCAGCGTGTTGCAATCGTGCGTGCGCTTGCCATGAATCCGGATGTCATTCTCTTTGACGAACCGACATCTGCACTTGACCCGGAGATGGTTGGAGAAGTGCTTGATCTTATGAAATCGCTTGCAAAAGAAGGCATGACGATGATCATCGTAACACATGAGATGGGATTTGCAAAAGAGGTTGCCAACAAGGTACTCTTTATCGACGAAGGGCAGATTCTTGAAACCGGAACACCGGAGGAATTCTTTGGCAATCCGAAAAATCCGCGTCTGAAAGATTTCCTGTCAAAAGTGCTGTAGAGATGACTGACTATCCATTTGAATAGTCACATGATAAAAGAAAGCCGGGTATGAAGGTCATACCCGGCTTTTGTTATACTCATTTTTTTTATATTAGCATTGTCTGCTTATCGGTCATTTCCAATAGAATATTAGAAGCTCATCTTGACATCCTGTCTCTTTGCTTCCTCTGCCTCGAAGAATTCCTTCTGAACCGCATGCATGTTATTTGCTACGATGCTGTTCGGAAAAACAATAATCTTTTTGTTGTATGCGTTGACGTTTGCATTGTAGAGACGTCTTGCTGCCTGAAGATGCTCCTCCACGTCTACGATAGCCTTCTGGAGCTCAATAAAGTTTGTGTTAGAACGAAGCTCCGGATAATTCTCAGCCAAAATATTGATGTCCTTTGTAAGCAGATCCATCGAATGATTTGCCTCGTTTTTCTCAGCCATTGTCATACCGCTTCGAAGCTTTACAATCTCTGTCAAAACCGCTTTTTCATGCTGCTGGTAACCCTTTACTGTATCAAGCATCTTGGTGAGCACATCATATCTCTTTGTAAGCGCTACATCAATACCGGATTCACCTTCCTGCACTTTCAAATCTGCAACCTTGATGCTGTTTGCTACCGCTATGTACCAAATCACCAGCACAACCAAAACAACCACAAGTGCAATAACCACTTTTCCCATTCTCTTTCCTCCTAAGACTTTTTATTTTTACATTCTATGCCATCTTCAATGTTTTAACAATATCAATGATTACATTACTATCCTGCATGATTTTTCTCTTTTCATCCACATAGACAATCGGCTTACGATAATTGCCATTAAACGCATTGCCCTTTATATTGATGGCAACATGTAGTTTCCCGCCGATAAACCGCATCGCAACATTTCCGTATTTCCGGTACAACTGCTCGATACACTCCATAATCTGCGGAGTTAACACATAAAATGCATCATGCGGATTGATGGATCTCACCTTGAAATTTTTGTTAAATTCCTGACTTTCCATATCAATCTTCTCATGTCGCATCCTATTACAATTACCCTGATACAGAAAGCTTTTGGAGAAAATCACAACCGAGCCGATATCATTTCTCGGCAGATCAAACGAAAACATTCTGCCTTCAAAGTATGTATAGGTACGCGTATGTTTCCCGCTTCGGACAACCTGCTTTATGACCACATCGGATTGTTCAAACGGCACACCGTCATACTGTCCCCTGATATAATCCTCCGAAGAAAACCGATTTCCCTTTTGTACCAATCCGATTTTGTCTACCGCCAGCTCCGAATAGCCGATATTCCAGTCACAGGTTACATCGCCAAACAGCTCCTGCAGGATTGATTTTGCAAACATCTCCTTATAAACATACTGAAACTGCTTTTCTGATTCTTTTGCTTTCTTTGCAAACGGAATTGCTAAAAAAGCAAAACCAAACGTCAGAATAAATAAATACGGACAAAATGGTATTATAAACATACTAACAAAGAAACCTATCACCGACACAGCAATCATTCCATATGCTTTTTTACAAGAAAGTCTCAGTTCCTCCAGATTTTTCATTGCCTGACTTGTGTCCATATATCTCCCCTTTCACATGAACCCTTATCCGAAATATGCAATCGCACACATGATTCCGCATACGATAAATACAACGGAAGACATACCATGTCCAAGCATGCCAGGGTTAAACATCTCTGCATTGATACCACCATTTTTCTCCTGCTTCTTCATATCCGCTGTTCCGAGAATATAAGAAACAATCAAAAGAACAGCTGTAACAGCACCAAGCACCATATTGTGATTCGTATAATGTATAATCGTCGTCACAATACCTGCCACCGCCAGCAACAAAGAAACCATACCCATAAAAATCATCCTTCTTTCTTTTGTAGTATTAACCTTATAGTAAATCACTTATCTGATTTTTTCAACATTATTTTTTCTTGTGTTTCTGTCAAGTAATCGTTTCTAATTTGCGATTGAGTCCAAATCTAAATAGTGTTATATTAATAACAAGAAAGAGTTCCCGATTGATTATATGAAAGGATGGACGTACCGGTGGAAAAAAACAGAACTGGCTCAAAGAAAATAATGCTTATGGCAATATTGCTATTGGTGTTAACAGCAATCATTATAACAATCATAATTATTGTGAATAAGAAAGATGAATACCGAATAATTAAAGTAAAGGACTTTAACAAGGATGTGACAATTCAGCGGGCAGATGGTAACATCTATGATGCTTTTTCGGGATTGCAGCTTTATTCGGGTGATATGGTTACGGTTGGAAATGATTCATTTCTTGAACTGCTTGCTGATGAGGACAAGCACATAGGTGCTGATGGGGACACCGGTTTTATTATTCGTTCAAAGGGGACAAGTAAAAAAGGCAATATCACCATAGAGCTTTTATATGGAAAGGCATTGTTTACAATCGATGAGAAGCTGAATGAGGATTCAACATTTAATGTCACAACACCCAATGCCACTTTAAGTGTTCGTGGAACTATTTTTTCAGTTGAATACAATCCTCAGACCAATAAAACGATTGTTGAGGTTATGGAGGGCAGTGTATGGGTTGAGTCAGATGGTGAAGAACGCGTAATTGAGAGAGGAGAAAGTTATAACATTGGAGGTATCGTGAGTTTTGAAGGAGATATGTACGCGGCTGATTCAAAGTTTATGCTAACGCGTTATTATCAGAACGTCCCTGATTACGCAAATGTTCCTCCGGAAAAGGTAGAAATAGATATATATTATCCAATTGAAGGTAATACAAATGCAAGTGCCGCTTTTGAAGATAATCCGGGTGCATCTGATTCGCTTGCAAGCAGTGCGCTTGAGATAGATTCTGCATATATTGAACCGATTATGGACAAGGCCAATCAATACTTTGAGGAAAACAAAGAAGCAATGATAAGAAACTTCAGTAAGGGTATTTATGCTGAAAGAGTAGATGTTACTGAGTGGTTTGGTGAACTGTTGGATAATGAAATAACCGTGAATTATGGTGACGACTCTTTCAGCTTCAACTGTACAAGAGTTGATATGGACTGGATATATTCTTTCTCTGAAAACGTTTCCGAAGATGATTATGTGGTTTATTACCCGGTTAACTACATAGGTGAGGATGGTCAGCAGTATTCTATATCGGGTATAACATTTACATTTTATGGTGAATAACAGTGTTTCGCTATATGACGCATATACTAGTACAAAAGAATAAAGGCGAAAGCGATGGATATTTCTAAAACGGGAACCGTGCTTGCAATCGTAGTAATTTGTTATCTGATTGGGATGGCAGCAAAAGCAGCCTGCTGTATTTTATGAATTATGTATCGGTAATTAATCTGCCAATTCGCTACCCACGCTCCGGCAATCCCGAAATAGAAAGACATACCACCCCTAAGATCAGAGCAAGAATACCGATTCGATTCGCTATCCTCTTGAAGGGAGAAGCATCCAAATTTTCATCAACTTTATCTTTCAAATATATTTTATTCTGATTTTTTTCACTAACATAAAACTCATATTCCTGCCCCTTCTCGTATGGGGAGGTAACCTGAACATCCTTGAAATCCTCCTTAATCATACTGTGAGTAAGAAATTTATATGATCTATACTGTGCGGTTGTATCTTTCAAATCCACAGTTATGGTTGTAAAATAGATTCCATTTTTTCCCTGCACCTCTACCTCAAGTTGTTGCACCCAATTTATCGAATAGTATTTATACATACTATCTTGTTCTTTTTGATGTGCATGCACAAAGATATTTATTTCATACGCCTGGTTAATCGTACCGTTGGCCACATAACAATTTTTTATAATATTTTCGCTTTCTCTTTTCATTAACGATGAAGCAATGCCCATAATAAATGCTACTATAGCAGTTACCAGGGACACTAATCCAAATATACAAATAATCGCATATCCAATCCCCTTCTTTTTGCCTCGCCTTGTAGGCTTCCTTCTGTCAAATTTCTCCGGTTCAATTTCTATAGGCTGACGGAACATATTGATTTCTTCCATGCTCGTATCGTCTTTGTAATCTGCCATATCACTCCATTCGTGACTTTCGGGATTATTCAGTTTATTATCTTTTAGTTTTAATTCCATATAGCGCTCCCCAACTTTGTATTTTAATGTTTGTTGTCTCCTACTCACGATTCATCCGATTCTTCTATTGCTTCATAATAACTCATACTTCGAACATCTTCAAACCATACTTCATGTGCAAATTGAACAATCCTCCAAAAATGGTGTATCGTTCAACAAATCTCTTTGTGCTTTCTTCTACTGCTTTTAAATCACATTTTTCTTCATTTTCTAAAATAAAAAACACTCCCGGGTTTCCACCTGAGAGTGCAGTCAAATCGATAATTAACATCATCTCTTACTATCCCATCGCAACACTTACATTCTTGGATGTGTATGGATAACTGTCTGCATACATAGTTTCCGGTGCAATATCAATCTCACCATTCATCCATGTCATATCGCCGTGAAAAATTGTGAAATCAGCCAACTTCTTTTCATTTTTTAATGGTTCAAATGCCGCCCCTGTCAATAATGTAGTATCAAATAATCTTTGTTCCCCTGTGGAAAATGTAATCAAAAGCATACTGCCTCTTAGCACTGCAGCCTCCTTCACCTTAATATCCGGTACGGCTTCACCCGCATAGCAAACATCATCAATAATATACCCCAAAAGCACCTCCTTACATAGGAGCAATTTTATCAAAACGCTCTCCTCTGACAGCTAAATTCCACGCCTTATATGCTTCCTCTTCATTTTTGGATGCTTATTTCTTTGTTGAACATTTGTTCGATTTGTGCTATAATTCATTTGTATAATCAAATAGAAAGTTGGATGCGATTTTCCGATTATAAGATGCCCTCTAGTATAAAAGGAGGGTGATGCCCTATGAACACAATAGAAGTACTCACTTTATTGCTAGTAGTATTAACGGCTCTATCTTACATAGATAATCATAACAATAAAAAGAAATAGCATCCGTCCCCGCAAAGTTCAGATGCTATTCTTTATAGTTTTCTAACTGAGGGCAAATCGGAAATCGTTTCCGATTCACTTTCTAATCAGATTATATACTAGACCGTTTGAGAAATCAAGCGGTCTTTTCAGTTTAAATATCCTTTATTTCCCCTACTCCACTACCCAAACAACCTTCCTCATCTTCCGTTCCATATTGTTACAACCATATGTACGGTTGATTTCGAAATCCCAAATTTCTTTGCAACCTGCCTGACTGTCGCGCCCTCCTCGATGATATAATTTCCGATTTCTAACGCACGCTGTTCGATGTAGTCTCTCACTTGTACAAACCTCTGAATGCTTGTTTGTACAGTGTATGCGGTAAAAACTTTAATATGCCGGGATGTTCAGGGAACAGGAAAAACTGTTGAGTTGAACGGCCCTCCAAAAATGGTGTATCGTTCAACCGAAACGAATCATCTCGTGCATGGTAATGCCTGTATTCGGGCCGAATCCCTGCTGACTTATTATTTCCCCGTACATATAGCAGTCGGTTAATTCCTTTTTCAAATTGTTGTTCATATTGTCATTACTCCTCTAAAAATATTTCACGTTAGCAAATTTCCGTGCGAAGCTGTTCTTGCTGGGCGAAGCTGTTCTTGCTGTGTGTCTTACTACAGTTTCGTGCGATTACACGGTTTCCGCTCCGGGTAGAAACCGGGCGTACGCATTAGCAAGCAAGCCTCCACGCCCGTTTTAGTTGTGCCGCAGTTCCGGGAAGCCGTTGGCTCCGGGTGCAAACCGGGCGTACAGGGCTGGTTATCCGCCTGAAACCCATTTTTCACTACTTCCCACTACAGTTCCGTGGGATTATATGATTTCCTTCCGATACAAAATGGGTGTAGATGTCCGGGAAACCACATATTTCCGTCGGCGAAACCCATTTTGGTGAAATGCTGATTCATGTATAGCATAATACATCAATTTGGACTTCGGTTGAACGACCCTCCAAAAATGGTGTATCGTTCAACTTATTAGAAAAATATATTGTAGGAAGGAAAAAGTAATGGTTATATTTTCGCAATGTATAGACTGTAAAAACTATATAGGAAAGAATGATCAGGAACAATTTATTTGTAAAGCATTTCCAGATGGAATTCTAGACGAGGTATTTTGGAATAAGATTCGTCATACAACGAGTATAGAAGGAGATCACGGAATTCAATATGAGGATATAGAATAAAGTACCCTGCAGATGTAGGGTATTTTTTTGAAAGTTGCATCGGTGCAACAGAAGAACCGAACAAAGTATGAGGCAGTCGACAGGCTGCCTTTTTTCGTGCTAAAAAGTGGAACGGCAGTAGTGCCGGAAAACATATATTATAACAAAAGGATAGAGGTGAAAGCGATGGATATATCCAAGACTGGAACCGTACTTGCAATCGTAGTTATATGCTATCTGATTGGGATTGCGGCAAAACAGAGTAAACACTTAAAGGATGAAGGAATACCTGTGATTGTAGGAATCTGCGGAGGAATCCTCGGAGTAATCGGTATGTATGTAATGCCGGACTTCCCGGCGAGCGACATTATGAATGCAATTGCAGTCGGTATTGTGTCCGGGCTCGCATCGACCGGTGTGAACCAGGCATATAAACAGCTAAAGAGCGAAGGATAAGGAGGAACAAAATGGCAACAGCAAAACAGGTAATGGATATGGCATTGAAGTATATTGGTGTGAAGGAGAATCCTGCGAATAGCAATAATGTGGTATTTAACACACATTATTATGGTAGACCTGTGAGCGGAAAAAACTATTCATGGTGCTGTTCGTTCTTATGGGATATCTTCAGAATGGCAGGTGCCAGCAATTTATTCTATAACGGATGCAAAACAGCGTATTGTCCAAGTGTGGAAACATGGGGAAAGCAGAACAAATTGACAGTTCCGAATAATAAAGGACAGTATGGAGACATTGTTCTTTTTCAATTTGATTCAGATGCAAATGCGGATCACATAGGATTCATATATTCAAGGAATGCTGATGGTTCATATCAAACGATAGAAGGGAATACATCTGTTGGAAATGATTCTAATGGTGGAGAAGTTATGATACGAACAAGAAAGAAGTCTGTCATAAAAACGATCATTAGACCCAAATATGAAGGTTCTGTTGAAGTAACAAATACGAAAGACAGCGCAAAAACAACCTTTATCATGGGAGTACAGCGTGCCTGTGGCGCAAAGATAGATGGTATCGCAGGAAAGGAAACGCTTTCCAAGACCATTACGGTATCTGCATCCACGAACCGGAAGCATCCGGTAGTCAGTGTGATTCAGACATACTTAAATGCACTTGGTTATAATTGCGGAACTGTTGACGGTATCGCAGGACCGAAATTCACGGCAGCAGTCAAAGCCTATCAGAAGGCAAATGGATGTGTTGCTGACGGTGTGATTACAGCGCGAAACAAGACATGGAAGAAGTTATTAGGGATGGCATAAGCTGTCCCTTTTATGTTGAACGACCCTCCAAAAATGGTGTATCGTTCAACCAACAGTCGAGATATTTGATTTACTGCTTCAAAAAAGAAAAAACACCTGCGCAATTGCACAGGTGTAACGCTACAACAAATTATAAATGAAACTATAGAAACAACCCAGCCCTGCCATAAGCATTTCAAACTTACCACCAAGCTTACCACTTTTTACCATCAAAATATGATAAATTCCGATATACTACGATACCCTTACGCTTCCTTCCTACCTCTCAAAACCCCAGTAAAATCAAGGATTTAAGCCACTTCTCGCGCGGTCCCCTTGCTTCGCGGGTCCGTCATAAGGCATCCTCCCACTTCGTGGGTCCCTCTGCTTCGTGGGTCGGTCCTAGCCGACTTTCCCAGCTACGCTGGGCCCCTCTCTAGGACAAGACTTGAAAAACATAAAACTTCAAATAATAACTCTCGTCCGCTGCCCATAAAATCGGATGATCCGGTGCCTGCTGCCGGAATTCGATTTGGCGAAGTCTCTTGTGTACACTTGTCGCTGCCTGGCCAATGACCTTCGTAAATAATTCCTGCGTCATAAAATGAGAGCAGGAACAAGTTGCAAAATAACCTCCGTCTTTCACAAGTTGTAAGCCTTTTCGGTTAATCTCCCGGTATCCTTTCATCGCATTCTTTGTAGCCTCTCTTGACTTTGTAAATGCCGGCGGATCCAGGATTACAACATCAAACTTTTCGCCTGCTTGTGCAAGCCGTGGAAGTTCGTCTAACACATTTGCAACATCAAAATGTACCGTCTCTTCCAGTCCGTTTAATCTTGCATTTGCTCTCGCCTGTTCCACAGCAAATTCTGAGATATCCAGTCCTAACACATCACTTGCTCCGGCGTGGCCACAGTTAAGTGCAAATGTTCCCATATGCGTAAAACAATCAAGTACACGCAACGGTGTCTCATTCTCACCTCTTGTTAATCCCCTTATCAACTTCTGCATTGCAAGGCGATTATATTTTTGATCGAGGAAGAATCCCGTTTTTTGCCCATTTGCAACATCAACTTTGTAATGCACACCATTTTCCACGATTTCAACGACCGGGTCAAACTCGTCTCCGATAAATCCTTTATACGGTGCAAGGCCTTCCTTTTTACGAACCTTAGCATCACTTCGCTCATAGACGCCTCGAATTATAACACCGTCCTTTGCCATAACCTCTTTCAATAACGATACTATCATTTCTTTATACAGGTCAATTCCAAGTGCCAAAGATTCCACAACTAACACATCTGCAAATCGATCAATGACTAACCCCGGCAAGAAGTCTGCTTCACCAAAAATAACACGACAACAGCTAAGGTCATCTCCCGGCATGACAGCCTTTCTGTACTCCCATGCATTTTTTACACGCATACGAAAGAACGACTCATCGATTTCCACTTCCGGATTTCTTGTCAGCATACGAACAGTAATCTTTGATTTGCGGTTTATAAATCCAGTTCCCATTTCATATCCGTCAAAATCCCGCACCTTCACAAGCTCGCCATCCTGCACACTTCCCATAACGCTTTCTATCTCATTGTCATAAATCCAAAGGCCGCCTGCTTTTAGTGTTCTTCCTTCCCCTTTTTTCAAGGTTACAACTGCTTTTATGTCCACGTTTTGTCCTCCCTTGGAATATCATACAAATCCAAATTCATGCAAAAAACTATCCTACCCTATTTTATCAATAACAGCAAAATTTGCCAACCATTTTTCTCATGCCTTTATTCGGCGCAACGATTCATCCGGTCAAGCAGAAATGCAACCACAATTCCCGCCGCCATACACATAAGATTGATCAAGCTGGCTGACACACTCTCCGTAAAGCTCTGAAACGGAATAATGACAAGTGTCGCTGCAATCACGATGCCGATGATACCATGAAAGACAACCCCATAATGTCGTTCCATCAATATTGTAATCGCATTTGCAAGCAGAATCACTGTCAAAACCGCACCAATCCCAGCCGGAAACAGCACATGCACATCCAGATTTCCGATACCTGTAACAAGCGGTGTATAAAGTCCAAGTGGCATGAGCAGCGTCGAAAAGCTCATGCCCGGTGCAATGACACTGAGTGCCATACAAAATCCACAAAATACATACCACGGGTAGCCTGGGGTAATCGAGACTGACAGATGACTGAGTCCAAGCAAAAGACATAACATACCAAAAAAGCACAGAATCAAAGAAAGCATTTCTGTACGTTTCACACCGGATTCCGTCTGCTTATTCCTGCCTGCCTCCCGAAATAGAGATGGCAGCATACCGGTTATAAGACCGACAAACACGCAGACTGATGGATTCGGATATGCCGAAAGCAAATATCCAAGCAGCTTGGAGACGCCTAAAAAACCCGTTGCCGCACCCAAAATGACCGGAATCAGCACCCCTGCATATCGGTGGAACGCCTGCCGCGGATGCGAAAGCAGAAGCATGATTGGCGCATAAATTCCAAATACAACACATAATACACCTCCGGATATACCCGGCAATACAGCCCCAAGCCCGATTAAAATCCCCTCTAAAAATCGAAGCACCATATTTTTCATATTCCATTTCTCCCCATCTAATATAACTAATATATTCCCCGATGATTCTGATTCATTCCCCAAAAATATCAAAACCATGAAAAAAGACGTTCCATTGCATATTTTTTGATTTATCACAATAATTTTTCTCTGATTTCAAAAAATGGCTTCTGCCACAGCAGAAGCCAATAAACTTTTTTCTTATTTATTCACATATCGGTCGTGTCCCGAAAGCCGCGCCATCGCCCGCGACAAGGATGCGCGGGATATATGGTATTCCACAATGCTCTGTTTTTGCTGCATCTGTTCTATGGCCCGCTCCTTTGCCGCCTGCGCCCGAAACGCATCGATTTCCTCCGGTCGTTCCGCCGAATACACAATCACGCTGACCTGATTGTTTTTTACCTGCAAAAGTCCGTCTGAAACAATGGCAATCTGCTCTTTCCCATCCGGTGTACGAAAACGGATTTCGCCTACCTCAATGGTGGTTGTCATATTTTCATGGTGTGCCATGACTGCCATCTGACCGTCCATTCCCGGAAATACCAATATCTCACAAGGGCCGTCATAAAATACGCGGTCACATGCAATTACCTTCAATGCAAATGTATTCATGCTTTTATTCCTTTCGCACTACTTTAACGTCTCCGCCTTTTGCTTTACATCCTCAATCGTTCCGACATTGAAAAATGCCGCTTCCGGATATTCGTCCATCTCGCCGTCCAAAATCGCCTTGAATCCGCGAACTGTTTCCGCTACCGGAACAAACACACCCTTGACATTGGTAAAATTCTCTGCCACATGGAATGGCTGTGACAGGAATCTCTGCACCTTTCTCGCACGATAAACCGTCTGCTTATCCTCATCCGAAAGCTCCTCCATACCGAGAATCGCAATGATATCCTGCAACTCCTTGTACTTCTGCAGCGTCTCCTGTACCCGTCTTGCAACGTTGTAATGTTCTTCTCCAACTACATCCGGTTCCAGAATTCTCGAGGTGGATTCCAGTGGATCAACCGCCGGGTAAATACCCTGTTCCACAATCTTTCGTGAAAGTACGGTGGTCGCATCCAGATGTGAAAATGTCGTAGCCGGCGCCGGATCTGTCAGGTCATCCGCCGGTACATACACTGCCTGCACCGAAGTAACCGAACCGTCCTTTGTGGATGCGATTCGCTCCTGCAGTTCTCCAAGGTCATTTGCAAGCGTCGGCTGATAACCGACGGCGGACGGCATACGTCCAAGCAATGCAGACACCTCAGAGCCCGCCTGTATAAAACGGAAAATGTTGTCGATAAAGAGCAACACATCCTGCTTCTTCACATCCCGGAAATACTCTGCCATTGTAAGTCCGGTTTCCGCTACACGCATACGAGCTCCCGGTGATTCATTCATCTGCCCAAATACGAGTGCCGTCTTATCAAGCACTCCGGATTCCTTCATTTCATTCCACAGATCATTACCCTCACGGGAACGTTCACCGACACCGGTAAAAATGGAATATCCGCCCCGCTCGGTGGCAATATTGTGAATCAGTTCCTGAATCAAAACTGTCTTGCCGACACCGGCACCACCAAACAAACCGATTTTTCCACCCTTTGCATATGGTGCAAGCAGATCGATAACCTTGATACCTGTTACAAGCATCTGCGCTACAGGACTCTGCTCCGCAAAGGTCGGCGGTTCCCTGTGGATACACCAACGCTCTGCATCCTCTAAACCTTCCTTGTCATCCAGTGTCTCGCCAAGTACATTGAACAATCTGCCAAGTGTACATTCACCCACCGGAACACGGATTCCATCTCCGGTTGCGATTACCTCCATATCCCTACATAATCCTTCACTGGCTGCAAGCATGATGCAACGCACCACATTCTGCCCGATATGCTGGGATACCTCCATCACACATTTTTTTCCATTATTTACAACGTACAGTGCATCCTTGATTGCCGGTAGATTGCCGTCTGCAAATTCCACATCGACAACCGGTCCGGATACCTGTACAATCTTCCCTTTATTCTCCATCATGCGATATCTCACCTCGCTTGCCTCTTCTTTTTCTTCTTCAGTGCCTTTGCGCCGCCGATCACCTCTGTAATCTCCTGCGTAATTGCAGACTGCCGGATACGGTTATACTCAATGGACAACTCACGAAGCATCTCCTGTGCATTGTCTGTGGCAGACTGCATGGCCAGCATACGCGCATTTTCTTCGCTGGCAGATGCCTCCACCAATGCTCCGTATATAAATCCGGTCACATAATTATAAACCAGTTTCTCCAATACCTTTCGAGGGGACGGATAAATCAAAAACCAGTCGTCTGCCTGCATCGCCGCTTCCTTATCCGTGTTACCGAATCCTTTCTGCGACTTTTCAAGCAGTTCATTTTTTATGAACTGATGTGTTTTGAGCGGAAGAATCTCCTGTACCTCAACTTCTTCCTTTATGCTGTTTACCATTCTGGTAAAAACAACATATACCTCGTCAAATTCCTCATTCTTGTATCGTTCCACGATGTTTTCCGTTATCATACGCGCCCGATGAATCGACGGATTATTTGCCGAATAACAAAAACCTTCCTCAAGCTTATATCCCTGACTTGCAAAGTAATGTCTTCCAAGCTCCCCGACCACAAAGAGCCGGCAAGAGTCCGCCTCGTCAATCATCTCCTGTGCTTTTTTTATCACATTGTGATTATAGGCACCTGCCATACCCTTATCACCTGTGATAATGATAAATGCGCGACGCTTTTTCTCCTCCCGCAGATCTTTCCCACGGTTATCAAAAAATAAATGCTCCATATCCGGAAAATGTAATAATATGTCCGATATCTGCTCCTGTAATCCATAAAAATACGGTTCGGTATTCTCCAGCTTCTGCTTTGCTTTACGGAGCTTCATGGACGACATCATATACATCGCCTTTGTAATTTTCATCGTATCCTGAATACTTTTTATTCGGGTGGAAATTTCTCTTGCATTTGCCATTATTTCCCTCCGTTTTCTATCCCCTGTTTAAACTCCATCGCCGCCTGGATGATAGCTTCCTTTACATCGTCCGCCAAATCCTTCGAAGATTCCAATCTTCCGATGATATCGGCATGATTGTTTGCAAAATCCTCGAGCAGAGCAAGTCGGAATGCTTTGATCTTCTCAACCGGCAGATCGCTGAAAACATGCGCATTTGCTGCAACCAGCGTAATAACCTGCTCAGCCATGGTAAACGGATGTGCCAATGGCTGTTTCAAAAGCTCCATCAACGCTTTTCCATGCGCAAGCTGTTTTTTTGTGCCTTCATCAAGGTCCGAGGAAAACTGGGTAAACACTTCCATCTCTCTGTACTGTGCCAGATCAATACGAATACTTCCGGCTGCTTTTTTCATTGCCTTCGTCTGCGCCGCACCACCGACACGTGAAACAGAAAGCCCGACATTGACCGCCGGTCTCTGTCCTGCAAAAAACAGTTCACTTTCCAGATATATCTGTCCATCGGTAATCGAGATGACGTTGGTCGGGATATATGCGGAAACATCTCCCGCCTGTGTCTCGATAATCGGAAGTGCCGTAATCGAACCGCCGCCGGCTTCCTGCGTAATACGTGAAGACCGCTCTAATAGTCTCGAATGCAGATAAAATACGTCGCCCGGATATGCTTCACGTCCCGGTGAACGTTCAAGCAACAGGGAGATTGCACGATATGCAACTGCATGCTTGGATAAATCATCGTATACAATCAATACATCTCTTCCCTGATACATAAAATACTCTGCGAGTGCTGTTGCCGAATACGGCGCAATGTACTGAAGCGGTGCCGGATCCGATGCGGTTGCACATACAACCGTCGTGTATTCCATCGCACCACCTGTCTTTAACATATTGACAAGCTTTGCGATTGTGGATGCCTTCTGTCCGATTGCAACATAGATACAAACGACATTTTTGCCCTTCTGATTCAGTATCGTATCCAATGCAATCGACGTCTTTCCCGTCTGCCTGTCACCGATAATCAGCTCTCTTTGTCCACGTCCGATTGGGAACATGGAATCAATCGACAGAATTCCGGTCTCCATCGGAGTCGAAACGGATTTACGGTCTACAATGCTTGGAGCCGGATTTTCAATCGGTCGATAACCATCCTGTGCAATATCACCCTGACCGTCAATTGGTGCGCCGAGTGCATCCACAATTCTGCCAAGATAGGACTCCCCTACCGGCATACCTGCCATCTTCCCGGTCCGGGTCACACGACTTCCCTCTTTGATTTCTGTATCACGTCCAAACAGGATGACACCGATTTCATCTCTTCTCACATCCTGTACCATACCCTTGACGCCACAATCAAACAACACAATCTCGCCGTAAAATGCATGATCGATACCGTCCACATTCGCGATTCCGTCACCGACCCAGTTTACTACTCCGATTTCTTTATCTTTTGCCTCAAGGTCAAAATCATGGATATCTGAACGCAGAATGGAAATGATATTTTCCTCGCTAATCGTCTGAATCTTTTTGCCCGCAAATGAACCCTGCAGTTTTTTCTGCAGCTGCTCCATACGTCCTTTTTCACTCCAATCGTACTCCTTATTGCCAACCCGGAGAATAAATCCACTATTTAAGGAATCATCCTGTTCACTTACAATCTCGATATCGGGATTGTTACATTCCTTTGCAAGGAATCTGCGAATCCCCGCAAGCTGTTCCTCGGTTGGAGGTGTCACGTAAATGAGCTTTGCCTGCTCTTCCACATGCTCTGGCGTCTTCAGCATTTGTAAATACGCCTTTTCAATCTCCTCCAACATACTAAAATCACCATTATCACACAACAACTTTAAAAAATTACGGATTTCCCTTGGAAATACACGCTCGATAACCAGGTGTTTTTTCTCCAGTGACACGGTTGGATTTTCAAATTCTTCCCGTATCTGCGGCACTGACTCCAGGATATCCTTTACATTTTGCAGACTTGTCTTTGCATGGTCTACCTGCTTCAAATCTGCGGCATAATCACACGCTGCCCGAATCACGTTTCATCACCTGCTTTATCTAAAAATTTCTCGTACAGAGCATTGTCAACCTCTGCACCCTTTTTCTCTGCTACAACTTTTACGGTTGCATCCACAACCATATCCGTGATCTCTTTTTCTGCCTTCTTTAAAATCTGTGCCTTCTGATTTTCAGCCTCCACAATTGCATCTGCCTTTACCTGCTTTGCCGTATTTTCCGCATCCGATACAATCCGCTTATATTCTGCATCTGCTGATTTTCTCGCCTCAAGCAACACCTGTTTTTTCTCTTCCTCTGCATTTGCAAGCGATTCCTCATACTGCTTCTTCAAGCCCTCTGCCTCCTGCCTGCTTGCATCAGCTTCCTTGAACTGTCTGTCTGCCTCCTCCTGCCTGGCCGCAATGATTTTCTGTACAGGCTTAAACAGGAATATGCGCATAAGCACAAAGAGCAGCAACAGATTGATGATAGTAAGTAATAAATTCCAGTCAATCCGAAGCATGTTACCACCTCACCTTTCCTTTTGTTATTTCAACATTACGATAATCATGAGTGCGATAACAAATCCATAAATAGCGGTTGCCTCTGCAAGTGCACAGCCAAGAATCAGTGTCTTGTTAATCTTACCGTCTGCCTCCGGCTGTCTTGCAATTGCCTCTGCTGCCTTACCGGTTGCAATACCGATACCAATACCTGCTCCAATAGCTGTCAAAACTGCGATACCTGCTCCAATTGCGATTAATGTACTCATACTCTTTTTCTCCTTTTTCCTTTATTTTACTTTTTTATTCTTCTATTTCCTCGCTGATATAAAGCGATGTTAAAAATACAAATACGTATGCCTGCAACAACCCGTCAAACAAATCAAAGTACAGGCTGAACACTGCCGGCAAAACGACCGGAACGACCTTCTTAATCAGTTCCATGATGACAAATGCACCTAACACATTTCCAAACAGTCGCATACAAAGCGAAAGCGGTCTTGTAAACACCTCCAGAATATTAATTGGTGTTACAATGGCTATCGGTTCTATAAACTTATGAAGCCATCGTTTCACACCAAGATGATAAATTCCGGCTGCCTCTACCAATATGATACTCATCAATGCAAGTGCAATCGTAACATTCAAATCCTTTGTCGGTGATTTAAATCCAAACAGACCGATGATGTTGGATACGCCGATATAAATCAGCACTGTTGTCAGATACGGCACATATGCCTTTCCGTTTGGTCCAATCATGCTTTCCACCAAATCTGTCAGCTTTGTTACGATCATTTCCGCGAATGCCTGACGTTTGCTGATATGGTCAATCCTCATATTCCTTGTCAAAATGATTGCCACAAGAACTAAAACTGCCATAATAATCCATGTAACTACGACTGATTCCGATACCTCAATTCCTCCGAAAATCGGGATTGTAAATACCGTTTCACAATTTAGTTCCTCCATCAGGTCTTTTGCCAGATCTTCCAAAAAACCATCTCCCTCTTTTTGTCAAATTTTTTCCCAATGTGAGTGTAAACCTTTTTTGTCACATTGTAAAACTTTATTTTAAAAACTTTATATTTTAAATATACCTATTGTAATCACAGCATTGTTTCAATTAGATTATAATGCCCGTCGATTGCACGAAGCATGACATCCCGGTTACCAGTGATTATCGCCCGATAAATCTGTTCATGGTACTGAAGTAATTGTTCCCGCATTACAAGGTCCGCATGCGTAAGCACATAATCTATCCATTCCCGATACAAATCGGTCACGGCTTCCATCAGGGTAATCCACAGCTGATTTTCGGTTGCTTCGATCAGTGCATCGTGAAATGCCTTATCTGCATCTGCAAGCTCCCGCCCCTGTCTGCATTTCATATCCGAAAGTGCCTTCTCAATTTTCTCTTTTTCTATTTGTCCGGGTGGTTTTACAAGCAGGCTGTCACACACAGATTTCTCCATGACACGGCGAAACTCATAAACCTCCTGTTTACTTACGCTGCCAAGTGCCAGCATGATCATGATAGTCTGGCGTATAGATTTTCCGACATGCTTGGATACATAGTTTCCGGAGCCCTGTACCCGTTCTACAAAGCCCATACCATGCAGAATACTGATTGCTTCGCGAATGGAATTTCTGCCAATTCCAAGCTGTTCCGCAATGGCGCGTTCCGGCGGCAGCCTGCTTCCTATTTTCAAAGTGCCGTTCTGAATCAAATCAAAAATATAGGCAATTGCTTTTTCATATTCCTGTGAAGTATGTTCGCTCATGCACGCCTCCTGTTTTTATATGTCTCAATCATCGCAAGTACACCATCCATTCCAAGCTTCGAGACATTTAAGCACAAATCATAATATTGCGCCTGCCCCCAGTTCTGTCCGGTATAATATTTATGATATGCACTTCTCCGTTTATCTGTCTCCGCTATCAGATTTCTTGCTTTTCGTTCTGAAATACCATGTTTTTCTGCAATCTCATGCACACGCATATCTTCATCACCGGTCAGAAAAACGGATATAACATCGTTTCGTCCCGCAAACGCATAATTGCCACAGCGTCCGAGTATAATACAGCCCTGCCCACCGACCAGTTCCGTCAATGCCTTTTTCGGAATCTCATGAAAAATGGTATCGTCCTCCGACTGTGAAATCGTATAAAGTAGCGTATCCATCGGTATCTCTCCATAAAAATCCGGGTATCGCTCATACATCCCCTTTCCCTTTGCAATCTCGCACAACACCCGTCTGTCAAAAAACGGAATATGATATACCTGTTCCAATGCATGACCAATCTCGTCACCGCCACATCCACATTGTCTCGCAAGTGTGATAATCATAAAAACACCTCCTGTTTCGAAACGTCATCTGAAATGTCATCCGCATCCATTTACAGAAACTGCGCAAAAACGGATGCAAGTAATACGGTAAGGATACCGGTTACGGCTATGGCCAGGCTGCTCATAGCTCCCTCGACCTCACCAAGCTCCATCGCCTTTGCAGTCCCGATGGCATGGGAGGATGCTCCGAATGAAAGCCCTTTTGCAATGGGCTCTGTAATTCGGAATATCCTGCATATAAACTCACCAAGTATATTGCCGAGCACTCCGGTTACAACGATGACAGCCACCGTAATCGTCACATACCCACCAAGTTCCTCAGACACCCCCATACCAATTGCGGTTGTAATGGATTTCGGAAGCAGGGTGACATATTCTTCGTGGGAAAGTCCCATCAGCTTTGCCAACACAAACACGGTTGTAAGGCTTGTCAGTACACCGGCGGTTATTCCGAGCATGACTGCCTTCCAATGCTTCTTTAAGAGCTGCCACTGTTCATACAACGGAATCGCAAGACACACGGTAGCCGGTGTCAAAAACCAACTTAAGTATGTCGCCCCATAGTTGTAGGTTTCATAATCAACATGTGCACATGCAAGCACAGCAATTGTAAGTACAATGGAAATGAGCAGCGGATTCAAAATGCCCAATTTGAATTTTTTCTTTATCAATATACCAATATAATAGGCAAGCAGGCTGATTGTAACTCCCGCAAATACCGACGTCCTAAAAAAATCATTCATAGTCTTCCGTCTTCTCCTTCCTTTTTGCATGTCGGATTACAAACTGGGATACATGCCCGGTTGCCACCATTACCGTAATCAAAACGGCAATCGTTATAATACTAAACGGAATCAAAACCGGTTTTAGATTTCCCCAGGATGCCATCAAGCCGACACCTGCCGGAATAAACATAACCGGCATAATCTCAATCAGGAATTTCCCCGCCTCTCTGACTGCATCCAAACGAATAATGCCGGAGAGCAATCCAACAAATAAAATCACCATTCCATAAATACTAGCGGGTATTGGAAATGGCAAAAGAAATTTTAACAGCTCACCCAAAAACGAAATAAACAAGATAAGCAAAAACTGATGTAAGTACTTCATACTATTCTCCCATCCGGAACATTTGTTCCAAAACAAATTGGTAGCACCAATATTGGTGCTACCAATGATTATAGTGTTATAAAATTTGTTTGTCAATAAACATAGTATGCCCCGTTTTGCAATCCGTATCACGCCTGCACACGATTCAGATACTGTTCCCATGTAACAACCGCTTTTTCAAATGTTACAGCCAGACTATAGGAATCGCCGACTGTACCATCCTCCGGGTCTTCAAACTCGATTCCAAGTGTATAGGAAAATTCATCCTCTGCTTCCGATTCCTTTTTCATCTCATACAGGTAAGCACCTGCACACTGCTTAGGAAATAACGTAAGTTCATCCTCCGCAAGCTCGGTATCAGCAACCTCGGATATCAGCACATCATTTGCATCATAATACTTATATCCGTCTTTTTTGCCATGCAGTATTTTACCGGACACAAGCTGCATCCTTGTCGTTGCCGCATAACTCTCTGTATAGTTTGTATTCTGGGAATTATCCGCCTTTACAATCAAAGCCTCAAGCTCAAACTCTATCCCTTGTTCATTTACTTCAAAACGGCTAATCTGACAATCATCAAATCGAAACTTTTCGATTTCGTTTACACTTTTGAATGCCATCTTCCTGTCCTCCTGCTACCCATTACTTCCTGCTTATCTAGAAGTTGCCGCCGTTCCAGCCCCAGTTGCTGACTGCTTCATATTTTACATACACATGGTCCGGTGCGATGCCAAGCACATCCTTAAATATGTCACAGATCTGCCCTGTCAGCTTGGAGAAAGCAGACGGATTTTCATTGCCGTACACACTGACCTCCACCATCGCCATCGGCTGTGAATTGTCTCCTCGGAAATAAAGCTTATACTCCGGTTCAAAGCCGACCATAAGCCAGCTCTCTGACTTCCCCGGAATCGTTGTAATCGCCTGTCCAAGCCTTGTCTTGATTTCCTGCTCCTGTGCAGCGGATAACGCTGTACTGATTTTTGAATTGATAAATGGCATTTTAGTTTCCTCCTATTTTGAGATAATAATTTTGTTCAAATTCCTCTACCGGCATCGGCTTTGCGTAATAAAAGCCCTGCGCCGTATGGCAGCCGCATGTCTGTAAAAACTCCGCCTGTTCCTTTGTTTCCACACCTTCGGCAACCAGCTCCAGTCCGATTGCCTTTGTCATCTTGATTGTGTGCTCTACAATCTTCTGTCCTCTGTCAGAGCTGATAAAATCATTCAGGAAGAAGCGATCCATCTTAATGACATCAAACTGCGTATTCTTCAACGTATTTAACGACGAATAACCGGAACCGAAATCATCCATCAAAAGCGTGAAGCCATGTTCTTTCAGTATCTTCATGCTCTCCACGATTCCCGCCTCGTCAATCGTCTCGGTAATTTCAATTTCAAGTAAAGATTTCGGTATATCATATTTCGATACCAAATCATCCAGCACTTCAATAAATTTTGTACTGTTCAAATGCCTTCTCGAAACATTGACGGAAATCGGCAACGGTGTGACGCCCGAATCCATCCATTTGCGAATCAGCTTACACGCCTGCTCCCATATGTACCAGTCCATCTTTACGACAAATCCGTTTTTCTCAAACACGGGAACAAACTCATTTGGCGGCACAATGCCATGTCCCTCCATAATCCATCTGACCAGAGCTTCTGCTCCGACAATTTCCCCATCCGCAATCGTGAATTTTGGTTGCAGATACATCACAAATTCACCATTTGCTAACGCCCGGTTCATATTGTCTTCTATAAACTTGCTCGTAGATATATTCTTCTTTAAATCATTTTTATAAAAAGCGACCTTTTGCAATGCATTGCTCTTGATGTTTTGTCTTGCCATCGCAGCCGCATCCCCATACTGCCTGAGGCCACCGGTCAAATCACCGATATAGCAGATTCCGTACACAATCCGGTAATGCATTCCTTCATAGCCAAGCAAATGACTGTCAAGCAGCTCCACAAAATCATACAGACTCTGTTCATCCTCATACGGCGTGATTACCATGAAAACATCTGCCGACAATCTCGTAAAGATCTGATATTTGTTGCAGATTACTTTTAATGTCGCAATAAAAAAGTTTAACAGCTCTGTTGCCTTTTGCTCTCCGTACTCCGAAAATATCATCTTAAACTTTGCAACATCAAACTGTACAACCGCAAACTTCATGTCCGGGTTTTCCTGTATCATCTCAATTGCCTGCTTTTGAATCAGCATCGGATCACGGTCTGACGTAAATGTCTCTGCAATACGGATACGATGAATCTCCTCGACATCAAGCGGCTCTGTCATGACGAAAATCCGCGCAACTTTTCCCGCTTCCCGTTCCAGCCAGCAATCAATATTGTGATAGACGTATTTATCATTTTGTGCAAGCAATCGTACAGGAACCGTTACCTTCTCTTCATCCTCTGCAATACCACATGGTCTCCCGTTAATCACCGCATCAATCTGTTCTAAGAATATCCGGAATGTCGCGGCATCATCCTTATACATCCAGTCCTGCAGACGCGATAAGTCCAACTGTGACAAATCCGCATCCTTTAAAATCTTACATTTATTTGTCGCCGTCTGCCAGCCGTTTCCACGTTCCCAGAGCATAATTAAAATATCTTCTCTGGATGTGATGTACCCAAACATCTTTTGCATAACTTCCATAGCCCCACCCCTTATATCTTTGGAAATTTTAAATCTATTTTACGCTCAGAATATAATTTAAAAATATATCTATCATTTTAACATAATTTGGCATTTTGCAAAACTATTTTTCGTTTTTTCGCACAAATTTTGTATCTTCAAATTCACACGTCATAAACGTGCCATCCTCGTGCAGAAAATAGGTTTCGCGCGCATCAAACGGACCATCAATCCAGCCAACACTCACACCTGTCACATCATCATCAATGTTTACATATACGCTGGTAATCATTTGTTCCTGCGTATTCCAACAATCCGCCTCTGCGTCATAAACTTTTCTTTTCATCACGAACGAATCGTCCTGTTTGAGGAAAGAGAGCTCCTCTGTGCCATCCTCTGATATCCAGTCACCCTCCACATATGAAAAGGCTTCCTCCTTACGTTTCCTCTCTTTCTCCTTAGAAGCCTCAAAGCGTGCCAATTCCTCGTCTGTATAATAAGCTTCCCGGTCTCCGAACTCTTCATATCCAAGATCATCTGCAAAATAATAATATAAAATGGCATATTGATCCGAATCCAGATACCGAAGCATATAATATACATAGCTGTTTGCAGTGATTTTCAACCCACTGATTTGTCCTGCAAAATCCGCTTTTATCGTAAGCACACCATCCTTGTAATTATATGTAAAATCAGCATCCATCTCCTGAAATGCAGCATCATAACATACAATCGCAATGTCACTGCTGATATACTCTCCCTCACAATACAGTTTCATAGTGTCACCTTTATATTCTGTTTTATAAATATGCAGTGTGTCACAAAGCTCTGTTTTCCCATATTGGTAGCTTGTCTTTTTGCTGCAGGCGGTAAGCATAGAGCCAAGCAGCAGACACATGCAGAGTAAAAGCAGGCTTCGTGTCTTTTTGTTCTTTGTTCCCATATTCGTTCCTCCTCCGTGTTGTTTGACTCAAATTTGTGTACAGATGCATAGCACGAGAGCGCGTTGCGTCATGAGCATGTAGCGAAGCGAAATGCAAATGGCATCGCTTGAACCCCACCTGTCTATCGCCTTTTTGTCCGTGGGGAACTTCCGACTTTCTCCCACGGACAATTTACCACCGGAAGCTCTCTGAAATTCATCCTGCTCGCTTGATTTTGTCCGTGGGGAGCTTCTGACTTTCTCCCACGGACAATTTACCGTCGGAAACTCCCTGAAATTCATCCTGCTCGCTTAATTTTGTCCGTGGGGAGCTTCTCACTGTCTCCCACGGACAATTTACCGTCGGAAACTCCCTGAAATTCATCCTGCTCGCTTAATTTTGTCCGTAGGAAGCATCTCACTGTCTCCCACGGACAAACTGGAAGTTGTGCGTTTCTACAAGCGGTGCCCCTAGCTTCGCAATGGGGCATTTTTTGCAGTTTTACTTCTCCATGCCCCATATCTGGCTTTATCACACGGAAATTTACCGCGGTGCCATTCGCATTACGCTACGCTTCATGCTCATGCCGCGCTGTCGCGCTATCGTCTGTTCGCAATTTGAGCAGGCCCGTAAGCAAGCTTACGCCTGCTCAATTGCTCCATCCGACACCGCTCGTAGAAACGCACAAATTCCGATTGATCCAGGTCTAAAAACTGGAATTATGGTGCTGATACACCAATATTTTTATCTTATGCGATAAATGCATTATAACCTTTGTTCTTCTTACCTTTTTCAATATGTTCTCTGTATCCATCAACATAAAATTGAATATCATCTTCTGAACCGTTTTCTATATACATTCTTGCTTTGTCCCACGCTTTTATAGAAACTGCGAACTCTGGTTCACCTGCAACAAGTATTGGCTGCTGTTCGTCATTTACCCAATAGTATTTCCCCCCATAATTTCTTCGAGCAACTTCAAATATATATGAGCCAATCATTGTGTAGCAATTATATAAGGCCTCTTCATCGAAAACATAATCCCTTATTTCGTCAAGTAAGGAATTTACCTCCAGAAGACTTTCTCTCGAAAAATCATAATTACCCTTATCTTTAAAATTCTCTGCAAAACTTTCTGCAGTATGTATAATATCTGTCATTAATTCACTCATTAACACAACTCCATAAATTAACCAAATTAGTATCCGTTCGCTTATTATTAATTATTCATAGCAAATGGAAACCAATCTTCACCTTCAAAATCAGAATAGCTTCCCTTTAGGTCTTCAAAGATTGTCCATCCATCCTTTTCGTATGTAAATAGACAAGCGCCTTTTTTCCATTGCCCCATTTCATCTAAACTAATATCTATACGAAAATAACTTGGATTCATTTTTGTACCTTCTTCGATTGTTAAATAAGAATTCTAAAAAAACTACCAGTCTTCTTTACCCTCTTCAAGTTGCGTTAAAATAAAAGATTCTAAATCATCCGCTTCTGGATATATTTCCATATTATCTAACCCCCAGTTGACGATTCTACCAGTTTCATTGTCGAAACAATATGCAAGTTCTCCATCACCTTCGATTACAAGATATTTGTCATCAAGACCAACCTTCCTAAAACTAAGAGTTGCTTCCACAGTATATGATTTTCCATTTTTGCCACACATGGCAATCTCAACACCATATCCCATTAAAAGTCCATATTTTCTTATAAATTCTTTAATTTCTTCTCGAAATGGTAAATTTAATTCCTTTTCTAATTCAGAAATCTTACTATCATCCCATCCTCCTGTAATCAATATTTCATCTGAACTGTCTTCAATAAAGCTATCAAGCAGCTCAAACATTTTCATCCCTCCATCTACAGTTAAATAGGAACTTACCTACATCTCAAATCCCTTAAAGTAGTCCTCTCCACCATCCAGCCAAAACTCAAACCATTCCAGGAAACTAAGTTCTGGAGCTGCTGGCGCTATACCCACATCTGTACAATTCCACATTTTTCCGTATTCTTTACCGCATACAATTATATTCCATGTCTGCCCACAACCTATATCAATCAACTCAATATTTCCATAATCAATAGTCTTTATATCAAATGTCTCATCTGTTTCGTCTTCCCAAATATAGTATTTTTCAAATGGAAATTCTTTGAATATTAGTTCATGATTATATTTCCAATCTTCAAATGCTCGTAGCGGGAAGCCATCAATCATTTCACAGCCATTTGAAATCATTGTATAGAAAAAAAACAATTCTTCCGGAAGCATGACATTATATCGTTGTTCAAATTCTCTTATTGCCTTTATATCCACGACATCTATTAATGCTACACCTTTTTCTTTCATTTTGGCCTTAATTCTACTAATATCATTATGAAGTTCCATAATAATCTCCTCCCTTGGTTCGAGAAATTGATATTTATTGAGTGGTGCCGGATGGTACGACTGAGCAGGTGTAAGCTTGCTTTGTCCGTGATGAGTTGCTAATTGTCTCCCACGGACAATTCGCCACCTGAAGCTCTCTGAAATTCATCCTGCTCGTTTGATTTTGTCCGTGGGGAGCTTCTCTCTGTCTCCCACGGACTAACTGGAATTTTACATAAACTGTTTATTATATTAAATTCAACCAATACAACACATAAGAAAGCAATATAAATAGTGCAGGAATAGCTATCAGCAACAATATCCCGATTAAATGATTCTTTCTTTCAGTTCTCGATGCTGTCAATCCATATGGCTCTTTCCACAAATGTGTAATGGTCAAAAAAATGTATATAGCCCAATATGTACATGAAGGAATTGCAGCATATCCTGTCCATTCTGAATCAGTTAATACAGTTCCTCTTTCAAATAATAAAAAGCTTACAATTGAAATAATGGGACAAATATAATGCAACAACAAATTGGCTTTCTTTGGTTCTAATCCTCCAAATAAATCTGTATGAGATTTACTTTTTCCGGATTTGAACCTTGGTGCCAAAAAAAGGCAAAAACAAACATAGTAGCTGCAAGACCACACGTTGCCATATATCGTAATCCTTTAATTAATTCAGGAACTTTACCATATCCCAATAATTCTTTAATAGCAAAACCACAGAATAAAATGCTTATAGCAAGAGCAATAAAATTCTGAAGAAAAGTATAGAACTTCAATATGTTTAACTTGTTCTTTACTTTTAGAAAGGTTGCGCTTTCTATTATAATAAGTAAAGAGTTAAACATTAAAGCCATAATTAATTGAACTGTTCTCATATATCTATCCCTCCACAACTTCCCCTTTATAAATTTCTCAACGATCTACAACTCATGATAGTATGGGCAGATAGCTTCGTAGTTTCCATCCTTCATACGAAATCCGTTTGGTATCACGCCAAGCTGCACAAATCCGAGCCGTTCATAGAGATGTCTGGCATGTGTATTGGTTTCCACAACTGCATTAAACTGTAACACACCATAACCTTCCCTTTTTGCCTGTATGAGACAATCCTTCACAAGCTTTTCTCCGATATGAAGTCCCCGGAAGCTTTTCGATACCGCATAGCTGGCATTGCAGATATGACCACATCTGCCTACGTTGTTTGGATGCAGGATATAAAGTCCCAAAATTGCATGATTTTCATTCTCTGCCACCCCGCAATATGTCTGGGATGCAAAAAATGCCTGTCCGCTCTGTTCATCAAGCATTTCCTCCTGTGGAAACGCAATCCCTTCCTCAACAACTTCATTCCAGATTGCAATCATTGACTGTAAATCTGACTGTTGATACGCCCGAATCACAATCCTATCCATATCGTAAAACATCTCCCTCTTAAATATATTTCCTCTTTTTGAATATCACAAAAACAAACAGCAAAGTCAAC
>JBJEMZ010000188.1:0-4358 GCA_051879935.1 Wujia sp.
TCCACAAAATACTGCTTCTCAAACATCGTAAAGCATCTGCCCGTATAAAGATAATAGCCGTCCTTTTCCCGGATAATCGTATAACCTGCCTTTGCATCCCCAAGCTTATCGTTTAATGTATAATCCGGCGTCAGATATACCTGATTGGAATAAAGCTTATCATGCCCTTCATTCCATAATGTAAACACAACATTTTCCCCGACGTTTTGCACGGACAGGGATTTTGCTGTCTTTTTTAGTATGACGTCCTTTTCATATTGGTACTCAAAGTCCACATACTGCAGACTCGTAGTACGTTTCGAATTCTGTATGAGATTAAAACACACCAGCTCCGTATTATTAAATCCGGTTTCGATATCCTTCTCCCGCGCATTATGAAACCCTGCCTGAATCAATACGGTTCCGCCAATCGATACAAGCAGCATAATACACGTACAGACTGATAAAAATAATTTCCAAAATAATTTCAAGTTTCTGCCTCCAACCGATATCCTACCTTGTATACCGGAACTATTTTATCCTCAAACCCAATCTTTTTGCGCAAACGCTGCACATGCAGGTCCACCGTCCTGCTATCCCCATAATACGGCTCATGCCATACACTTTCAAATATCCGTTCCCGGAACAATGCCACATTGGGGTTGCGCATAAACATAAGCAGTATTTCATATTCTTTTTTGGTCAGATGAATTTCCTCCCCTGCTTTTCTGACCTGCAAAGACTGCGTATCTACTTCCACATCATATGCCCGGAGCACCTGTTCCACTTTGTTATATCTCCTTAGCACCCGTTCCACTCTGGCCAGCAATTCAATAATCTCAAACGGCTTGACCATGTAATCCTCCGCACCAAGCTTTAAGCCCTTTACCTTGTCATGCACATCTGCCATCGCTGTCAGAAAAATCACAGGAACATGATAATAATTGAAATACTCCATCAGAGAAAACCCATCCGGCCCCGGCAACATAATATCGACGAGTGCAAGATCATAGGCATGCTCCTCCAGGCAGTCCGCTACCGCATTTCCGTCATAGACACAATCACACAGATACCCTGCATTTTTTAAACTAATATCAATAACATTGGAGATGGATTTGTCATCCTCCACAATTAAAATTCGATTCATTTTCTGTATCCCCTTATAATGTATATTTTAAATATCCGGCGTAGTCTCTCACAATTATACCACATATAAAAATCGGAGGGAGATTCCTTTTCCAAATACTCCCTCCGCTATTCTACCTGCCTTCTGCATCATTTTTGCATCAAACTGATAAGACAAATGTAATTTTTTTATTTTTATTCAAATACCTGACGGATGCTGTTGTAATGCAAAAAGACACCCTGCTCACCAAGTGTGCGGATTTCGTCTGCTGTCGCAAGCATAAATCCATCGGTTTCGCCTTCCTGCATATGTATGTCCTCCTCGGAAAAATCACCGGTAAAACGATAGATATCCACAAAGTAATTATCCTTTTCTTCCGGATTCTCACGCTGATAGGAAAAGACATAACCACCCTCAAAAGAGGTTACATCCAGCCCGGTCTCCTCCAGAATCTCGCGTTTTACTGCGGTAAGCGAATCCTCGCCTGCCTGTGCCGCACCGCCGGAAACTTCCCAGCACCCCGGTGCCCAGGATTTTGTCATGACGCGTTTCGTAATCAGATATCTGCCATCCAAATGCCGGATTACACCAAGCACGGTCAGGTGAAATTCACCCGGCTTCATATTCCAGTCATTTCGTTTCATTGTGCGTCCGGTCTTCTTTCTGTCCCGGTCATAAATATCCCAAAGTTCCATTTCATTCACCTTTATAATCTGTTATTGAATCAAATTGTATTTTTGCATAAAATTGAACAATGCACCAATCATATTGGAGTCATTTCCAAATTTGCACAAATCGATTTTCATGCGGTCATAGATGTGTGACATGCGGCGAAGCTTTGTCACATACTTCACGATTCCCTCGAAAAATTTCGGCTGCGCACTGATTCCTCCGCCAATCAGGATAATCTCCGGTGCAAGTGTGATGTAGAGATTGCAGCAATGCCATGCAATGTTGAAATACATGTTCTCCAGAATCTGCTGTATCTCCTCATCCCCATTTTCCGCCATCTCATAGATAACCTCTCCGTTGACATCCTGCAGTTTTAATCCCTTCGCCTCCGCTACCTTTCTCCGAAGAGACATCACGGCAGCGTGCTGTGTCCAAAGAATATCCGGGAGTTTGAAATCCGGATCCTTTATCTCCTCAAGCGGACGTAAATCATCCAGATGTTCCATCTGTATACCGTCATATATGTATGACATCTCACCCGCAATCATACCGATACCATGATGGATTTTACGGTTAATGACAATACCGCCTCCGATACCGGTTCCGAAAACCAACACACAAGCATCCTTGCAGTCCTTTGCATTTCCAATCCAGACTTCCGCAAGCGCAGCACATTTTCCATCATTTTCTAATGCAACCGGAACATTGCCACACCTTCTGCTAATCAGATTGCCAAGCGGAACGCGGTCGAGATACGGCAGACTTCCACCTCCGTATACAATGCCCTGATTCACGTTAATCTGTCCCGGCAGACTCATGGCGATTCCGGTAATCTGATAATCCTTGCTGTACTTTCCGTATATAATATCAATCTGGTTTAAGAATGCTTCCACACCGTCTTCCGGTTTTACCGTATACGGCGTAATCTCTTTATTATTCTCGTCAAGCTTACCTTCCTGAAACGGAGTCGGCACTTTGTATTTTTCGTAAATCTTGCCGTTTCCATCCATAATTGCATATTTGATAAAGGTTCCTCCTACGTCAAAAACAAGGTACATAAATACTCCTTTCGTGTACACATTTCGCAATCATCAGACTACATACTGACTGCCCCGCAATATCTTATGAATATATAAAGCATAGAAATCATTACAACAATAATCATGGCCGGTGCAGCTGTCTTGCAGTATCTGCCCCACCCAATCGGATATCCGTTCTTTGCTGCAACGGCTGTTCCGACTACGTTTGCGGACGCACCAATCGGAGTCGCACTTCCACCGATATCCGTACCGATGGAAAGTGTCCATGCCAGGCAATTAAGCAGCGGCTGATTGGCTCCGGCAAGACTCTTAATAATCGGCAGCATTGTGGCAGCAAACGGAATATTATCTATAAACGCACTTGCAATCGCAGAAATCCAAATAATAATCGCTACCATGATATAGATATTTCCGCCGCTTACTTTTCCGATAAAGGATGCAATCAGCTTTAAGATGCCGGTCTGCTCCAGACCTCCAACCACGATAAACAATCCGATAAAGAACAATAAGGTTTTATAATCCACCTTTTTCAGCAGTTCCAAAGCATCCTTTCCGGATGTAATCAGGGTAACAACCGCAATCACGGTACCGATAAAGGCAACAGTAAGACCGGTTGACGCATGTGTGACAAGAAGCACAACCGCACACCCGAAAATTACACTGCTTACTGCAAATTTCTTCTTGTCTGTAATCGCACTTGCAGGTGTTGGTATGTTGGATGTATCAATGGCCTGTCCATTCTCGGCCAGCAGTTCCTTTCGGTATACCAGATAAAAATAAATTACAACAACCACCAGACAGATACCGGCAATCAAACCGGTATTTGTCAGGAAATCCGAAAATGAATATCCAAGTCCTGTACCGATGATAATGTTTGGCGGATCACCGCACATCGTTGCGGAACCACCGAGATTCGCACAGAATACCTCCGATAAAATCATCGGAACCGGATCCAAATGCAAGAGCTTTGCCAGTTCTATCGTAACAGCCGCAAGAAACAGTATGACTGTGATACTGTCAATAAACATTGAAAGCACGGCTGCCATAATCATAAATGTAATAAACAACGGAATCGGTTTATAATGAACCATCTTGGCAAGTCTTAAGCAGAGCCAGCGGAAGAATCCTGCCTTTGCCATTCCCTCTACCATGACCATCATACCCGCAAGGAATATAATGGTTGCCCAGTTGATTCCTGAAGATTCCTCGGAGCTTTCTCCCGATGTAATCCAGAATTCCGGTGTGAAAATCGACTTTACATTCAAAGTCGCCATAAGTGCCTCTGTACTTCGCATGGCAACACCAAATACGAAAATCAAAGTAAGTGCCCCTGCCACAAGTGTGATGTACTGTTTTTCAATCTTGTCAAGTACCATCATCACAAACATAATCACAAATATGGATACTGCCAAAACCTGTGCCACTGTCATATAGTTATCCTCCATGTATATGAATTTGATGTTTTTAACCTGCACTATAATAGCATTACCATCGAAAAAAAGAAACATCAAATTCAAAAAAATTACATTTTGGTTGTATTT
>JBJEMZ010000188.1:4458-7331 GCA_051879935.1 Wujia sp.
TCGTCACATTTTTAACTACTGATTGTAGATATCCTCTTTGTTCATGGACGTGAATGCAAGGATACCCTTTGCCTTTACTTTTCCGTCAACGGTAACCTTGGCTGCGAACTTGACAAGTCCTGCCCCGCCGCTTTCCTTTTTGACCTCAATCTCAAGGCAGTCCCCCGGAATCACCGGTTTTAAAAATTTAAACTCCTCACATTTTAGCAGCACATAAATCTTATCCTCGTCTGTACCCTGACTTTCCATCGTGATGGAACAAAGCTGGGCGCAGGCTTCAATCACCAAAACTCCCGGCATAATCGGAGCATCCGGAAAATGTCCTGCAAAATACGGTTCGTTTACGGATACGCACTTTATACCTTTTGCATATTCCCCGTCCTCGACCTCTAATACCTTTTCAATCATCTGAAAAGGCGGGCGCTGTTTGATACGTTTTTGTACTTCATTTATATTCATCATCTTACAAGCTTAAGCCTCCGTCCAATACAAGTACCTGGCCTGTCATATAGGAGCACGCCGGACCCACAAGCATTGCTACGACATCGCCAACTTCCTCCGCTGTTCCGAAACGCTTCATCGGAATATCCTTCAGATACTCTTCCTTCTTATCCTCAGGCAGTGCATCCACCATATCGGTTGCGATAAATCCCGGTGCAACCGCATTGACGCGGATGCCATATGGCGCCAGCTCCTTTGCCATGGTCTGTGTCATGGAATTGACTGCACCCTTTGTTGCACTGTACACACTCTGTCCCGGTACTGCAAGCTTTGAGCTTACCGAAGAAACATTGATAATCACGCCCTGCTTTTTGGAGAACATCTTCAAAACCGCCTGCTGTGTACAGTACATATATCCCTTGATATTCAAATCAAGACACTGATCAATCGTATCCGGATTCATCATCAGAACAAACTCATCCTTTACGATTCCGGCATTGTTCACAAGTACATCCAGCTGTCCATAAGTTTTTATAACCTCACGCATCATTGTCTTTACCTGCGTCAGATCCGAGACATCCGCCTTCACCGCAATCGCCTCGCTTCCGGCATTCTCGATTGCACGGACAACCTCCTCCGCTGCCTCTGCGTTCGAATTATAATTGACAGCCACCTTATAGCCTGCCTGCCCGAGCTTTATCGCACAGGCACGACCGATTCCTCTTGATGCGCCGGTTACAAGCGCTACCTTTTCGTTTGCCATTTTTATACCTCTCCTGCTATTTTGCTTTTTTAAGTACGACTGCACAATAGGAGCCTCCGACTGCACAGCTTGTTGCAAGCACATATTCGTATGCAGATGTATCAACCGTCTGCTTTGTCACTGCATCCTTCGTCACAAAATATGCCTCCTGCATCTTCTCGAAATCACCGGACAATGTCAGTGCCGCATGGGCAACGGAAAGTGCACTCGAAGCCGCACGTCCCTCTCCCGTGAAATCACGTACCTGATGTACCGGAACCTTACCGGAGAAAATCTCATCATAAACACGTTGCTCGATTTCATCGGTTTCCTTTGCACCGTTTGCGAATCCGTAAACGGCATCCACCTGATCAAGTCCGATATCTGCCATACCGACTGCATCTAAAATCGCACTGATCAGCCCCTTCTCGGAACCTGCAAGTGTGCCGTAAGCAACACCCTCATGGGTCATGGCATAGCCGCACACCTCAGCATATTTCTTTGCACCGTGGCTTGCCGCATACGATGCACTCTCGAGTGCGATACTTGTACTTCCATCGCCGAGTGCAAACCCGCTCTTGCCTGCATATGCACATCCGATGTCATCCGCCACAAGACCAAGCTGTCTGTAAAGCTTATCCATTACCTCGCTGTTTTCATCCGTACCGGTTGCAAGCATCGCCTTCTCTCTGTTCTGACGAATCTCGTTGTACGCATAGCAAAGGCTGCTCATACCGGACTGTGCACCGTTTGTAACGGTTACATTATAACCGCGCATACCTGTTTTGATGGACAGATATCCACCTGCCGCATTGTAGACGGTATTCGGGAAATTAAAGGCGGAACCGGCAGTTGTACCGTTTTCGGAAATATGCTCCTGGAACTCATACACAGTAGTAAGCGGACCATCCCCCGTACCGATAATCATACCGAGCTGTTCTGCATTGTCCTCGGTCACCTCAATGCCTGCATTGTCAAGTGCCTCAAGTCCCGAGATTACCTGCATCAGACTGAACTTATCAAGCTTTCTGTAAAATGCCATCTTGAGTCCGTACTTATCATAATCGTCCTTGCCCACATTTGCGCTGACAGAAGCCGATTCCGGCTTTGCACCTGCATTTACTTTTTCAATATAGTTTTCCACGCCGTTTCCGAGCGGGCTCACGATACCAAGTCCGGTAATATATACCTTCTCATCATTTTCCGTTTCCTTCACATCACCCGGCTTTTTAGAGAAGATAATACTTGCATTGCTTCCGCCAAACGCAAAGGAATTTGACATTACATAGTCGAGCTCCTTTTCTTTCATCGTATTTGGCATAAAGTCAAATGTGCCTGCCTTCTCAGCGAGTGCGGCAATGTCTTCCTCCGAATACCCGATGGTTGCCGGAATCTTATTCTCCGTAAGTGCCTTGATGGCAAATACCGCTTCGATGGCACCGGCTGCACCGAGGCAATGGCCGACCATCGCTTTTGTCGAGCTCACACTCAAATCCGGATTCACATCGTCAAAGATTGTATGTAAGGACAAAAATTCTGCCTCATCATTTTTTGCAGTACCCGTACCATGCGCATTCACATAGCCAATATCCTCCGGGTTGATACCGGATTTTTCGATTGCCTGACGAATCGCATACATCTGTCCGAGTCCATCCGGTCTCGGTGCCGTGATATGATGAGCATCACTGCT
>JBJEMZ010000189.1:0-7329 GCA_051879935.1 Wujia sp.
AGAAGGAATGAGCCCTACGGGGGAAGGAGACAGTATGTCATACGCTGAGTATGAAAAAGCACAGAAGCTTGGATTAAAAGCATTTAAAAATGCAGTTTCAAAAGGCGAAAATGAATATTTGCCGGTATTGGATGAGATATTAGAGGATGTGGATATCGTTGGCGAGGTGCCGCTTGGTCTGGTGCAGATTCCGCTTGACCGTGTGGTCGGAACGAGCAATGTGGGTCGAACCTATGCATTTGCCAACAATTTCATGCCGATTCTGGATTATAAGACGGAGTTTGGCGCAAAGTGGTCGAACCTGTGCGACAGCCAGATTGAGGAGGGTATCCGGGAGCCGATTAAGGCATACGAATATATGAATCAGTTTTATGTCGTTGAGGGGAATAAACGTGTTTCCGTTTTGAAATATTTTAATGCGGTTACGATTCCGGCGCAGGTTACGCGGAAGATTCCGAAAAAGACAGACGATTTGCAGGTAAAAATCTATTATGAGTTTATGGATTTTTATAAGCTGACGGAGATTAATTATATCTGGTTTTCCCAGGAGGGCTGTTTCAAACGGTTGCTGGAACTTACCTGTAGCGATCCGGAAGCAGAATGGACGGATGAGCAGCGAACAGATTTTGGCTCTGCTAATCACAGATTCTGCACGTCCTTTAAAGCGATGGGCGGAGAAAAGCTTCCGCTTACAAACAGTGATGCATTGCTTATATTTATTGATATATACGGTTACTCGGAAGTAAAGGAGATGTCGGAAGCAGAGATGCGGGATAAAATCAAGCTTCTCTGGGATGAATTTCTGATAGAATCAAAAGGCCGGGAAATTGAGCTTCGCATGGAGCCGACCAAAATCGGTCGAAAAAAAGTTATGGATTACTTCTGGAGCCCGACACCAAAACGTGTTATGGTGGCGTTTGTGTTCAATAAGGATCCACAGGAATCGGAATGGCTCTATGGACATGAGCTTGGACGACTGTATCTTGAGGAACATTATTCGGATAAGGTGAAGACGCTCAAGGTGCATAATATTGAGTCGGAGGAGGAAGCCATCTCTGCCATGGAGGATTTGATTCTGATGGGTGTTTCCGTCATCTTTACGACGACACCACAGTTAATCAGTGCGAGTGTGAAGGTGGCGGTCAATCATCCGGATGTCACGATTATGAACTGTTCGCTCAATACATCGCACAAGGTAATCAGCACGTATTATGCACGTCTGTATGAAGTGAAGTTTTTGGCAGGCATGGTTGCAGGAGCTATGGCGAGAAGCGGTAAAATCGGTTATATTGCGGATTACCCTATCATCGGTATGCCTGCAAATATTAATGCGTTCGCGCTTGGTGCGCGCATGGTCAATCCGTATGCGAAGGTTTATCTCGAGTGGACGAAGGTCAAGGGAAACACACGGGAAAATGTATTGCGTACATTTGAAGAAAATGGAATCGAGTATATATCTGACCAGGTTATGATTAAGCCGAATTCAGAAAACCGCAGATATGGTTTGTATCATATAGAGAACGGGGAAACAGTCAACCTTGCATTTCCGCTCTATCAGTGGGGAGAATTTTACGCAAAGCTCATTGAGAGTGTTGTGAGCGGAACGCTAAAGCAGGATGATGCGAAGGAAGAAAAGGCGATTAACTATTGGTGGGGACTTTCGGCAGAGGTTGTGGATTTGATTTGCTCTAATAAGATCCCGGCTGCTACAAAGCAACTGGTTGAGATTATGCGCGGACTTATGAAAAACAATGAATTTGCTCCGTTTGACTGTTTGGTAAAAGCACAGGATGAGACAGTAAAAAGTGAGGAAAATCAGTCTATGACGCCGGAGAAAATCATGTCTATGAACTGGCTGGTTGACAATATTGTGGGGGAGATACCGGCCATGGAGGACATGAAGGACGAGGCAAAATCAATTGTTGAGCAAAAAGGTATTAAAGAAGAGGCAAAATCAATTGTCGAGCAAAAGGGTATAAAGGACGAGGGTTAACACACATGAGGATTTTGTTACTTGCAGACGAGGAGTCGAAGTACTATTGGGATTATTTTGAAAAAAGTAAATTGGAGGGTATTGACCTGATTATCTCCTGTGGTGATCTGGCCCCGCAGTTTTTGTCATTTATGGCTACATTTGCAAAAGTGCCGATTTTGTATGTGCACGGAAATCATGATCGTTGTTATGAAGAGACACCACCGGATGGATGCATTTGTATTGACGATGATATCTATGTACATGACGGTGTTCGGATTATGGGTCTTGGCGGCTGTATGTGCTATAACTTTGGCAGTTATCAGTATACGGAAAAGGAAATGCAAAAACGTGTCAAAAAGCTTCGTAAAAAGATTAAGAAGGCGGGAGGCGTTGATGTACTCATTACCCATTCGCCGGCGTATCAGTTAAATGACAGTGAGGATTTGCCTCATACAGGATTTCAGGCTTTCTATGAGATACTTGATACTTACAAACCGAAATTGTTTGCACACGGACATGTGCATATCAATTATGGCCGTGATTTCAAAAGGGAGTCCTACTATAAGGAGACCAAGGTTGTAAATGCTTTTGAAAAATATGTTGTTGAACTATAAAACTTTATTTATTTCGTTAAAACATAGAAAATTCAAATTAACTTGTAGTTGTGAATTAATTTTGTTATAATCCCCGTATGCTATATGCGGGATTTCGGGGGAGAAAGGAAATCAAAGATGAACAAGTATGACAAATGTCCAAATTGCATGCAGCCAATTGGTGAAGAGGAAAGCATATGTCACTATTGCGGATTTGACATTGGTGGATATGAAGAAAAACCGAATTGTCTGAAACCATTTACCGTATTACAGGGTAAATACATGATTGGACGTGTAATTGGAGTCGGGGGATTTGGAATTACCTATATCGGCTGGGATGTGAACCTGCAGACCTATATTGCGATTAAGGAGTATTATCCGGACAGCTTTGCCAGCCGTGATTCGGTATCAACGACTATCGTCACACCGCATGAAAGCAAAAAGGAAGTTTATGACAAAGGGCTGAAACGGTATGTAGAAGAAGCCAGAAATCTTTCAAAGTTTTATCAGCTTCAGGGTATTGTTTCAATCAAGGATTTCTTCTATGAAAACGGAACCGGATATATTGTTATGGAATATATTAACGGTGTGAATTTGAAGGAATATTTAAATGGTATGGGTGGCAAGATAGATGAGAGTACCGTGCTGGCATTGATGAAACCGGTTCTTGAGTCGCTCTATCAGGTTCACAACTGCGGTCTTGTGCATAGGGATATCAGCCCGGATAACATTATGGTGGATAATGAGGGCAAGATTAAACTCATTGATTTTGGATCTGTGCGTGGACAGTCTGCAGAAACCGATAAGACATACACGGTTATTTTGAAGCATGGATATGCCCCTCCTGAGCAGTATTACGCGAAAGGGAAACAGGGTCCATGGACAGATATATATAGTCTGTGCGCCACCATGTATAAGATGTTGACAGGCCAGGTTCCTCCAAACGGAGTGGAGCGTATGGAGGATGATACATATCGGGATCCTTCTGCATATGGTATTTCGGTCTCAAATCGCACGGAGCTTGTACTTCGCAAAGGACTTTCGGTAAAAGCTCAGGACCGTTATCAGAATATAGGAGAGATGCTTTCGGATTTGTACGGTGATGGTGCGTTGCCGGTGACTGGTTCGATGGGACAGTCAAAACCGGGTCTGGCATCTGGAACCATTTCCGATTCTGCAGCGGTTAAGTCTATGCATCTTGATACCTCATCGGGTACAAAAAAGAAGAAGACGGGGTTAATTATCGCAATTGTGGCTGCGGCAATTTTACTCATTATCGGATTGATTTTGATATTTGGTGGTAAGAATAAAGATAAAACAACCGAAGCATCATCCGAGACATCGGAGACCACAACTGAGGCAACTACGGAACAGGCAACGGCAACAGATGCCCCGGATGCCGCATATGAATGGCCGACCGAGCTTTCGGATACATGGAGAGGCTATACCGCCAACATCGATGGAACGATTTATCAGTTCCCGCTTCCTTATACAGAGTTTAAGGCAAAAGGGTGGACGACAGATGATACGCTCACAACGATTGCTGCAAACGACTGGGGAAGATACGGCTTTTACAATGATCGTGCAGAGATGACGGTATTTATTGCAAACCCGGGTCTGAAAGAAGAAAAAGTGGATAACTGTTATGTTATTGGTTTTTCCTATAACAATCGATCCCATAGCCATAAGGATGATTTTATGATTGAACTTCCGGGAGGAATCAAGCTTCTTTCATCCACGGAGGCAGATATCAAGGCAGCATTTGGCGCACCGGAATATCGGTATGATGGGGAATATATTGACGGAAGCGGAACGTATGTATCCCTCGATTATGCGGGAGATACATCGGAGGATGGTGTTGATTTAGAGATTTCGGACACTGAAAACCTTGTAAGTATCAGCATGGTGAATACGGCGATGCCGGAGGGCGTGACATCCCTGACGGATTTAAATACGGAAGCACCGGCTATTAATAGTCAGTATGTAGCACCAAACGGTGAAAGTACAGACCGGTTCGACAGCATCATTACGGTTGACGGCAAAAATTATGTTCTGCCGGTACCGTTTACGGAGTTTGAGGCAGATGGATGGACCTTGGATACATCCGTTGACACCTATATCGCGGGCAATGCTGCTGTCAGCACGCGAATGGAGAAAAATGGTGAGAGTATCGAGATTACGCTTGACAATTTTACAAAAAGTGCGATTATGCCGAAATATGGATACATTACAAAGATAAGCGTGGATTCCGATTATTATTCCGGGAATATCAGTTTTCCGGGAGGTATTGCCCTTGGCGATGACGAGCAGAAGTTCATCGATACCTATGCAGATTTAGGAGATGAATTATCGTCTGATGATTACTCGTTCTTCCGATCGTACTATCTATGGCATGATATGGAAGAATATAAGATAAATATTTCCGCTTATTCAGACCCGGAGACCGGACTGATTACGGATTACAGTTATGCAACCGGCAAAAAGGTCAAAGAATGACAATCCGGTGGATATAAAAAGTTCTTAGGAACAACAAAGGAGTTGATTTTATGGCTGATTTAAAGTTTGACCAGATTTTAGATGAATACGTTCGTTTCTGTAACGATTCGGGTAAAATCGACCTGAATCTCTATGAGGAATACAACGTAAAACGAGGACTCAGAGACTCCAACGGCCGAGGCGTCCTGACGGGACTTACAGAAGTTTCCGATGTTATGGGATTTAATGTAGTGGATGGACATCGTGTGCCGATTCCGGGAGAACTTTATTTCCAGGGTTATGAGGTGCAAAAGCTCGTGGAGGGCTTCCGCAACAGCCTGTATGGATTTGAGGAGACAACCTATCTGCTTTTGTTTGGCGAATTGCCGAGTCAGGAGCAGCTTGACAGCTTTATCAAAGTGCTTGGGGAGCTCAGACAGCTTCCGGAGAGCTTTAACCGGGATGTCATCATGAAGGCGCCGAGCCGTGATATGATGAACGTCCTGCAAAAATGTGTACTGACGCTGTACACATATGATCCGGATCCAAACAATCTTGATATTCGGAATGTGCTGATGCAGTGTCTGAAATTGATTGCACAGTTTCCGGTTATGGCTGCATATGGCTATCAGGCATACCGGCATTATTATCTGGATAAGAGTCTGGTTATTCACAGACCAAAGCAGGAGCTTTCAACTGCAGAAAATATCCTGCGCCTGCTCCGTACGGATGGCAAATATACAGCTTTGGAGGCAAAGGTTCTGGATGTCTGCCTTGTCATTCATGCAGAGCATGGTGGTGGTAATAACTCCACATTTACAACCCATGTCCTGACATCAACCGGTACAGATACGTACTCGACAGTTGCCGCATCCTTAGGTTCCCTGAAGGGACCGAAGCATGGTGGTGCCAACATCAAGGTGCAGCAGATGTTTGATGACATGAAAATGCATGTTAAGGACTGGGAGAATGAGGACGAGATAGCAGAATATTTACAGGGACTGCTTGACAAGAAGGGATTCGACCACTCCGGACTCATCTATGGTATGGGGCATGCGGTTTACAGTGAATCTGATCCAAGAGCAGTGATTCTGAAGAAATATGCAAAGAAGCTTTCTGAAGAAAAGGGATTGCAGGATGAGTTTGCATTGTATGACCGTGTAGAGCGGATTGCGGCAGATCTCATCAGCTCACACCGACGGACATTCAAGACAGTTTGCGCCAATGTGGATTTCTACAGCGGTTTCGTCTATACGATGCTGAAGCTCCCAATGGAGATATTTACACCGATATTTGCAATCTCGAGAATTTCCGGCTGGTCGGCACATCGGATCGAGGAGCTTGTCAACAAAGGAAAGATTATCCGTCCGGCATACAAGTTTGTCGGTCATCACAAAGAATATATACCGATTGAGGAACGTGATTGGTAAATTATGTAAAAATTTGCGAAGCGGATTTTTGTGTAGAGAATCCCGCGGTTTCGGTTGAGTTGTGAATAGCAATTCGACAGGGAACGCGGGATTTTGCTTTCCTTTTTGCCTTGCGGAAGTTTGTGGGGTATGTTACCATGAGTAATAAATGGAATGAAATATATGGAATTAATACAATGAATGGAAGGAATATGGGTAAGATATATGTGGGTAGCAGATCAGTGGAAAGATTATGAGATTATCGATTGCTCAAAGGGTGAGAAGCTTGAACGCTGGGGAGATTATATCCTGCTGCGTCCGGACCCACAGGTGCTGTGGGATCTTCCGAGAAAGAATCCGGCGTGGAAAAACCTAAACGGACATTACCACAGAAGCAATAAAGGCGGTGGCGAATGGGAGTTTATGAATCTTCCGGAGCAATGGAGTATCAACTATAAAGATCTTACCTTTCACTTGAAACCGTTTACATTCAAACATACAGGGCTTTTTCCGGAACAGGCGGTAAACTGGGATTGGTTTGGCGAGAAGATACGAAATGCAAACCGCGAGATAAAGGTGCTTAATTTGTTTGCCTATACGGGAGGCGCTACGCTTGCCGCAGCCAAAGCGGGAGCGAAGGTTACCCATGTGGATGCATCGAAAGGCATGGTGACCTGGGGAAAGGAAAATGCGGCATCCTCCGGTCTTGCGGATGCACCGATTCGGTGGTTGGTGGATGATTGTGTGAAATTCGTGGAGCGTGAGATTCGCCGTGGCAATCATTATGATGGAATTATTATGGATCCTCCGTCCTACGGACGCGGACCGAAGGGGGAAATCTGGAAGCTGGAGGAGAAAATTCATCCGTTTATTGCAC
>JBJEMZ010000190.1:0-7295 GCA_051879935.1 Wujia sp.
GGGAAGCCTACACGCTTCATTACATTCGAAACTATGAGGTGATACCGCTTCGCAGAAAGAAGATGACAAAATACCTGCCATTTATAAAATATCTTTTTCCATACAAGGATGATTATTAAAAAGGGGAATCACGAATGAAATTTACACATTTACATGTGCATACACAATATAGTCTTCTGGATGGTTCTGCGAAAAGATCTGAGCTTGTGCCCCGAGCAAAGGAGCTTGGCATGGATGCGCTTGCCATCACGGATCATGGAGCTATGTATGGTGTAATTGAATTTTATAAAACCTGTAAGGCGCATGGAATCAAGCCGATTATCGGCTGTGAGGTATATGTGGCGCCGGGCTCGCGTTTTGACAGAGAGGTGGTAAAAGGTGAAAACCGATATTACCACCTTGTTTTGCTTGCAAAAAATGACCTGGGATATCATAATCTCTGCAAAATCGTAACGCGTGGATACACAGAGGGGTATTATTATAAACCGCGTGTCGATATGGAGGTTTTGGAACAGTACCACGAGGGGTTGATTGCACTATCAGCCTGTCTTGCGGGCGAGGTTGCGACGGAGCTTCGACAGGAGCAGTACGAGGCTGCAAAGAAGGCAGCACTCCGGCATTTGGAAATATTCGGGGAAGGAAATTATTATCTGGAGATGCAGGATCATGGAATTCCTGCTCAGCGTATCGTCAATATGGGAGTGATGCGTCTGTCGAAGGAGACGGGGATTCCGATGGTCGTAACGAATGACTCTCATTATATCAAGGCGGAGGATTGGGAAGCACATGACATCCTGCTTTGTATTCAGACCGGTAAGACGGTAAACGATGAAAACCGTATGCGCTATGAGGGCGGACAGTATTATCTGAAGTCGGCGGATGAGATGGAGGAATTGTTTCCGTATGCGAAGGATGCCCTGGAAAATACAAATAAGATTGCAGATATGTGCAATGTAGAGATTGTGTTTGGTGAGCGGAAGCTTCCGAAATACGATGTGCCGGATGGATATGATTCTTTTTCCTATCTGACGATGCTTTGTGAGGAGGGCGCGAAAAAACGATATCCGCAGGTGACGGAGGAAGTAAGTAATCGGCTTTCCTATGAATTAAATATGATTCGGCAGATGGGATTTGTCGATTACTTTTTGATTGTATGGGACTTTGTAAATTATGCAAAGAAAAACGGGATTCCGGTTGGACCGGGACGGGGCTCTGCTGCAGGTTCCATTGTATCCTATTGCCTTACCATAACAGATATCGAACCGCTTCGATACGGATTGCTGTTTGAGCGATTCCTAAATCCGGAGCGTGTATCTATGCCGGATATTGATATAGACTTCTGTGTCAACCGCAGACAGGAGGTCATCGATTATGTTATCCGGAAATACGGTTCGGATAAGGTTGTGCAGATTGTTACATTCGGAACGATGGCGGCAAAAATGTGTATACGGGATGTCGGGCGTGCAATGGCGCTTCCGTATAATTTGTGTGACAAGGTGGCAAAAGCGATTCCTGCGAAGCTGCCGAACGGAAAAGATGTCACTTTGGAAAAGGCATTGCAGATCAGCCCGGATTTAAAGCAGATGTACGATGAGGAGCCGGAGGTAAAGCGTCTTGTAGACATGGCAATGAAACTCGAAGGCCTGCAGCGCCATACCGGTGTCCATCCGGCAGGCGTCATTATCGGTCAAAAGCCGATAGAAGAATATGTTCCACTTGCAAGAAGTGCGGATGGCGGAATTGTGTCTCAGTATGAGAAGGATCCGGTTGAGGAGCTTGGCCTGTTAAAGATGGATTTCCTTGCGCTACGGAACCTCACTGTTATACAGGATGCACTTGATCGAATCAAAGAAAATCATGGGATTGAGATCAAATTGTCCGAGCTTGATTACAAGGACCCTGCAATTTATGAAATGTTGTCTGCAGGAAAGACAGATGGTGTATTTCAGCTTGAGAGTGCAGGTATGAAGAGCTTCATGAAACAGTTGAAGCCAAAAAATCTGGATGAAGTGATTGCCGGTATATCCCTGTACCGACCTGGCCCGATGGACTTTATACCGAAGTATCTTGCGAACCGTGAACATCCGGATGATATCGTATATGATACACCACAGCTTGAGAAGATTCTTGCTTCCACGTATGGATGTATGGTCTATCAGGAGCAGGTTATGCAGATTGTTATGGAGCTTGCCGGATATTCCATGGGGCGTTCGGATCTGGTGCGCCGTGCCATGGCCAAGAAAAAAGCGGATGTGATGGATAAGGAACGGCAGTATTTCGTGTATGGAAACGAGGAGATGGGTGTGCCGGGCTGTGTGAAAAACGGAATACCGGAGCAGACGGCAAACAAAATATTTGATGATATGGTTGATTTTGCAAATTATGCATTTAACAAATCCCATGCCGCCGTTTATGCGGTTGTGGCATATCAGACTGCTTTCCTTAAGATTTATTACCCGGTTGAATATATGGCGGCGCTTATATCCTCCGTGCGTGAAAATCCGTCGAAGATGAGTGCTTATATTCAGACCTGTAAATCGATGGGAATACGGATTTTGCCACCGGACATCAATAAGGGAAGCGGTGATTTTACAGTCGATGGAAACGCAATCCGGTTCGGTCTTTCCGGACTGAAGAGTGTGGGAGACGGTGTGACAGATGTGATCCATGAAGAAGTACAGGCAAATGGACCGTTTAAGAGTCTGGAAGATTTTGTGAACCGGCTTTCCAGTAAGGAAGCAAATAAGCGTACCATTGAGAGCTTTATTCTTGCCGGTGCGTTTGATGGATTTGGATATAACAGAAAACAGATGATGACTGTGTATCCTGCAATTTTAGATCAGGCAGCAAAGGATAAAAAAAGTGCGATGTCCGGGCAGATGTCACTGCTTGATTTCCTTGGGGAAGAGGAAAAGACGGATTTTCAGATACAGTATCCGGAACTTTCGGAGTATTCAAAGGAAGAACTGCTGGCACGGGAAAAAGAAATACTCGGTATGTATATCAGTGGACATCCGCTTGATGATTATATGGATATCTTAGACGAATATGTTACAGCGAAATCAACGGATTTTATTGTTGACGACACGGAAAATTCTGAGGAGACAGGGGATGGTAGTGCATTTGAAGGCTCGGAACGTCTGAAAGACAAAGAAACCTATACGATTGGCGGCATTGTCGCGGACATTACCAGAAAGATTACCAAAAATGGTGACGAGATGGCATTTTTGTCGGTTGAGGACTTGTACGGTACAGTGGAAGTAGTTGTGTTTGCAAGGGATTATCGTCAGTATAGAGAAAAGCTTGTGAAGGATGCAAAGCTTATTATTCGCGGAAATGCTTCGATTGATGAGCGGGGCGGAAAGCTTTTGTTTTCCAAGATGACATTGCTTGATGAACTCCGTCTTGACAAAGAAGCGGAGAAAAAGGATTTGTGGTTACGGTTTCCGGATATGCAGACCTTTGAGAATCAGATGACGCGTCTGTATCAGATTCTCGAACAACATAAGGGACGGACAGTTGTGAAGGTTATGATTACACCTACCGAAGAAGAACGTGCAAAACAGATACGCAAGGTGAAGCAGCTTCCGGACCGTTACAGAGTGCTTGTAGAGGATGCACTTTTGGGTAAGCTGTATGCGGAGTATGGAAAAGACAATGTGAACGTAGTACAAAAAACGGAGAAAAAACAGTGATTACATCAGCATCAAACGACAAAATAAAAAGAATTAAAAAGCTTATGCGTTCTGCAGGCTTTCGCAGGGAGGAACATGTATTTCTTGTGGAGAATATCCGTATGGTGCGGGAAATTCCCAAAACATGGCTTTTGGCACTTTATGTCGCAGAGAGCAGTATGGAAAAATTTGCGGATGTAATCGCAGATTGCGGGCAGATTCCAGTCGAGATTGTGCGGGATTCCGTATTTTCCGGCATGTCGGATACAAGTACACCGCAGGGGATACTGGCTGAGGTTTCCATGCCTGCATACAAGACATTGGATTTACTTGCGGGAGAGGAAGCCCCATTTATTCTTGTCATCGAACATTTGCAGGATCCGGGTAATCTCGGGACGATCATCCGGACAGCGGAAGGTGCCGGTGTCACCGGAATCCTGATGAGCGGGGATACTGTGGACATCTACAATCCGAAGGTGATTCGTTCGACAATGGGCTCTGTGTTTCGCGTTCCGTTTCGTGTGACGGAGCAGCTTGCGGATGAAGTGGAGCTGCTGCAAAGAAATGGTATTACAATCTACGGCGCACATCTTTCAGGTGGAAGCTTTTACGAGAAGGATTTTCGTAAACCGTGTGCATTTCTGATTGGAAATGAAGGAAATGGGTTATCGGATGCAATCAGTAAAAAGGCGGATGATTTAATTCGGATACCGATGAAGGGAAAGGTCGAATCCTTGAACGCTGCGATTTCGACGGCAGTCATTGCCTATGAAGTTTTGCGGCAGAGAACTTAATAAAAATATTTTTTGAAATTTTCTTGTCATATAAAAAAATAAAACGCATATATTGTAAATGTACAATAAAAAAACTCTCGATTTGATTGGGGATATTTGCAAATCGGAGGGCGTTACAATATGAAGGAGGAAAAAATATGACAGAGAAAATTTTAAACAACAATCAGGTGGTAGTAGCGGGAGAAATCGTATCGGACTTTCGGTTCAGCCATGAAATATTTGGGGAAGGATTTTACATGGTGGATTTGGTTGTCAGCAGATTAAGCGATGCGCACGATGTAATCCCTTTGATGGTTTCTGACCGGTTATTTGATGTGGAAAATTCTCATATCGGCCAGAAGGTTTTGGCAAAAGGACAGTTTCGTTCGTATAATAAGCATGAGGAAAATAAGAACCGTCTGATTCTGTCCGTGTTTGTCCGCGAGATTGAAATCGTGGATGAGGTGGATGATCGGGAGAATAAGCCGAACCAGATTTATCTGGATGGATACATATGTAAGGAACCGATATACCGTATGACACCGCTCGGCAGAGAAATCGCGGATATCTTACTTGCCGTAAACCGCGCGTATGGAAAATCGGATTATATTCCGTGTATCTGCTGGGGCAGAAATGCAAGATTTGCAGGGAAGCTTGCAGTCGGAGAGCATGTAGCAGTATGGGGAAGAATTCAAAGCCGGGAATATCAGAAAAAAATCGGGAATGATGAAATCGTGAACAAGGTCGCATATGAGGTGTCAGTCAGCAAGATGGAATGTCTGGAATAAGGATTGACATATAAATACAACAATGCTATACTAACTATAATTTTTATGAGTAGAGGTGCGGGCTTCAAGAGTACTCTGCGGGATGACTTAGAGCAGTGGAACGCATGGAAAAGGGGAGGTCGCCGAAGGATGTCGGAAGTCTAAGCTCCGGAATCCTGGTTGTGCAGTTAAGAGCTGTATGACTGTCATTTGTTTGCACACAGATGGAGCGCTACCGGAAATTATGATATTTCAAGCTGGCACTTTATCGGTGCCGGCTTTCTTTTAGTAAACATATTAAGGAGGATGTTATTTATGTCAATTTTTACAGGTTCAGGAGTTGCAATTGTTACGCCGTTTAAGAAGGATGGTTCCGTTGATTATGATAAATTCCGTGAATTGATCGAATACCAGATTGCAGGGGGAACAGACTGTATCGTTGTATGCGGTACAACCGGCGAATCTTCGACACTGACTCATGAGGAGCATCTTGACTGCATCCGGTTTTGCGCTGAGGTCGTAAATAAGCGAATCCCGGTTGTTGCAGGTACCGGTTCAAACTGTACGGAGACCGCTATCTATCTGTCACAGGAGGCAGAGAAATACGGCGTGGATGGTTTGCTTGTTGTAACACCATATTATAATAAGGCAACGCAAAAGGGACTGATTGCACATTATACAGCAATTGCAAACAGCGTAACACTTCCGATTATCATGTACAATGTACCGAGCAGAACCGGCACAAATATTTTGCCGGAAACAGCGGTAACACTTGCAAAAACTGTCAAGAATATTGTTGCAATCAAGGAAGCAACCGGCAATCTTTCCCAGGTTGCACGTCTGGTTAGTCTTGCAGACGGCTGTCTGGATGTATATTCCGGAAATGATGACCAGATACTGCCGATTCTTTCACTTGGTGGAAAGGGTGTTATCTCAGTACTTGCAAATGTGGCACCAAAGGAGACACATGATATGGTACAGAAGTATCTGGATGGCGATGTAAATGCAGCAAGAGATTTGCAGATTCGTGCCATTCCACTCTGTGATGCACTGTTTTGTGAGGTTAATCCGATTCCTGTGAAAAAGGCAGTGGAGCTGATGGGACTTTGTGAAGGCAATCTTCGCATGCCGCTTACAGAGATGGAGCCGGAACATGTAGAAAAGCTGAAAAAAGCAATGGTAGAATTTGGAATTACTCTGGCATAACAGATATAGTAGGAGGCAATCAAATGGTTCGGATAATCATGCATGGCTGTAACGGAAAAATGGGGCAGGTCATTACGGGAATCTGTAAGGACGATGCCGATGTAAAGATCGTTGCAGGTATTGATGTAGTGGACAATCGGGAAAACGGATATCCGGTATTTACGGATATCGAAGCATGTGATGTGGAGGCAGATGTGATTATTGATTTTGCGGCAGCTGTGGCTGTTGATAAGCTGCTTGATTATGCGGTCGCAAGACAGATTCCGGTGGTGCTTTGTACAACCGGTCTTTCTCCGGAGCAGCTAAACAAGGTTTCTATCTGTTCTGAGAAGGTAGCAATTTTGAAATCTGCCAATATGAGTCTTGGAATTAACACGATTATCAAGCTGCTTGCCCAGGCAGCGAATGTGTTTGCGCCGGCAGGCTATGATATTGAAATCGTTGAGAAGCATCACAATCAGAAGGTAGATGCCCCGTCCGGAACGGCATTAGCCCTTGCGGATGCCATCAATGACGCAAGAAATAATGAGTATGAATATGTATATGACCGTTCCCAGGTTCGGAAAAAACGTGACAAAAAGGAGCTTGGTATCTCCGCTGTACGAGGAGGAACCATCGTCGGGGAGCATGAGGTTATATTTGCGGGAATCGATGAAGTAATCGAGATTAAGCATACGGCATATTCAAAATCCGTTTTTGCCAAAGGTGCGGTGGAGGCTGCAAAATACCTGGCAGGTAAACCGGCAGGACTCTACGACATGTCGGATGTAATCGGTTAGATTCCGTGGAATTTTGACCGTGTGATTTTGAAAGGAAATGTGATGTACCAGGATGAGATTATTTTGTGCAGTGCGTCAAAGTACACACAAAAATAT
>JBJEMZ010000191.1:0-2012 GCA_051879935.1 Wujia sp.
CTTGTTAAGCAAGGGGTTTTTTCATATCCGGAATTTGATGGAACAGAGGATATGAATTGTAGTCATCAGGATACGATGTGAGGTGCCTTTGTATGAAAGATGGAAAAACAAAGAAAACAGATAGTTTCATGTATTGCCAGGGTATGCGCATGATGGATGTGGCAGCATATGTTTATATGTTTCTTTTGCTGGGAATATATCCGCTTGTGTATGATGACCATTACTTCAATATTACAATTACAAAATATCACTTTTTTGTATTTGCATCCGGAGTTTATTTAATCCTTGCAATTCTTGGGTTTATTGTCGAGGCAAATCTGAGACAGTATTATCACTATAAGCCTCTGCTTTCAGAGTCGATTACTAAAAAGCGTTATTTTCGGCCGGAATTTTGGATGCTTGCTTTTTTGATGGCAAACCTGTTTGCGTGGTTTTGTGCGCCGGATAAAAAAGATGCATTTTATGGGACTCAAGGAAGACATATGGGTCTTTTGGCATATTTTATCATAGCGGCAGTCTTTTTGCTGCTCGCGTTCCGCTACCGGCCGCATATGGTTTGTTTCTTTATTTTTTCGGCAGCAAGTGCGTTTGCGTATATTGTAGCAATCTGTCAGCATATGGAAAATGATTTTCTGGATTTAAAATACCGTATCGCAGAAAATCAATATACAAAATTCATCTCAACATTTGGCAATATCAATATGTATGCATGTTTTCTTTCGATTTCGATTCCGGTATTTTTAGCAGTGTATGTGTTCGCAAAAGAATGGTATTATCGTGCCGTTGCCGGGACGATGCTTGTAGTTGCGGGTATTAACATTTTAATCTCGAACAGTGACAGTGTGTTTGTTGGTCTTTTTGCCGGTTTTTTTGTGCTTGGTATTTTGGCATACATGCAGGGCAGGGTGCGGTATTTTCTTTCGGGTATATTCTGGGTTATGACCGGAAATCTGCTTTTGGGTGTGATTAACAGGTATGCAACAACACGGTATGACGAAAAAAGGGGCGGGCTCGCAATTGTGCTTAACCGACTGGATGTTGCACTGATCGCGTGTGGTGTTGTGTTCGTTGGCTATCTGCTTGTCCGACTGGCGGGCAAAGTGTGGAAAAATAAGCTGGAATCTTTGAATAAGAAGAAGGTTGTTTGGATTTTCTGTTCTGCCTGCGCAGTGCTTTTTGTGGTGTTTATCATCTTTGGAATTACATCCGGTTCTTCATTCTTTCGGTTTGATGATAAATGGGGAAGTTATCGTGGCTATATCTGGCGTAAAATCGTGGAGGTGTATGGAGATGCTCCTGCAGTGAATAAATTGTTTGGATATGGAAATGAAACAGTCCGTGTCACCTTAAAAGCGGTGTGCTACGATGAGATGGTGAGTGTAACGGGTAAAGTATATGACAATGCACACAATGAGCTTTTGCAATACCTGTTTACTTTGGGGATTGTTGGACTGCTCAGTTATCTTGGACTGGTGATAAGTAGTATTGTTTATATGATTAAAAATGCACATCGAAATACTTGGATTTATGTGTGTCTTGGTGCAACAGTGTCTTATTTTGCGCAGAGTGTATTGAATTTGAATCAGCCGATTACAACACCTTATTTCTTTGTGTTTATGGCTATGGGTGTCGGAACGGTAAATTATTGCAAGAGATTGGAGGAAATCGGACAGGATGCTGGAAATACTCATTCATAAATTTATAAAAGATTATGAACAGGTAAATGAACCGCAGGTGCGGAAGCGCTATGGTATGTTTTCGTCTGTTATTGGAATCATATGTAATGTGTGTCTGTTTGCTGCAAAACTTGTAATCGGACTGTTTGCTAATTCGATATCGATTATCTCGGACAGTGTCAATAATCTGTCTGATTGTGCGACGTGTATCGTTACAATGTTTGGGTATAAAATGGCAGCAAAGCCGGCGGATAAGGACCATCCGTTTGGGCATGGGAGGATGGAGTATCTGACATCACTTGTGATTGCTGCTGCGATTCTGATTGTCGGCTTTGA
>JBJEMZ010000191.1:2112-7291 GCA_051879935.1 Wujia sp.
AATATTATGGAAATTCATGATGCGATTGACGAACTGGAACGTAATATCTATGATGAACTTGGTGTCCGCATGACGATTCATATGGATCCGATTGACTTTCATGACGAGAATACGAATGTATGCCGTGATATGATGCATGATATATTAAAGGAGATTGATCCGCTTCTTGCGATGCATGATTTCCGAATTGTGTCAGGGCCAACCCACACGAATCTTATATTTGACATTTTGATTCCGTATGAGTGCAAGAAGACGGAGACGGAAATTCGTGAGGCAATTTGCGAGAGACTTGCGCAAAAGGATGTGACATATTATACTGTAATTACATTTGACAAGGGATATTGTTAAGAGAAGTCATTACATAATATAAGGAGGAAAATAGATGAAACTGTATGACGAACTGGTGGCAAGAGGTTTGATTGCCCAGGTAACAAATGAGGAAGAAATCAGTAACTTGATAAATGAGGGAAAAGCAACCTTTTATATCGGATTTGATCCGACGGCTGACAGTCTGCATGTCGGTCATTTTATGGCACTTTGTCTGATGAAGCGTTTACAGATGGGTGGTAATAAACCGATTGCTCTGATTGGTGGTGGTACGGCAATGATTGGCGACCCGTCCGGAAGAACCGATATGCGTCAGATGATGACAAGAGAGACGATTGACCATAACTGCGAGTGCTTCCGCAAACAGATGAGTCGTTTTATTGACTTCTCTGATGGAAAGGCTTTGATGGTGAACAATGCGGACTGGCTGCTTGATTTGAACTATATTGATGTATTGCGTGAGGTTGGAGCACATTTCTCTGTCAATCGTATGCTTACGGCAGAGTGCTACAAGCAGAGAATGGAGAAGGGACTTAGCTTCCTCGAGTTCAATTACATGATCATGCAGAGCTATGATTTCTATGCACTGTTTCAGAAGTACGGTTGCAATCTGCAGTTTGGTGGAGATGATCAGTGGTCCAATATGCTTGGCGGTACAGAGCTTATCCGTCGTAAGCTCGGCAAGGATGCACATGCCATGACGATTACCCTGCTGCTTAATTCTGAGGGTAAGAAGATGGGCAAGACACAGAAGGGTGCAGTATGGCTCGATCCGGAAAAGACAACTCCGTATGAATTCTTCCAGTACTGGAGAAATGTTGATGATGCAGATGTCATTAAGTGCCTGAAGATGCTCACATTCCTTCCTCTTGAGGAGATTCAGAAGATGGAAAGTTGGGAAGGCAGTGAGTTAAACAAAGCAAAAGAGATTCTTGCGTTTGAACTTACTTCCCTTGTGCACGGAGAAGAGGAAGCAAATAAGGCACTTTCTGCTGCGAAAAATATATTTGGTGGCGGCAATACGGAAAACATGCCGGAGGCAGAGATTACTGAGACAATCTTCCGTGACGGGCAGACCGATTTGATGTCTGTTATGGTGGAAGCAGGACTTGCTGCATCCAAGAGTGAGGCGCGCCGTGCCATCGAGCAGGGTGGTGTATCTGTAAATGGTGAGAAGGTTACAGATGTAAAGACAATGTACACACCGGATGATTTTGCAGACGAATTTATCGTGAAAAAAGGTAAGAAAAATTTCCGTAAGATTATCTTTAAGGCATAAGGGAAAATCGTCTGATTGTATAAAGGATTCAGGGGGCGCTGCATATGAAGAAGCTTTTTAATACAATCAAATATGGCTCTGCAAAGGCAAAAGCAGTTTTGCTGTGTGCTTTTTTGAGCTTAGCCGGTGTCCTTGCTTGCCTTTTGTGCCTGATTCTGTGGCATGAGATGCTGTTCCTTTTTGGGGCAATCGTATGTACTTTTTTGTTTATTTCTTTGGTTCAGACGCTTGGTATCCGGGAGGAAGATGTTCCAGAACAGCCAGAGATGACTGAATTAACAGATGTTCCAAAACAGTCGGAGACGGACGAATTGACAGATATGCCGGAACAGTCAAAATCAGCCGGACAACCGGAAGAACCGAAAAAAAACAGAAAAACAAAAAAACAGAAAAAACATAAAAAAAGAAAAAAAGCCGGAAAATTGAAGCCGGCGGAAGAAGACCCGACGCGGCAGGCGGAAAATCTAAATCAGCCGGAAGAACGACCGGAGCCCCAACCGAAAGAACAGCCGGATGAGAAGTCTGAAGAGAAACAGGTACAGGTTGTAAGACCACTCACAGATGAGACAATTGCAACATATGACCGGAAGAAAATCCGAAAGACAATGCATCGGTATAAGGTAAAGAGAGATCACAGGATGATTCTGATTGACCGGTCCGAGAAGCTCCATATCACGCAGACACCGGCGTACATATGGGTAGAGGGCAAGGAAGTTCATCTTCTGTTGATTGAGCAGGAACCACGGCATATATCGATTCCGCGTTACCAGTTCTCGGAGATAACATATTTGAAAAAGCAGATGGTCAACGAGGATATGGATTATGCGGCGTTTAAGGGTAAGAGCTTGATTGCAGATATGTTTCAGCCGTATCTGCCGGATTATACCCATAGCACCGTTGTGGATGATTTATCGGCATACAAAAATCTGTACGGAATCGGGGATATTTTTGTCACGAACCGTTCGGCAAAGGCATTGTTTGACCTACTTGGACTTGAGCTTCAGGTAGATGACCGTGTGACGATGTCAAACAAGGTTAATATTTTTTTCAAGGATGCCTATAAGGCCAATATCATGCTGCGTGATAATGTAATTGATGCAAATGGGTATGCGGATCGAATCAGTAACATCCTGGATAATCTGGCGCATTCAACGGTAAGCCATGCAGAATTTAAAGATACACTCAATCTCATGATACGAAATAAGCTGATTACGCAGGAATTTGCGATGTATTATATGGGTGTCCGGGACAACATAACAAAATAAAAACAAGCGAAAAGGGATTTTTGCATGCTTTTCATAATATAAATGCTTAAAAATAAGCGACTTGGTTATGAAAACAATGCAAAAATCCCTTTTTACACTTGTTTCACAAGTACAAACTTAATTTAATATAGTAAAAACAGTATATTACAAAAATTTTGAAAGAAAAAAGGCGATTTTTTAAGGTTGCCTTTTCTTTAAAGTTGAGTTATCTTAGTTACGAGCTATAAAATATTAAAAAAATTAAGGAAAAGGAGAATACGAGTATGGAAGTAACAGCAGAAGATTTAGGAAAACGTTCATTTTGCGAGGCAGTCATGCGTGCAAGATTGCCAAAGGCAGTATTTAAAGAGTTAAAGAAGACGATTGACTATGGTGCACCGCTTGATACAGCGATCGCGGATTCCGTTGCAATTGCCATGAGAGAGTGGGCAAAGGAACTTGGTGCGACTCATTATACTCATTGGTTCCATCCGCTTACAAATCTCACCGCAGAAAAGCATGATTCCTTTATGGATCCGGTTGGTGATGGTACATTCATCACAGAATTTACCGGTAAGGAACTGATTAAGGCGGAGCCGGATGGTTCTTCTTTCCCTTCCGGAGGTATTCGTGATACGTGCGCAGCGAGAGGATACACAGTATGGGATTGTACATCCCCTGCATTTGTAAAGGAGATTCCTGGAGGATGTAAGGTTCTTTGTATTCCGACGATTTTTATCTCCTATACAGGTGAGTCACTTGACCACAAGACACCGCTCCTTCGTTCCATGGATGCGGTCAGCAAGCAGGCACTTCGTGTTCTGAAGCTGTTTGGAAAGACACCGGCAAAGGTTACCGCTTCGGTAGGTCCTGAGCAGGAGTACTTCCTGATTGATAAAGAAAAATATAACCAGAGACTTGATTTGAAGCTGACCGGACGTACATTGTTCGGAGCCCCTTCACCAAAGGGACAGGAGCTGGATGACCAGTATTTCGGTGTTATCAAGGATAAGGTATCTCATTTCATGAAGGAACTGAATAAGGATTTGTGGGAGTATGGAATCCCTGCAAAGACACAGCATAATGAGGTTGCACCTTCTCAGCATGAGATTGCTCCGATTTACGGCACAACCAATGTGGCAAATGATCAGAACCAGTTATTGATGGAGACATTGAAGAAGGTTGCTGAGAGAACCGGATTTGCCTGCCTGCTTCATGAGAAGCCATTTGCAGGTGTGAATGGTTCCGGAAAGCATAACAACTGGTCCATCTCTACATCAGATGGTGAAAACCTGATTGATCCGGGTAAAGAGCCGGAGAAGAATCTGCAGTTCCAGGTATTTCTGGCAGCGATTCTGGAGGCAGTTGACAATCATGCAGCACTTCTTCGCCTTTCCGCAAGCTCTGCAGGTAATGACCACAGACTTGGTGCAAACGAAGCACCACCTGCTATCATTTCCGCATACCTTGGCGACCAGCTTGGAGATATCGTAGACCAGATTATCGCAAACGGAGAAGCTACAAGCAGTGTAAAGGGTAAGATCTATAAGGCAGGATGCTCTGTCATTCCGGAATTCAAGATGGATGCGACAGACAGAAACAGAACATCACCGTTTGCGTTTACCGGAAATAAGTTTGAGTTCCGTATGGTTGGTAGTACACAGAGTATTGCTCAGCCGATGATGATTTTGAATACAATTGTTGCAGATACACTTTGCAATTTTGCAGATGTACTCGAGAAGGCTGATGATTTTGAGGCAGCAGCAAAGAAGCTCGTTGCAGATAAGCTGAGAGAGCATCAGAGAATCATCTTCAACGGTAACGGTTATTCTCAGGAATGGGTAGAGGAGGCTGCAAGACGTGGACTTCCAAACATTCCTTGTATGGTTGATGCAGTGGAGTATCTTGCAACTCCGGAGAATATCGAGATGTTTGAAAAGCATGGTGTTATGTCAAAGCGCGAGCTTGTTGCAAGAGGCGTTGTTATGTATGAGAACTATGCAAAGGCAATTAACATTGAAGCACTTACCATGATTGAGATGTCCGAGAAGCAGATAATCCCGGCCGTCATGAAGTATGAAGGCAAGCTTGCAGCTTCCGTGAAGGATTTGAAAGAAGTTGGTGTTGCTGCAAATACACAGGTTGAGATTATTACTGCAATCGATGCAAAGCTTCAGGAGCTCAAGAAAGCAACAGAAGAGCTGAAAGGCATCGTTGCGAAGGCAGCAGAGAAGGAAGACGATCCAAAGGCATGGGCAAAATATTACCATGATGTTGTATTTGCTTTCTTTGACACAGTACGTAAGCCTGCTGATGAGCTCGAGAAGAT
>JBJEMZ010000192.1:0-7279 GCA_051879935.1 Wujia sp.
CAAGGTTGGCACCCTTACCACCAAGAAGATTACGCATGGTCATGTCGCCTTCGCTAAACATATAAACCCACTTGTTTGCCATTTGTCATATACCTCCTAAGTATTGTATTATTCTGCGACAGCAGACTATGGCAAGTCCCCATCACACTGCACCAAATTATATCATAAATTTGACAAATAATAAAGGTATTTTTCAAATTTATTGTGAAATATGTGCAAAGTTTACATAAAAAATAGAGCAAACACCGTCTGCTCTATTTTTTCGTATTTATTCGGTTGCCGTTTCCGACATTTCATCCGTTTCAGAAGCTGTATTTTCGCCCATATCGTCCTGTGTGCCTCCGGTAATTTCAGCCTTCTTTGGAGCATCCTCAATTCGCTGAAAAGTCAGGGTGTCGGCATCATCCGAAACAGTGAGCATACCATCAATAAGCTCAAAAGGAAGTGAATCTCCACCGGAGTTTATCGCGCCGTCTGCCCATGTAAATGCGTCCATCTCATCTCCGAAACCCATTTGGCCCGTACCATCCTCATACAATATTAATGTCATACTGTCAAGCCCATATGAGACAATATCCTCGTTCGTATAGCTGTCTCCGCCTGTCTCCATCGAATAAAGCTTATACTCTCCGGATGGATTTTCCTTTTCCTTTTTCGTACCGCATGCGGTACATAGGCATAAGAATAATACAAGCAGAAATGCAAGCAAAATCATGCGAAGTGATATTGATTTTTGCTTCATACAATATCCTCTGCATTTTCATAATCTGTATATTTTATGCAGAGATTAAAAAAGTATAACTTAATTTTCTTTCTTGTAGCAAGAAAATACGGAGTTCACTTTTTCTTTTCCAAGCTTCGGTGTAAGCAGGCTCACAACCGGAACGATGATAAGACCCGCAAGCATGGCAAATGCACCACAGTTAATCGGAGACTGCAAAACCGTCGGGAAGGATTCGCGCATAAGCATATTACAAATCATGATTCCGCTTCCAAACACAAAGTTCACAAGTACGGAAAGCTTTGTGACACCCTTCCAATAGAGACTGTAAATAAACGGAGCCAAAAATGCACCGGCAAGTGCACCCCATGAGATACCCATGAGCTGCGCGATGAATGTCACACCATTTTTGTACTGTACAACTGCTATCACAGCAGATATGGCGATAAAGATCACGATAAACATCCGCATAATCAACACCTGTTTTTTCTCTGTCATATCTTTCACAATTGTACCCTTTATCATATCCAGAGTCAGTGTCGAGGAAGATGCAAGTACAAGAGAGGAAAGTGTTGACATCGATGCTGAAAGGACGAGTATCACAACAACCGCAATCAAAAACGGTGACAGTTTTTCAATCATCGCCGGAATAATTGCATCATAACCCTCTGCTGCTACATCAATATTATACAGACGTCCAAATCCACCGAGGAAATAACAGCCACCGGCTACAACAATTGCAAAAATCGTGGAAATCAGTGTACCCTTTCCAATGGCTTTCTCATCCTTAATCGCATAGAATTTCTGTACCATCTGCGGAAGTCCCCACGTACCCAGCGACGTGAGAATGACAACACATAACAGGCTAAACGGATCCGGTCCAAAGAAGGATGCAAATACACCCGGTGTATCCGATACGGCTGCATCCTGAACATTGGCAAGCGACTGAATTGCTGCCAAAAATCCTCCGTTTGATTTCAGAACGGATGCAATCACGGCTATGATACCGATAATCATGATACATCCCTGTATAAAATCATTGATGGCGGTTGCCATATAACCGCCGGCAATCACATAGATTCCCGTCAGAACTGCCATTACAACAATGCAGACTGTATAATCCAGATTAAATGCCATACCAAACAATCTTGATAATCCGTTGTAAAGCGATGCCGTATACGGAATCAGAAATACAAACACAATCAGGGATGCAAGAATTTTCAACATGGAAGAATCAAATCTCTTACCAAAAAATTCCGGCATCGTTTTACTCTCAAGATGCTGTGTCATCGTTCTCGTTCTTCTTCCGAGTATATTCCATGCCAGCAGGGAACCGATAAACGCGTTTCCAAGACCGATCCAGGTGGACGCAAGACCAAACTTCCATCCAAACTGTCCTGCATATCCGATAAATATTACCGCCGAAAAGTATGACGTTCCATACGCAAATGCCGTAAGCCACGGTCCTACATTTCTGCCTCCGAGTACAAACCCGTTTACATCTGTCGCGTGCTTTCTGCAATATACACCGACACCTATCATCGTTGCAAAAAACAATACGAGCATAACAATTTTTACTACCATCTTCTCTTTCCCCTTTTCTTTTGTGTGTTGCTTTAATGCGTAACGCTTTAATGTCCTAAAGCAAATATGTTATATTATTACATACAATGTAAATATTTGTCAATAATCGACTAGGTTGACACCGCACAAAGGCGGATGACTTTTTCAAATCATCCGCCTTTCACGCTCTACATATACAAATTAATAAGCAAGCTTCTTATCAAAGTATGCCCTCAGGTCCTCAATCTTAACACGCTCCTGCTCCATTGTGTCACGATCACGTACTGTTACGGCACCGTCTGTCTCAGACTCAAAATCATAGGTTACACAGAACGGAGTACCGATTTCATCCTGTCTTCTGTAACGTTTACCGATATTGCCTCTGTCATCAAACTCACAGTTCCATGACTTAGAAAGCTCAGCAAATATCTTCTCCGCGCCCTCATTCAGCTTTTTGGAAAGCGGAAGTACACCAATCTTGACCGGAGCCAGTGCCGGATGGAAATGAAGCACGGTACGCATATCCGGTTTCTCCTCGGTTCCAATATTTTCCTCGTCATAAGCAGCACACAAAAATGCAAGTGTTACACGGTCTGCACCAAGTGACGGCTCAATTACATACGGAATATATTTTTCTTTCTTCTCATCATCAAAATATTCCATCGGCTCGCCGGATGTATTCTGATGCTGTGTCAAGTCATAATCAGTACGGTCTGCGATACCCCAAAGCTCTCCCCAGCCAAATGGGAACAGGAACTCAATATCAGTTGTACCCTTGCTGTAGAAGCAGAGCTCCTCCGGTGAATGATCTCTTGCACGCATCTCCTCATCCTTAATTCCAAGCTCCTTCAACCAGTTGATGCAGAATTCTCTCCAGTAACGGAACCATTCCATATCGGTTCCCGGCTCACAGAAAAATTCAAGCTCCATCTGTTCAAACTCTCTTGTACGGAATGTGAAGTTACCCGGTGTAATCTCGTTTCGGAAGGATTTACCAATCTGACCAATACCAAACGGAATCTTCTTACGGGATGTACGCTGTACATTTTTGAAGTTTACAAAAATACCCTGGGCTGTCTCCGGTCTCAGATATACAGTATTTTTTGCATCCTCCGTAACACCCTGAAATGTCTTGAACATCAGGTTGAACTGACGGATACCGGTAAAATTGTGCTTCCCGCAGCTTGGACAGCAAATATGCTTTTCCTCCACATACTGCTCCATCTGCTCGTTTGTCCAGCCGTCGATAGAACCTTCGATGGCAATTCCGTTATCAGCCATATAATCTTCAATCAATTTATCTGCGCGAAAACGCTCATGACACTCTTTACAATCCATAAGCGGATCTGCAAATCCACCGAGATGACCGGATGCCACCCATGTCTGCGGATTCATGAGAATTGCACAGTCAACACCTACATTGTACGGATTTTCCTGTATAAACTTTTTCCACCATGCCTTCTTTACATTGTTCTTAAGCTCAACACCGAGATTACCATAATCCCATGTGTTCGCAAGTCCGCCGTAAATCTCGGAGCCCGGGTACACAAATCCTCTGTTCTTTGCAAGTGCCACAATTTTGTCTAACGTCTTTTCCATATTTAAAACCTTCCTTCCTTCGGAACTCCAGCCATTCAGAATTTGCATACTGCAAATAGGCTGGAGCTACATATTAAGTTTTCTAACGAAAACTTAATACATGTTCCTCCCGCACCGGAGTGTGCAGGATTCCTATGATTATTCTGTGAAACAAAAATGTTGTATGTTTCACATTCGTATGAAACATACAACATTTTACAGTTTATCAGGTCAGATTTCAACCTAATTTTGCGATTTTCCTACATTTCTATAGTCCGGACAAAATATCAAGAGATTTGAACTCCCGGTCCACATAGGCTTCCCGGAATCGATTGCCCACATATTCAAGTTCGTCCATCGCTTCTTCCTTAAGGGAAAAGCTATAGAGCTTATTGACAGGTGTATCCATAATGAATTGCAATGTGTAAACTAAGGTTTTGGAAACCCGTCTTTCAACCTTCAGCTCCCTCGCACATGACTCGCAAAGGATTCCACCTGCCTTTGCATTAAAATATAACAACTCGTCTTTGTTACACCGTACACATTGAAAGCAATGAATTCCCTGCCCTTCCATATCCATCAATCGAATCTCATACACATACCGGATCAGCCGGTTATTTATCCTTCCGGCAACCAGTGCTTTGAGTGTGAAATACAGCAGATTCAGATGGTCTGTGCAGAAGTCTCCCTCTCGCGTATAGTACGCCATGAATTCACAAAAATAAGAAGCGTAACACATTTTCTCCATATCCTTTGGTATGTCCGAAAAATATTCGGACACCTCTGCTTTTGTGAGTGTGTAGGCATCCCTTGTCGGATACACTGTAAATGTTCCCATCACAAAGCTCTGACTCGCTGCACGAAGCAGACTGTTTGGTTTTCTGGCACCATTTGCAAAAACCGTAATCTTGCCTCTTTCCTTTGTAAGCATCACGAGTCGCTTGTCATACTCTCCAAGCAATGTCGCATATAAAATTATACCGGTTACCTGAATTTCTTCTCTCATCGCTTCTTATCTCTGCAGCCATCCGCATGTAATATTTCGCTCACATTTATTCTCCGCGGTAATGACCTGCACGCACGCGCACAATCACCGCAAGAATCAAAACAAATATAATTCCGACAATCACCCATACGGTAACAGGCGTCTCCGCTATATTATAGCATCGTACATTAATCCACATCTGGTTAATATACTTAGTTGCATCCTCACCAAAATACTGCATGATGGCACTTCTATGAAGCACATCCTCCGTCGGATATTGTGCAAAAAGCTGTCTTCTCGTCTGTTCCTCCGGTGCCTGAATGATATAGCGCTCATCTGTATTATCCCCACTGAAGAAATATCCGAGCGGATAATCTACGACTTCTTCCTCATCGTCCTCTGCTCCGTAACACCAGTTCAGATAATTGAGTACCGTATCATCCTCGCCACCGCTGATTACGGACGTATAACCAATGTAATACATATTTCTCACTACATTATCCGGTCTTGAAAGATAATTGACAAAGGCTTCCGCCGCATGCTGTTTTTCCGCATCCCCGCCGATGCCCGCCTTAAGCATAATCCATCCGTCAAACCAAAGGTTTGTGGATTCTTCCGGAACAGCAAATTCCAGATAATAATCATCTTCTTCCGCCTGATCCATAGCATATACTGCATCGCCGGACCACTGATAATTGCCCATTACTTTTCCGCTCACGATATCTGCCTTCCCGCTGTCTGTCTCAAAAGAATACACATTATCCTGCATATCCTGAAGCACCTTTTCAACCGCATCAATCGTTCCCGGTGTTACATCATTCATAACCTCTAACAGCGCTTCCTCATAATCCTCACGACCTTGAAACTCCTCGCTCATAAGCAGATCGCGTCTGTATGCACCGAGTGCTGCGAAATACGAATCCCGTACATTATCCTTAATTGTAATCTGACGTGCAAAATCAGGGTTGTAGAACACCTCCCAGGTAGAAGCTTCTTCCTCCGTCATCTCCTCCGGATTATAAAGCACACCTGTAACACCCCACATATAGCCGGCAGCATACTTACTCCATGGCTCTCCGTTTATCTCATTTTTTTCAAATGTATCACGGATATATGGAGAGATACCCTGCACATAATAGTTCTCCTCCACAGACTCGTCAAAGAACTCCTCCGAGAAAGGCACGACCTTATCCTCTGCAATCAGTTTCATCAACATATAATCCGACGGACATACAAGGTCATACACATCCCCTAACGTCAGCATGTTATACAAGTCTTCATTGGTTCCGAAGCAGGAATATTCCACCTCTACCCGCTTACCATAGGTCTCATAGTACCAATCCTCAAAATCATCAACCATGGAGTTTGCACCAAAGATTTCCGTGCCATCCTCCAGATCAATCAATTCTTCTTCATCCCAGTCACCAAGATCAATATATTCTTCCCAGTTGCAGACGCGAAGCTTAATCACCTCGTCCTCCTGCTTTGCCATGAGCGTATCTCCCTTGGAATCAAACCTTGCAACACCTGTGAACACGAAAGTCCAAGCCAGTACAAAAGCAAGCATCAAAGCCATCAGTCTTTTCATCCATCTGTGTGTCATACGTCTGCACCTCCTTTTTTAGAAGCTGCATGTTTATTTCCGGTTGCATTCATCAGTATTACAACCAGAACCACAATCACAAAAATAACCGTTGAAAGTGCCCAAAGTGCCGTCTTAATCTCTGTCTGCGAACCCTTTGTTGCATTTACAACATACGTACTGATTGTGTTAAATGTTGCCGGCTTCGTATAACTTGCAATAAAATAATCATCCAGAGAAAGTGTAATTGCAAGGGCAAAACCCGAAATAATTCCCGGCATAATCTGCGGAAGAACCACTTTTCGAAGTGCTGTTCCCGGTGTCGCACCAAGGTCCATAGCCGCTTCATAGAGACTGCTGTCCATCTGCTTTAATTTTGGCACAACCGAAAGATAAACAAATGGTGCCGATAAAACAACATGTCCAATCACCAGAGGAATATAACTCTCCTTGTCAATTCCAAATGCAACAATCAGCAGGATACAAATTGAAAAACCGGTCACAACATCTGCATTGACAACCGGCACCTGATTCATGGCATTGATCATGCCTGCAGGTACTTTTTTTGAGTAAAATGCACCGATGGCGCCGATTGTTCCGAGTATCGTTGCAATAACCGCAGAACCGATTGCCAGAAGTACTGTTCCGACAATCATGTCACGCAGTTCCTCTTTCGTAAACAAAGTCACATAGTTTTGCACAGAAAAACCATGTATCGTTCCGATATTGGCGGAATCCGTAAAACTATAGACTGCCAGAATCAGAATCGGCAGATAAATGAGAAGAATCATCACGACTATAAAAAGTCTGCTTAATACCTTTTTCATCAGAGCAATGCACCTCCTCTGTT
>JBJEMZ010000193.1:0-7272 GCA_051879935.1 Wujia sp.
TGTGATGACCGATGATAAAGTAAGTTATGTAGAGGAGTACCGCTATGCGGCAAACAGAAAGTAAAATTTTAAATCGCCTGTTAGATCGTTATGAAAACAGCAAGCTCTCGCGGGGCGAAAATGTGAAACATATTCATATAACATTTGCATTTCGCAAGGATACGATTCCAAAGTATTTTGATGAAAGCTCTCTTGCAGCGGACGAAATCAATGCGTCGATGCAGCAGCTGCAACGGGATGGTCTGATAGATATACGGTGGAAAAACGGGAAGGTCGGTTACATCATCGACAAAGTGGAGCTTCGTTGCGAGGCAGTTGATGCGGTCTATGAAAGGCTTGGCAGGATCCCGAAAGCATCTGCACAGGTGGATGCGATTACGCTTTTGCAAGAACGAAAAGAGCGAACAACCGGCTGTATTACGCATGCATTTATCGACCGGATGACAGAGCGGATTGCAAACGGGAAATCCGTAAAAGAGTATCTGGATATCATGGACCTGGAACAGGTGGAAAAGCTTATTTTTGCACTTTTCTGTGTGGAAAATAATAAGAAGGAAGCATATATACGGGAATTCTCGATTACACATTTCCATGACAGCAAAATTTTTGATGCACTGATTCCGAAGATATGCAGAATTATTCGGGAGGAACGGCCTGAATTTGTCACATATGAAAATGAGGATATCCTGTCGGAGTATATGATTTATAAGACGCCGGGGTATGTCTATATAAAGGGTCCGGCAACGCTTGTTACACTTGCCGGAGATGGGATATGCGTCGGTGCATTTCCGGACGGAATCGGATTTGCAGTCGGTCATACGCAGGAAGCAGGTGTGCGTGTCATTCCGGATGCGTCTGTACGGGAGGTTTACACGATTGAGAACCTGACATCGTTTTACCGATTTCAAAAGGAGAATAGCTTGATTGTTTATCTTGGTGGATACCATAATAGTGTCAGGCGCCAGATGCTTCTGGATATTTACCATGTACTGCCGGAGGCCAAGTATTATCATTTTGGAGATATCGATGCGGGAGGCTTTCAGATTTTTTATCATCTGCGTGAAAAAACGGGAATTCCGTTTCAGACATATCAGATGGATCTTGCAACGCTAAAGGCTTATGAGGATTATGCAAAACCTCTTACGGATTCTGACCGGAAGCGATTAAAACTGCTCTGTGAAACGAAGCTTACGGATGAGGAAAAGTGTGTGGCAGAGTATATGCTTGCGAAGGGAATTAAGCTGGAGCAGGAGTGTGTGGGGATAGGAATACATTGAGTATTTCTGGCTTTTTTGCTATTATAAAATCATATAAATTCTTTACGAAAAGGAACAACCATGCAAGAAGTAATACAAAAGCTGCGAAACGGATTTGAAACGGCATATATTGATGGACAGGTTGCGTCTGATTTGACCTATAAGCCACAATTTGTTTCGAATAATTATAAAGAGGGGAAAAAGGTATTATCATCTATTGAGGATGAGCTTTTTTCGTGCGATCAATTTCAAATCAGCGTTGCATTTATTACGATGGGAGGAATCGCGCCTCTCTTGCAGACCTTAAAGCAGCTTGAGCAGAAGGGAATCAAGGGAGAAATTCTTACAACAAATTATTTGAATTTCAGCGAGCCAAAAGCACTGGAAAAACTAAATTCTTATTCCAATATTACTTTAAAAATGTATGACGTTGATGCGGCAGGTGAGGGATTCCATACGAAAGGATATATTTTCAGAAAAGAAGAAATATATCGGATTATTATTGGAAGTTCAAATATTACAAGTACGGCATTGACAAGAAATCGGGAGTGGAATACAAAGCTTTTATCCACAGAGCAGGGTGAAATTACACAGGAAATATTATCTGAGTTTCAGGAATTATGGATGTCTCCATATGCATTGTCTTATGATGATTTCTATGAACGTTATAAAGAAAAATATACAATCATTAAACGACAAAAAGATATTGCGCGTCAGGATGAAATAACATCTATCGAGCGATATAGATTAAAACCAAATGATATGCAAGTTGGTTTTATTCGCAATCTGAAAAATATTCTGGCAGCAGGTGAAGATCGTGCCCTTTTGATTTCGGCAACAGGAACCGGAAAAACATATGCTTCGGCATTTGCTATGCGGGAATTGAAATTTAAGAGGGTTCTGTTTTTGGTGCATAGAGGCCAGTTGGCACGCCAGACAAAGAAATCCTATGAAAAAGTGTTTGGAAGATCTGTTTCGATGGGATTGGTTGGAGTCGGTTCACATGAGTATGAAAAGGATTATGTATTTGCCACGGTTCAGACACTAAATCGGGAAGAGCATTTACATAAGTTCAAACCGGATGATTTTGATTGTATTGTTTTGGACGAAGCACATCATAGCTCTGCGGATACATATCAGAAAGTGATGCATTATTTCCATCCGAAGCTTTGGCTTGGTATGACAGCGACCCCGGATAAGCGGGATGATAATGTGGAAGGCAGAAATATATACGAGATATTTAATTATCAGATTGCATACGAGATACGTTTGCAGCAGGCGATGGAAGAGGATATGCTTTGCCCGTTCCACTATTTTGGAATTAGCGATATTTCCATGGTAGACGAGAAAGCAATAAAAGCACGAAGTTTGACCGAAAGAGATTTTAATCAGCTGACAAGCGATGAACGTGTAAGACATATTGTCGAGCAAGCGAATTATTATGGGTATAGTGGTGACCGCGTGAAAGGGCTTGTTTTTTGCAGTAGAATTGATGAGTCGATAGAGTTATCTGCCAAATTCAATGCACTTGGATATCGAACGATTGCATTAAATGGAGATGCTTCTGAGGAAGCGCGAGCAAACGCATTTGAAAGACTTGCAATGAATGAAGAAGATGCGACGATGGAAATGCAGCCGCTTGATTATATTTTTTCTGTCGAAATTTTGAATGAAGGCGTGGATATCGTAGAAGTAAATCAGGTAATTATGCTTCGTCCTACGCAGTCTCCGATCGTATTTATCCAACAGCTTGGAAGAGGTCTTCGTAAGGCGGAGGGTAAAGAATATGTGATTGTTTTGGATTTTATTGGAAACTACAATAATAACTTTATGATTCCAATTGCGCTTTCTGGGGATCGCACATATAATCCGGATACCATTCGGAAATATGTGATTAGCGGGAATAATACGATTCCTGGTGCATCCACAATTCACTTTGATGAGGTTGCAAAAGATAAAATATTTAGCTCCATTGATAAAATTAAGGGTATGAAGGCAATCATCCGTGAGAGTTATCAGACGTTGAAATGTCGTCTTGGCAGAGTCCCTTATCTCTTGGATTTTTATGAAAATGGCGAGATAGACCCGCTTGTGATTATTCGCGAGTATAAGACGTATCAAACGTTTCTGGAACAGGTGGAGAAAGAACTATATAGAGGACGAATATCGTCGGAAGAGCTTCTTGTTCTAGAATATTTATCTAAGACCGTCTTGAATGGCGCTAGACCAAATGAACTGGTAATTCTTAAACATATTTTGAAGAATGAGGAAGTATATGCAGAGAAAATCAAACAGGAATTACTCGTAAAATATGATTGCATGACTGGGGAAGACACATTTGAAAATGTAATAAGTGTCTTGCAGGGCAATTTTGTAAGCAATGAGGGAGAACAGCAAAAATATAATAAGGTCAACATAGTGAGCTATGATGAAAGGAAAATGCTTCGGCGGATGAAAGCTTTTTCAGATTGCCTAAAGCATGACGAATTTTATAGGCAGATTGATGATATTATAGAGGTTGGACTTCGAAGATTTGAGGATAAATATCGTATTGGAAGGGTAGAAAAAAGTCCGTTTGTGCTATATGAAAAATATTCAAGGCGTGATGTGTGTTTTCTCATGAATTGCGGGAAAGATTTGTCGTCAACAATGTACGGGATGAAACGGATAAATGATGATGTCTTTATATTCATAACCTATCATAAAGAGGAAACACAGGAAGATGATAAAAAATATGTAGATGGCAAGCCGGATTATGCGGATGCGTTTGAAGATAATATGATTTTCCGTTGGGATTCTCAGATTGGTAGGGGAATTGATAGCTCTTATGTCGCAGAAGTGTTAAATGCACCGCGTAAGCATCTTTTGGTAAAGAAAAGTGATGCAGAGGTAAGCTTTTATTATATGGGACAGTTTGATGTAATTGATGCTGTGCCTGCAAGAAAAGAAGACAACAAAGGCAACGAGAGGGATATAACAAAATTTCGAATGAAAATGCACCATGCGGTACGAGAAGATTTGCTCAGATACTTGCAGAGCAAGATAAAAGATGAAGGTGAAAAAGTAGGATGAAAGTAGTAAGAGTCGTAGCAGCAGTCATAAAGGCACAAAACGAAAACGGAGAACCAATGATTTTCGCAACTCAGAGAGGATACGGAGAGATGAAGGACGGCTGGGAGTTCCCCGGAGGAAAGATTGAGCCGGGAGAAACACCACAGCAGGCATTAAAACGAGAAATCCTTGAGGAACTGGATACGGATATCGAGGTTGGTGAACTCGTCGATACAATCGAGTACGATTATCCTACATTCCATCTTTCTATGGATTGTTTTTGGTGTACAATCGTTTCCGGAGATTTGGTGTTGAAGGAACACGAAGCGGCAAAATGGTTGACGAAAGAGGAACTTTCTTCTGTTGACTGGTTGCCGGCAGATATAACATTAGTTGATACAATCCGAAAGAATTTGATATAATGAGAAAACGCATATAAAATCGAATTAAGAAAATTCAAAAGGAGGACACCATGTTACAACCAGGAACAAAAGCACCGGAGTTTTCACTGCTGGATCAGAATGGAGATATGCATACATTGAGCGAGTATGCGGGAAGGAAGGTTATCCTGTACTTTTACCCAAAGGATAACACCCCGGGCTGCACAAAGCAGGCGTGTGGGTTTAGCGAGCTTTATCCGCAGTTTACGGAAAAAGGTGCAGTGGTGCTTGGAATCAGCAAGGATTCCGTGGCATCCCACAAGAAGTTTGAAGAAAAATATCATCTTGGATTTACATTGCTGTCGGACCCGGAGCTTGCGGCGATTCAGGCTTACGATGTATGGCAGGAGAAGAAAAACTATGGGAAAGTATCCATGGGCGTCGTGCGGACAACCTATCTGATTGACGAGAACGGGATCATTGTCAAGGCGTTCGGGAAAGTGAAGGCGGCAGAAAATCCGGCACAGATGTTAGAGGAATTGGCATGAGGATTATCATTTCACCGGCAAAGAAGATGAAAGAAAATGATGCTTTGCCGTGGCAGGACTTGCCGGTATATTTAGATAAAACAAAGCGAATCAGGCAGTGGTTGCAATCGCTTACCTTCGAGGAAGCAAAGGAACTTTGGCGCTGCAATGACAAGCTTGCAAGGGACAATTATGAACGCCTCAGGAATATGGATATAGAAAGGCGGCTTTCGCCTGCGATTCTTTCCTATGAGGGCATTCAGTATCAGTACATGGCACCGGCGGTATTTGAGACGGAGATGTTAGCATATGTTCAGGAACATCTTCGGATTCTGTCGGGATTTTACGGCGTGGTGAGGCCGATGGATGGCGTGACACCGTACCGGTTGGAGATGCAGGCGGAGACATTTGTTGATCATATCAAGGGCCTGTATGATTTCTGGGGAAATGCATTGTATGATGCGGTGGTGGATGATTCCCATATCATCGTGAATCTTGCATCGAAGGAATATTCGAAATGCATCGAACCATATTTGCAGCCGGAGGATCGGTTTGTCACATGCATCTTCGGGGAGGAAGTAAATGGGAAAGTTGTCCAGAAGGGCGTCTATGCGAAGATGGCGAGAGGCGAGATGGTTCGGTTTATGGCGGAGCAACGGATAGAAGCTGTGGAGGAACTGAAACAGTTTCGCGGACTCTCCTATCAGTTCCGGGAAGACCTGTCGACAGAGAACAAGCTTGTATTTATAAAATAACTTATGTTTGCGGAATAGGAAATAGAATAAAGGAACGCATTATGAAAAAATATTCGGCTATACTATTGCTTATAACAATTATGATGCTGTTTACGGCATGCAAAGGCAAGGAGACAAATCAGGACAGTATGGACTACAAACAAATTACAATGGACGAGGCAAAAGAGATTTTCGAGACGAAGGGCGATTATATCATCGTAGATGTAAGACGGGCGGATGAATTTGCGAGCGGACATATTCCGGATGCAATCAATATCCCAAGTGGAAGTATCAAAGATACGGATATTCCGGAGCTTCCGGATAAGGACCAGGTCATCTACGTTTATTGCAGAAGCGGGAACCGAAGTAAACAGGCGGCCAGGGAGCTGGTTCGCTTAGGATATACGAATATTATCGAGTTTGGCGGAATCCTTGACTGGAAAGGTGAAGTGGTTAAGGAACCATAGGGGACGGAAGTGAGAAAAGGGAGATAACAAATGATATTAGATGTAAGTAATTTAACCCATGGGTTTGGAGATAGAGAAATCTTTAACAATGTATCCTTCCGATTGTTGGCAGGGGAGCATATTGGTCTGGTTGGCGCGAATGGTGAGGGCAAATCAACCTTTATGAACATTGTGACCGGGAAATTGATGCCGGATGAAGGCAAGGTGACATGGGCGAAAAATGCAAAGGTAGGCTACCTGGATCAGCATACGGTATTGGAAGCAGGCATGACGATTGGTGATGTGCTTCGAAGTGCATTTACAGACTATTTTGACATGGAAGCGAGAATCAATGAAATCTGTACAGAACTTGGAGAAGTGACAGATGAGGATAAGATGAATGCGCTTCTTGAGGAGATGGGCGTATTGCAGGAGCTTCTGGAAGCACATGATTTCTATATGATAGACTCAAAGGTCGAAGAGGTTGCGAAAGCGTTTGATCTGCTTGCACTTGGGCTTGAAAAGGACGTAACGGAGCTTTCCGGCGGGCAGAGAACGAAGGTGCTTCTGGCAAAGCTGTTGCTGGAAAAACCGACCATTTTGCTTCTTGACGAGCCCACCAATTATCTCGACGCGCATCATATCGAATGGCTGAAACGATATTTGCAGGAGTATCAGAATGCGTTTATCCTGATTTCCCATGATATCCCGTTCTTGAATTCTGTTGTAAATATCATTTATCATATGGAAAATGCATCGCTTGACCGCTACGTAGGAGATTACGATAAGTTCCGGGAAGTATATGCGGTGAAAAAGGAGCAGCTCGAAGCTGCCTATAGAAAGCAACAGCAGGAAATCAGCGAATTAAAGGACTTTGT
>JBJEMZ010000194.1:0-1522 GCA_051879935.1 Wujia sp.
ATCCACTGTGTCCACTTATAGAACTTCTCATCCGTCGTATCAATCACGCGGCTCCAGTCAAAGGAAAAACCGACTCTCTTTAACTGGTCGCTGAAGCGTTCGATGTTGGTATCTGTAATCTCACGCGGATGTGTACCTGTCTTGATTGCATAGTTTTCTGTCGGCAGACCAAATGCGTCAAATCCGATTGGGAAAAGCACGTTATAACCTTCCATACGGCGCTTTCTCGCAACGACCTCGACGCTGGAGTATGCCTTGATGTGTCCCACATGCATACCTGCGCCACTCGGGTATGGGAACTCAACCAGACCGTAAAATTTCTTCTTGTCCGAGAAGTCCTCGGCCTCAAAGATTTTGCTCTCCTCCCATTTTTTCTGCCACTTTTTCTCAATTAGCTTAAAGTTGTGTTTCATGTTGTCTCCTTTTATATAAAACGATTTAAATTTTTATCATATTTATAATCCATTGTACCCAGTTTTTGTTCGAGTGCGAAACGGTCCGTCTGAAACTGCGCACAAAAGCTGTCTAAATCAATCGCATCGTCCCGCAGTCTTGTATTGACAAAGCTAAGCAACATCATCGGGTCTTTCGGTAAATCTACGATTGCCATTATAACACCTCGCCGGTAATCAGCCACGGTGCAGGCTGTTGTACAAACACACTGTTCTTATCGGTCTTCGATACGTTAATCTGCAGAACCTCCATATTGGAGATACCGTATTTTTCGAACAGCGGCTTGATGTTTGCCAGAATGTTAAGCTCCAGTGTATAGATGACAAACTGCATCTTCGGGTTCTTCTTGAGCAGACGTGCGATATCCTCCTCAAGATGTTTATTTGCCACGATAAATGACAAACGCGGAGTCGGTATTTTATCCAGAGATTCCGGTGACAAATCCGGAATAATCTGCACGTTGTGCACACCGAACTGCTTTACATTATCCTCCATCGTCTCCTTCGCGCCGTTATCGTTTTCCACACAGATAATCGTTCCGTCACTTGCCACGAAGGCTGCCTCGATTGCGATACTCTCCGCATCGACAAGACAGATGGTATCCTGGGAATCCACCCCGAGCAGACTCATGATGACCGCACGAATCTCTTTGCCGACATATTTAATCGGGCCCTTGGAGAACATGTCGTTTCGCATACCGATACGATAGGATTCCCTTGTGTTCTCATTCAGTATAAATATAACAGTCGGACCTGTAATCTTGCGGTTGATGACTTCCTTGATCTTGACATTCTTTACCTGTCCCTCTTCTTCGATGCCAACCGCATACCACATATCATAATCGCCAAAGCCTGCTTCCCAGAACTCATAGAACAGATCCTCATGTGATTCATCCGCAAATATGAGCACGCGCTTGTGTCCCTCTACGGTCGGAATCACATTTTTCTGCTTGCCGCATATATCCAGAAGCTTAATCTTCTCCGGACTCACATCCATTGTCTTGGAAAAATATTCCATCCACGCAAGAATCTGCTTTGTTGCATAACTTCCCTTTGCCATACAAAATCCT
>JBJEMZ010000195.1:0-7201 GCA_051879935.1 Wujia sp.
GAGAACAACTTAAATGCGGATGGAAGCATTAATATTCCGACCGTGCTTCAACCATACATGGGAGGAAAAACAAAAATCTGTTAATTCAGTAGGAGGTAATATGCATTCCTATTTACGTGCAATTGGCTTTAGCCGCCTTAAAACCAGAAAAACGCTGGAAGATGTCTATCGACATACACTAAGAACACCAAATCGAAAAATTGTAACTATGACCAGTGTAGATACATCCCTCATACAACTTGAAAAGGACTTTGGCGACGGAATCGGTCTTTCGTTAATCGGAGAATATGACATCAACGGTGCCCTTTCGATTGAACATTATTATCCTTATTTAAAAGGCGACTATTTCATGGAATTTGAAAACATCGCCATAGAAAAACAGACTGATAAAGAAAGTTATGCCGGTGTATGTGAAGATTATCATCTTGGAATGACGACCATCTTTTACCTGCTAAATATTGCGGATTATGCGAAATCCAAATGGATGAATTATTCCAATCGGCATTTTACACGCGTGAAATTTTCCGGATTATCAATTGGTGGAACAATTCTCCTCGGTATGCACTATACGAAACATCAGGCAGCTGTTGAATCGGAAGGCAGAAACAGAAGGAACCACCTGCTTGAAGCTGCAAAAAACGGTGACACGGATGCTATGGAGCAGTTAACTTATGAAGAGATGAATACTTACACTTCCATTTCATCCCGCATACGGAAGGAAGATGTCCTTTCTATCGTAGATACCAGCTTTATGCCTTGTGGTGTGGAATGTGATCACTATATGATAATCGGGAATATACGGAAAGTAACACCGATTCAAAATACCTATACGAGTGAGCTTGTATATGAGCTTTTACTTGAAGCAAATGGTTTGTACATGAACATCTGCATCAACGAGAAGGATCTTCAGGGGGAACCTATGGAAGGTCGCCGTTTTCGCGGTGAAGTCTGGTTGCAGGGAATTGTACAGATATAAAGATATTACTTTAAGATTGAAAAAGGAGCACACGGGATGTACTTAATTTATGATGTAGGCGGAACTTTTGTAAAATACGCATGGATGACAAAGGATGGACAGATTGAGGACAAGGGTCGTTTTCCTACCCGAAACTGCGAGGGAGATACAATCGCAGACTTTGTAGAATCCCTCGGAGAAATCTATGATAAATATAAAGAAAAAGACATTGAAGGCATCGCTCTTTCACTTCCGGGTTTGATTGATGTAGAAAACAATATTGTTCGAAATGGTGGCGGTATAAAATATCTGAAAAATGCAAATCTTGGAGAACTTTTGAAAGCCCGTTGTGATAACATACCGATTGCCATGGAAAATGACGGGAAATGTGCCGCACTTGCTGAAGTATGGATGGGAAATGCAAAGGGCTGTAAAAATGCTGCCGTTGTAATACTTGGAACCGGCATTGGAGGCGGTATCGTAGTAGATGGACATGTGCTTCACGGAAATCATCTTTGTGCAGGCGAATTTTCATATAATTTTGCAGACTCATTCAAAAGATCGGACTTAGATCGTCTTGCAGATCTTGATTCCATTACAGATATGGAAGAAGAGTATGAGAAATTGCCTTTCCTTTGGAGCACCACCTATTCTACGCGTGCATTCTGCTATAAAGTGGCAATGGCAAAAGGGTTAAATCCAAAAGAGACAAACGGTGAAATGATTTACAAATGGGCAGAAGAGGGTGATTCCATTACATTGGAACTGCTCGAAGATTTCTATTTTACAACCGCAAAATATCTGTTCAATGTATTTACAGCTGTTGACCCAGACATTATCTTACTCGGAGGTGGCATCAGTGCACAGCCGGCTTTCGTAGAAGGTGTGAAACGTTATGTCAATAAATTAAAAACCATCAGCATGATTAGCAGCTTTATCAATGTCGATGTATGCAAATTCGGAAGTGATTCGAACCTGCTTGGAGCACTCTATACATTCCGTCAGATGTACGACATAAATTAGAGCAAAAAAAAATGTTCCCGAGGCGATTCGAACGCCCGACCTACCGCTTAGGAGGCGGTTGCTCTATCCTGCTGAGCTACGGAAACAAATCGTTATATATTTTATATTATTTTACTGAGGAGGTCAATCCATGATTCTAAAAAATTTGAAACCATTACCAAAGGATTTCTTATGGGGTGCATCTACAAGTGCATATCAGGTTGAAGGAGCAAATCTCTCTTATGGAAAAGGTCCGAGTGTACAGGATATCAAAAAAGTACCGGAAGGCACAAGCGAGCTCGATGTATGTGCCGATTTTTATCATCACTACAAAGAAGATATTGCCCTGATGGCAGAAATGGGATTTAAGACATTCCGTTTTTCCATCGCATGGACACGGATTTTACCGGAAGGAACCGGTGCCGTAAACCAAGAGGGTATTGATTTTTATAACAACGTTATCAATGAATGTCTCAAATATAATATAGAACCATTAGTTACCATGTTCCATTTTGACCTGCCTGCAGCCTTGGAAAAGAAGGGTGGATGGTCAAGAAGGGAGAGCGTGGATGAATTTGCGAACTTTGCAAAAATCCTATATGAAAACTATGGTGACCGCGTAAAATACTGGCTCACAATCAATGAGCAGAATATGTTGACCTTAGTTGGTGATCTCATTGGAACCTGTGACTTAACAGGCGTTGATAATAAATACAAGAAGCTCTATCAGGAAAATCACCATATGTTGCTTGCACAGGCAAAAGCAATGATTCTCTGTCATGAGATGGTACCGGGTGGAAAAATCGGGCCTGCACCGAACATCTCCCTCATCTATCCTGCAAGCTGCAAGCCGAAGGATATTTTAGCTGCTCAAAATTTCAATGCCATCCGTAACTGGCTCTATCTGGATATGGCTGTATTTGGGCGCTATAATAATCTCGCGTGGACATTTTTAGAAGAACATGATGCCGTACCGGTTATCGAGGATGGCGATATGGACATCATGGCAAAAGCGCATCCGGATTTTATCGGATTTAATTACTATTCAACTGCAACGGTTGAATGGGATGATGGTGAAGGTGTTTCAGGAAATGCAGACCAGCAAAGCGGTGGCAACGAAGCCGGCATGTTCAAAGCTTATCGGAATCCAAACCTGCTCACAACAGAATTTGGATGGGAGATTGACCCGGATGGTTTCCGTGCTACGATGCGGGAAATGTACAGTCGTTATCATCTTCCGTTACTTGTTACCGAAAATGGTCTCGGTGCTTATGACAAGCTTACAGAGGACGGAAAGGTTCATGACGCTTACCGTATCGAATACCTAAGAAAGCATATTGAACAGATAAAGCTTGCCTGTTCGGAGGGCGTCGAAATGATGGGATATTGCCCTTGGTCTGCGATTGACCTTGTTTCGACACATGAAGGTGTTGTGAAACGTTATGGCTTCATCTACGTGAACCGGGATGAATTTGACTTGAAGGATCTGGCACGTTATAGAAAAGATTCCTTCTACTGGTATAAAAAGGTCATTGAAACAAATGGAGAAGACTTATCAGACTAAGCAGTATTTGCAAACGGAGGTAGTATATGAATCGTAAATCAAGTACAACACTCACAATCAGTGCTGTCGGGTTTATTGCCGGATTACTGATTGATTTATATTTAATATTCGTATATCCATCGATGATTCAGGTAATCATAGCAGTTTCCCTGATTGTGATTGTCGACACCTATTTTTTGGTGGACGGGATTCTCGCAAAAATAGATGAGATTGCAAATCAACAGCTTGATAAGCAAAATGAACTGACAAAGGTGGAGAAAGGTATCTACTCCGTGGCAAAACGGGAAGAAATATCCAGAAATCAGAGCATGTCAGCCATTTTAGACATGATGCTCGAGATGAAGGACGACAATGCACGTCTCATAACAGATTTAAAGGTTGATCAGACAAATCTTCTGAAAGATTTGATAGAGCAGGATAAGCTCATGACCAAAATTAAGCTGAAAAAAGACGTTGATAATACAGAGCGTATCATCAGCAGTACGGAGAAGATGGCAGTTTTAATTACGAAGATGGCAACTGCCAATTCCCATTCTTCCAATGAAACAATTGAAATCTTAAATGATATTTGTAAGGAACTTGAAGAAAGAAATGGCAAATTGGAAGAAACAAACGATTACGCACATCTTCGCATCATGGATAAAGCAGAATAGGAACAAAACGACAACATGAATTATGTAATTTTTGATCTCGAGTGGAATCAATGCTGCGGCGGACGAGAATTTGAAAATCCACGCATGCCATTTGAAATCATAGAGATTGGCGCAGTCAAGCTGGACAAAAAATTTAATATTATCGATACATATTCAAGTATCATAAAACCAAAGCTCTACAAAAAGCTACAACCACATATCAAGACAATTTTAAATTACGATGAAGCAACTCTCCGGAAAGGAAGACCATTTGATATGGTTTATCGTGAATTTATAAAATGGTGCGGTCACGATTTTGTATTTGGAACATGGGGTTCCATGGACTTGAATATCCTGCAGACAAACATGGAATATTATTATTTAAAACCGCTCCCTGCTCCTCTGATGTTTTATAATATTCAGCAGATTTATGCAGATACTTCGGAAAAAAACGGTAAGATTGAAAAGCTTAAAAATGCTGTGGAACATCTTCATATAAAAATTGAGGATGACAAACCGTTTCATTCCGCTGTAAATGATGCCTATTATACAGCGCAGGTTTTAAAACAGATTTCACCAAAGGATTTATCGGATCGTTATTGTTACGATGTTTATAACAATCCAAAAGATAAGAAGGATGAGATAATCTCACATCACAAGCATTATCTTGAACATATTTCCAGAGAGTACAAATCAAAAAAAGAAGCATCCGAAGACAACGAGCTTATGACTGCAATCTGTTATCGATGTGGTAAAAAACTGGCACCAAAGGTGAAATGGTTTGCCAACACGCCAAACTCTTATACCTGTATAGGGAAGTGCTGGCATCATGGTCTGGTCAGTGGGAAAATTCGATTTAAGCAATCGAGAAACAACCATGTATTTGCAATAAAAACAATGGTTCCAACAGACAAAAAAGGATTGGAAGCCATGAAGGAACGTCAGGATGAACTACGCATAAAGCGTCAAACAAAACGTCATAACAAAAATGGAAATGATGATTTTAATGAATTGTTAGATTTCGAATAGTCCGGATACATTTCCAAAGGAAAACAGCCCCTTAGCTTATACCAAGGGGCTGTTTGCTTGCTGTTCCGGCTTTGCGCGGATACACATTCGGAGTAGGTTTTTTCTTTTTTATAAATACAAAGCTTCTTTTGATATCCGAATCCGGAAGCAATAATTTTTCTGTTTTTTCATATGCACCGCCAAGCAGAGAAATAGCCTTCTCCGCCTGTTTTAATTCCTCATCTACCGTTTCCGTTTTATAAGGGATAAAAAAACCACCCTGTTTTACAAAAGGAATACAATATTCTGCAAGAACCGCCATATTTGCCACAGCACGTGAAACGACAAAATCAAACTGCCCACGGAGTTCCTTCTTCCTTGCGCCTTCCTCTGCACGTCCATGGATTGCCACGCAGGATGCCTCGTCTACACCTTGCAAAGATAGAGCATCCATCACCTCCTGCAAAAATTTGACGCGCTTATTCAAAGAATCAAACAACGTAACCCGAAGATTTGGAAATGCTATCTTAAGTGGAACACCGGGAAATCCGGCACCTGTACCGACGTCAATCAGTGTATATGGTTTTTCCCACAGCTTCACATAACCGGCTATTGCCAGACTATCGATAAAATGCTTTAGGATAACTTCCTCCCGCTCAGTAATTGCCGTAAGATTCATCACCTTATTTTTTTCTACGAGCATCTCATAATACTGTTCAAACATTGACAATTGTTTGTCGGAAAGTATGACTGCCCCTTCTGTAATCTTTTCCAGATACTGTTTTATTTTTTCCATATTTTTCCCCTGATATTAGATTATCCATCCGACTATTCTGCGTGTGATTTCGTTTCCAAATAGATCATCAAAACCGAAACATCCGCCGGAGAAACACCGGATATTCTCGATGCCTGCCCAAGTGACGCCGGACGGATTGCTGCTAATTTCTGTCTTGCTTCCTTGCGAAGATTTCCAATATCATCATAATTGATATCATCCGGAATTTTCTTTTTTTCCATCTTCTGAAAATGCTCCACCTGCTGTTTTTGCCGACTGATATAACCATCATATTTGATAGCTATGTTAATCTGCTCGCATACACTTGTATCTAACTCCAGTTTTTCACAATCATTGTCAGATGCATTTATTTTTAATAGTTCGCGATATGCATCCTGTCTGTCCGTATCCAATTCCTCCAGAATCTCATAAGATAATTCCGGTCGTCTTATCAACTCTGCAAGTGTCGCCGCCGTTCCAAGCGGAGAGCTGTTATGACCTGCAAGAAACTCCTGTATCTTTTTATTTGCACCGACAGTTATCGTGTTCATACGGTCGATTTCCGAGAAAATCTGTCTTCTCTTTTCACAAAAAGAAGCATAGCGTTCTTCGTCAATCAGACCGATTTCATGTCCGATTTCCGTCAGTCTCAAATCCGCATTATCCTGTCTGAGCAAAAGACGATATTCTGCCCTTGATGTCATCATACGGTATGGTTCCTGTGTCTCCTTTGTTACAAGATCATCAATTAAAACACCAATATATGCCTGCGAACGGTCTAAAATAACCGCATCCTTTCCCTGCAATCTTCTTGCTGCATTGATTCCTGCCATAATACCCTGCGCAGCTGCTTCCTCATATCCGGAGCTCCCGTTTATCTGTCCGGCAGCAAACAGTCCTTCTATCTCCTTAAATTCAAGATTTGCCTTCAGGTTTGTCGCATCAATGCAATCATATTCTATGGCATATGCATTTCGAACGATGGCTACATGTTCAAGTCCCGGAACTGTATGAATCATTGCATACTGAACATCCTCCGGAAGAGAGGAGGACATGCCTCCCATATACATCTCATTTGTAAATTCGCCCTCCGGTTCGATAAAGAGCTGATGACGATCCTTATCCGGAAATTTCATAACCTTATCTTCAATAGAAGGGCAATATCTAGGTCCCGTTCCTTCTATAAATCCGGAGAAGAGTGGCGAGCGGTCAATATTTTCCTTTATAATCCGATGTGTTTCCTCATTCGTGTAAGTAAGCCAGCA
>JBJEMZ010000196.1:0-7180 GCA_051879935.1 Wujia sp.
CGTGGGTATTGAAATCAAGAGTGACGCAGACAGCTATACCCGGTTAGAGAGACAGGTAAAGGACTATGACCTGTATTTTGATGCCAATATTGTGGTTGTGGGAAGTACGCATGCCACACACGTGGCAGAGCACGTTCCGGACACATGGGGTATCATCTCGGTTGAGGATATGCAGGAAGGACATATTGATTTCTATGTTGTGCGGGAGATGGCAGGAAATCCGCATGCACAGCTAGAACGCACAATTCGTATATTGTGGAGACCGGAGCTTGCGAGGATCCAGGAAAGATTTGGTCTGCCCGCGTATAAGGAAAAGAGTAAAGAATTCGTGCGTGGTGTCATTGTGGAGCGTCTTCCGGCAGAGGTTGTGCATGAGCAAATCAGTGAGGCACTGTTTGAGCGGGACTATACAGCGCTCGTTGATCAGATTCATACATATCGTAAGGAACAGGCTGCAAAGCGGGGAAAGACTGTACATAAAAAGAGAAAGAGATATAAAAGAAAAAAGCGGGATGCCTAGTAAGGCAGTTCCCGCTTTCCCTGCATAAAGTCAAGTACCAGTTGTTTATCTTCTTCGTTTTCTATGATGTACGGCTGATAATTGTTTGACTCTCCGGTATAGACATAACAAGGGGTAATGGAAAAATCGGTATTTGTAACGGATAATGCATGCGTGTTCGGATCCTGGGTGATGGTAAGTGTCTGATTGTAAATGACAGTACGGTTTTCAGGATAATTGTTTCCGCCAAATATAAAATTCCCAAGGGAATAGATAATGTTGACACCGTTGTAGGTTTCCATCGGCTGCAGGACGTGCGGGTGTGAACCGATTACGAGGTCGGCACCATTGTCCACCAGGTTGTGACAGGACGCCTGTTTCCAGTCTTCCACAGTATGTACTTTTTCGGTTCCACCATGGAAATAAACAATCTGATAATCGCTATTTTGTTTTGCTTCCTCAAGGTCGAGGAGCATGGCATATTCACCACCGGCAGAGTACATGCTGCCAAATACGAAAGCAAGGCGAAATCCGTTTATTTCCCGATATACGATTTTTCCGTCTTTGCCCCAGTCTACGCCTGCCACTTCCAGTGCAGCACGTGTATCCATGTTACCGTCTGTCCCGAAATCATAGGTGTGATTGTTGTCGATGGATACAATGTCAACACCGTTTTCGGATAGAAGATTGGCATTTGCTGCCTTTGTTCGGAACCAAAATGCGCGAAATGTGTATTCCGGCATTTCCATACCAACTGCCGTTCCTGTCTGCTCAGCGAGTGTAACCGCAGAGTTATATTCAGCCATTGCGTTGTCATAGTCTTCCTTTGCTTTTGCTTCCCCTTTGTCAGCCTTGACAAGATTCTCATTGTCTGAAAATACATTTTCACTGTTTGCGACTGTAATGTCATCATTTAAAAATATATTACGTACATTTTCAAAAAAATAAGTGTCTGACTGACTGCTTGCCATGGCATCAATGCTGCTGGTAGCGGTTTCATTTCCTGCGAGCAGGACATCGCCGACAAAATTCATGCGGATTGTAAATGTAATCGGAGCAGCTTCGGTTGTGACGGCCTCGGTTGTGGAGGCGGTGGACACCGGAGGGTTGTCGGGAGTATCAGAATCCGTTATGTCCATTGGTTTAGTTGTGGATGTGTCGGGTGTATCCGTCGTATGTCTGTCTCTGACATTTACAATGAGTAAGGCAGTGATTGCGACAAAAGTCAGAATAATTAAAGTAATTATAAATTTTCTCATGATAAATCTCTATAACCTCTTTTGTAAAACCTGATAAATGCATACCAACAGAATAACACAAAAGTAAGGTAAAGCAAATATAAATAAAATCATTTATGTTCTAGCCAATATGTCGGATTGGTGGTAATATAGGCATGTTATGAGATTGTATAAAAAATGATAGTTCGAAAGAGAAAGGGGAAACGTTATATATGAATTATCCGATGACATTGGAACAATATATTGGACAGCGTCCGATGCGGGAAATAGATCTGGTACATATGGGATCTCAAATTGCCGGGGCGCTTTCGGTTATTCATCAGCAGGGCAGGGTTCATGGGGACGTTAAGCCTGGGAATATTTTGGTACTTGGAGATGGAAAATATCAGCTGATAGGTATGGAACCGGTACGAAAGTATCCGGAGGGAATGATACCGGCATATATTGCACCGGAATTGTCACAGGGCGCAGATTATAGACCGGGAATTGATGTGTATTCTCTTGGAATGATGATGAGATCATTAGAACCAAGAAATGAAGAAGTTAGTACTGTGCTTAAGGAGATTATACAAAAGGCTTGCGAGCCGGACCCTGGGAAACGTTATGCATCCGCACTTGAATTTGCAAATGAGCTGGAGATGATGTATGAGGTTATGTTACAGACACAACCGCTTCAGATTGTGAACCGTCAGGATCCGAACATGGGACAGATGAATCCGAACATGAACCGTCCGGGACCGAACATGGGGCAGATGAATCCGAACATGAACCGTCCGGGACCGAACATGGGGCAGATGAATCCGAACATGAATCGTCCGGGACCGAACATGGGGCAGATGAATCCGAACATGAATCGCCCGGGACCGAACATGGGGCAGATGAATCCAAACATGAACCGTCCGGGACCGAATATGGGACAACAGAGCCAGGGGCAGTCTCAGCGGCCGGTTCAAAGTAAACAGGATCATGCAAAGAAAGAAAAGGAAGCTTCGGTTGCATTACGTTTTATTTTACCTATTTTAATTGTTTTAGTTGTAGCAGCAGCCGTAGTGGCATATGTTGTATTAATCCGTCCGGCCTTAAATGACAAAGATAAAAATGAGACTACGCAGGGAGTTACGACTACGGAAAGTACAACAGAGAATACCACGACAGAAACAACTACTGAAGGTACTAAAACATGTGTTGTTCCGGATACGGAGGGGCTTTCGGAAGAGGCTGCAAAATCACAACTGGAAGCATTGAATCTGAAGGTTGCAGTAAAATATGATATAAGTGATACAGTTGAAGAAGGGCAGGTAATCAGTCAGAGCGTTGCTTCCGGAACTACGGTAGTTGAGCAGACTGAGGTTGTAATCACTGTGTCTGAAGGAAACGGATGCCCATATGAGTATTCTCAAAAGGTTACCGTTTCAGCGAATCCGGGAAGTACAAGCGGAACATTGACCTTATACAATTGGGAAAACGGTGACTGGGTGTCTAAATTCTCCTGCCCATGTGTAGTCGGTAAAAATGGTATTGGATCGGATTATGGAGAAGGAAGAGGCGTAACACCGCTCGGAACATTTAAACTTGGATTTGTACTTGGAACAGTGGATCCGAATAATAATATGGTATTTAAGCAGGCAAGCAGTACAACCGCCATCGTGGATGATACATCTTCCTCGCTTTATAACACCATTGTTGATACGAGTCAGGTTAGTGGCATCAGTGTGGATCATGTGGGAGAAAATATTGTGTCCGGAAAACTTTCCTGTGTGATTTTTATTGAGCACAATGGGAATGGTATTACCAGTGAAAATGTTGTTTCCGGTAAAGGATCCGTTATCACGATATGCGGAAACAATCGGAGTATCAGCTCAACTGCGGGATGTATTGATATCAATGCTTCAGATATGTCAACATTGTTGTCATATCTGGATGGAACAAAAAATCCGTATATAGAAACCAAATTAAATTAGGATTCCAATCTGGAATTCACTACATGAATCGGGAGGACTTCATGAAAGGTATTCGAATATTACTGTGTGTGATGATAGGTTTGGTAATCGGTTCTATCATAGGGATTATCATTGTAAATGTCGGACGTCGGGATGCAAAAACGGATACTACGGAAATGGTCACGGAAAAACAGACGACACAGCAGATGACGCAAGCGGTAACACAAACAACAGAAGTGGCAACGCAGGAGAAAACCGAGACTTTGGAAACAACCGAAATCACAACTGAGGACGCAGGAGTGCCGGATGAGGAACAGCCGGAGGAATTGGCATCGTGTCTTTCTGCAAATTCTGTCCGGTTTGAACAGCTAAAGGAGATTGGATGCAGACAGCTGGTCGTTGTAGAATCTGTCGGAACATCCGCAAAAATATCGTTGTATACATGTGACGAGAGAGGACTTTGGTCGGATGCCGGAATGACAGCAAGTGGTCATGTTGGCGCAAATGGAGTAAGCAGTGAATCATACGAGGGAAGTCGGATGACACCGGCGGGTCTGTTTCCTATCGGAGATGCTTTTTATATCGATACACCGCCCGATACAAAGCTGTCCATGTTTCAGGTGACTCAAAATACATACTGGATAGATGATCCAAAATCAGAATTTTATAATCAGAGAGTTGAACTGACTGGTGAAAAAAGTTGGGATAGTGCTGAACATATGATAGATTATGCTTCAGCTTATAAATATGGATTTGTTGTTAATTTTAATATGAATCCGGTTGAGGCGGGAAGAGGCTCTGCGATATTCTTTCATATCGGAAGCAATGAAACTCTTGGATGTATTGCAACTTCGGAGGAAATGGTACTTGCATATCTTTCTGTGCTTGATGCCGGGCAAAATCCATACATACTAATACAATAAAGAAAAACGGAGGAAAAAATTATGGCTATGAACATTGTTTGTTTGGACTTGGAGGGCGTTTTGGTGCCGGAGATCTGGATTGCATTTGCGGAGGCAAGCGGGATTCCGGAATTGAAAAAGACAACAAGGGACGAACCGGATTACGATAAACTGATGAACTGGAGACTGGGTATTTTGAAAGAGCATGGACTTGGCTTAAAGGAGATTCAGGATACAATTGCAAAGATTGATCCGATTCCGGGTGCAAAAGAGTTTTTGGATGAGCTGCGCAGTCTTACACAGGTTATCATCATCAGTGATACATTTGCGCAGTTTGCAACACCGTTGATGAAAAAGCTTGGCTGGCCGACAATTTTCTGCAATTCTCTTGAGGTGGCTCCAAGTGGTGAAATCACAGGCTTTAGAATGCGTTGCGAGCAGTCGAAGCTCACGACCGTGAAAGCTTTGCAGTCCATCGGTTTTGAGACGATTGCCAGTGGAGACAGCTACAATGATCTTGGCATGATCAAGGCAAGTAAGGCAGGCTTCTTGTTTAAGAGTACGGAACAAATTAAGGCAGACAATCCGGAGCTTGCTGCTTATGAGACATATGATGAGCTTCTGACAGCAATCAAACAGCATCTGGATTAATCCGGATTTATATGTTATGGGATGCATATTTCAGGAGGAGACAGTGTGAAACGTGCAATACAAGTGTTAAAGATACCGGAAAGCTTTTTTATGATTTTTTTGTTATACATGGAGATTTTGTTTCAGATTTTTCGGTTTGGAACAGTGGAAAATCTTTCGTATAAAATGTTGTTTGCGGCATTTTACGGGCTTGTGTTCGGTTCGATTGTAAGTTTGCTCCCAAAGCTTGCAGGAAAGATTGTGTCTGGCGTATTGCTCTCGCTTGTCACTGTCTATTTTATGGCCCAGATTATATATAGCGGTGTGTTTGATACTTATTTGTCGCTGATGGGGACTGCCGGTGTTGCAGGCCAGGCCCTTGATTTTACGGATGTAATATGGCAGGAGGTACGGCGGGAATGGTGGATGCTTGTCTTGTATCTTTTGCCGGTACTTGTGTGGAGTTTTCTGCTTCGGAAGCATATTGTTTATGAACGGCATGCTTTGCAGTATTATGGAGTCTCCCTTTCAATAGCGATTGTCCTGTTTTTGCTGGAGCTCTGTTTCCTGCGGTCAGACAAAGATGCAGTGTATCCGGCGTATGAAGTGTATCGGGAGTACACCTCCGTCAATATGGCGGTTGAAAAGCTGGGTGTATGTGAATCGTTTTATTTGGACCTGAAAAGTGGTATCCGGGACAAGCTTGGCATCGAGGATGAAAAACCGACATTTGTCGCAGTTGAAACAACAGAACAGACGGAAGATGAATCCATTGCGACAAAAACAGATGTGGCACAGGAACCGGTCCGGCAGGATGATGATACTAAGCAGGCAACAACGGAGGAAGTGATTGACACATCACCAAATGTGTTAGAGGTTGATTTAAAGGAGCTCGCAGCCTCGGAGGATAATGCGAGTGTAAAAGCGTTACATGAATACATAGACAGCTGCACACCGACAAACAAAAATGAATATACCGGTATGTTTTCCGGATATAATGTCATCTTCGTCGTTGCAGAGGGTTTCAGTGGATTCTGCGTTGACCAGCGCCGGACACCGATGCTATACAAAATGTGCTATGAAGGGTTTGTGTTTGACAATTACTATACACCGCTTTGGTATGGTTCGACGCTTGGTGGAGAATATGCGGACCTGACCGGACTTATGCCGGCAAACGGCGGATATCTCAGCATGGCACGGGCGGGTAGTCATGGAAATGATATGTTGTTTACGCTTTCTGAACAGTTAAAACGAAAAGGCTACACAGCGAGAGGCTATCACAATAACGACTATACCTATTATGACCGTCATATTTCCCATCCGAACATGGGACTTGAATGGACCGGTATGGGAAATGGGCTTGAATATGAACGCAGTGAGGGTGGTTCGACACTCTGGCCGCAGTCCGATGAAAAGATGATTGAAGACACGGTGGGTGATTATATCAACCAACAGCCCTTTTATACCTACTATCTTACGGTAAGCGGACATGTCATGTACAATTTTTCCGGAAACGACATGGCAATCAGACATAAAGACAAGGTGCAGGATTTAACTTATTCAGACACAACAAAAGCGTATCTTGCATGTCAGTATGAACTGGAACTTGCCATGGAAAAGCTGGTTGATGAACTGGAAAAAGGTGGTGTTGCCGACCGGACGCTCATTGTGCTGACGGCAGATCATGTACCATATGACAACAAAGAGGTTGTGGATGAGCTTGCAGGAAAAACATTGGATTCCACATTTGGCTGGTACGAAAACAAGCTGATTATATGGTCAGCGTCCATGGAAAAGCCGGTGTATGTATCAAAATATTGTGGCAGTCTGGATGTATTGCCAACTGTTTTGAATCTGCTGGGACTCGATTATGATTCCCGCATGATTGTGGGACAAGACATTTTATCGGATGCGGAGGGACTTGTCATATTTAATGACCGAAGCTTTATTACAGACCGCGTTTCTTACAAT
>JBJEMZ010000197.1:0-31668 GCA_051879935.1 Wujia sp.
AGATTGGTTTTTCGTCTTCCACAATTAAAATCTTTATCACAATCTTTTAGTCTCTCATTCTTTGTTTTCTCCGGTTATTACAACCTTGCCATCCTCGATGCTTACCCGGACCTTATTTGTATCAATGCCAGCCGCAGAAAGCATATCCTCGCTTAGCTGTACGCGGTGTGCCTTGTCAAGCACCGAATACTCCTCATGCGTATCTTCTTCCATATCCGGTGTTTCCAGCCGATCCAGCATATCTCTGTAATTTTGTTTTAGGATTTTCTCCGTGCTGATTTTACCATCTGAAATCATCACGACACGGTCAACCTTATGTGCAAGCTTCATATCATGTGTTACGATGATAATCGTAAGCCCAAGCTCCCGGTTCAATGTGCGGAACAAATCCTGAATGGCAGAGGATGTTTTTGTGTCCACCGCACCGGTCGGTTCATCCGCAAGCAAAATCTCCGGTTCATTTGCAAGCGCAACCGCGATAGCAATCCGCTGCTGCTCACCGCCGGACATCTGAGGCGGATACGAATCCCGTTTGTGATCCATTCCCACCATGGCAAGCAGCTTTTCCGCACGACTCCTTCGTTCCTTTGCGGAAATATGCATCGCCAGCATCGGTGTTTCTATATTTTCAAGTGATGTCAGATACGGATACAAATTCCTCTCACTTTTCTGCCACACAAAGCCGATCTTCTTTTTCCGGTACTCTACCATCTGTTTTTCGGAAAGCTCGGACAGATTATCGCCGTCCACGATGATTTTTCCTGCCGACTGATGCTCTAAGCCCCCGATGATGTTCATGAGCGTACTCTTCCCGCTGCCGCTCTTCCCGATGACCGCCATTAACTCCCCGCGGTTTACAACAAGGTCAAGCCCCTGAAGCGCCAGTACTTCCACTTCCTTCGTCTTGTAGATCTTGACAAGGGAATCACAGACAATCAGCGGCTGTTTTGTCTCTGTATTTAATTGTACTGTATCATCCGCGTATTTGTCTGTCAACAATCTCACCATCCTCCAATTCGTAAACGACATCGCCAAGCTCCATCAGATTCGGGTCGTGCGTTGTCATAACAATCGTGATGCCCTCTTTTTCAATCAATTTCCGGAATAACCGCATCACGCGAAGTCCCGATTCGGTATCTAATGCTCCCGTCGGCTCATCCGCAAATACAACCTTCGGGCTGTGTGCGACTGCCCGTGCAATCGCAACCCGCTGCTGTTCTCCTCCGGACATTTGCCCCGGCATATGCTGCATACGCTCCTCCATACCGACAAGCCGGAGTGTCTCCTCGATACGGGATGCCGCATCCTGTCCTTCCTCCCCGTCTTTTTTACCTGCAAGGCGAAGGGAAAACTCAACATTTTCATAGGCATTCATAATCGGAATGAGTGCGACCGCCTGAAACACAAACCCGATTTCATACCGCCTGATTGCTTCCTTTTCCGCATCCGAAAGCTCAGAAAAGCTTCTGCCGTCAAAGATTACATCCCCTTCGGTTGCCGTATCAAGTGCGCTCAATATATTGAGCAGGGTTGTCTTTCCGCTTCCGGATCTACCCTTCAAAATCGTAAGCTTCCCTTTCGGTATCGTAATATCCACACCTTTCAGTGCATAGAAATCCTCGCCCCCGGTCGGGAAAGCCCGCACGATATTATTTGCTGTTATCAAAGCCTCCATCTACTCACCTATTCCTCTCCAAGCTTCAGTGCCTGCGTGATATTCATGTTACGAACCAGCCTGTGCAAAATCAACATACATATTACAATCATAACCGCCAGCACAAGCATCAGCTTCCCGACATCCATCATATCCAGATAGATGAGAATATCCAGATTATGACGCTGCGGCAGATAGATGATGCCAAACAGCTTCACAAACAGCAGCGTTGCCACACCGCCGCATATACCACCTGCAAGTATCGCAGGAAATGTACTGAACAGATGCTCATTAATAAGCATCCGGTTAATCTCCTTCTCGCTCATACCCATTGCACGATAAACGCCAAACAACAGCTCTCTCTGCCGTATAGATGAAATCCAATATATCAAAAATCCGATCATACACAATATAATTGCAACGAGAAAGCTTAAAGTAAACATGCCATTTGTAATACGAATCATGGCACTTTCCTTCATCTGCGCAATCCGTTCGGATACGGACTGATAACTGTTAAGCTCCACCTGCATATCCGATAGCTTCGCTTCCACCTGCGCCGGCGAAACACCGTCCGAAAGCTTGCACCAGATCTCGTACGGAAGCATCTTATAACTCTGTATCATCTTCGCGTAATTTGCCACGACAAGAAAATGCTCAACCTCTGTCCCGTCCTCGTAGGTATACTGACAAAAGCCCGGCCAGGCATCGACAACCGCAACAACCTGTCCATACAGTTCTCCACGCACCTCATCCGCCTTAAATGTGACGGCTCCATACAAAGAACAATCGATACTGTCTCCCACCTGCACCTCAAGCGTCTCGGCAAGGTTTCTGGAAATGATAACACCGCGTTCCGTTTTCGCAAGCTCATTCAGATATGTATACCAGTGCACATCACGGTTCAGCTCCGCCTGCATATTCGCAATCTCGCCAAACTCTTTTGTGTGGATTCCCATCATCTCACAGTTCGGAACCGACTGTTTTCCCTTTCTGACAACCGTATTATCTGTCCGGATCACTTTGGTCACATTGCTGCACAACCCATCTCTTACAAGGCTTTCATATTTTACAAAATCCGGTTCTATATACTCGTAATCCTTTTCGATACCTTTCATTTCATTTCCAAATATCCGCATCTGCCACTTTTCCTGAAATGTTACATCGGCACCCGCTTCATAGTAAATCCGGTTTTCGTGATTGCGGTTGATGGTTCGTGCCGCATTGGCGTTAAACAGCCCAAGCGCAACCGTCAGGATTAAAAAGAGCGATATAAAACTTTGCTTTCGGAAATTTCTTGTTATCTGCAAAAACGAAGCATAACTTGCCGGCTGCCAGCGTTTCTTCCCGATATGGTAGATGAGCTTCACAAGATAGCGAAGCAGACGCAGCACAACCAGTCCCATAGAACCGATAAACAGCACGGAATCTAAGAATATAAGCGGATCCATCTTCGTTCCAAGCAGCGCCCGATCCCGAATCGATTCCATCTCACGATTAAAATTGTAGAGAAGGTACAGGGATACCACAAGCAGCAAAACATCCAGAAAATATTTTTCCCAGAACATCTTCCGGTTGATTTTTACATCCGATTTTTGCTGTACAATGGATACACCTGCATTTGCAATAACCGGTATCAGAATACAGACGATTCCGGCAAGTGCCGCTACCCCTCCGTACAAGAGCATCCACGGTGTAAATGTATACATAGACAGATTGCCTGCCCGGAATGTCAGGAAATCCGTCGTGGACGCAGCAAGCTTACAGAGTCCATAAGACGCCGGCAGCCCGATGATAATTGCGACAAACGACAAAACCGCCGCCTGCAACGTATAAATCCCGACAATTTTCTTTCTCCGGTAGCCTCTGCTTCGCATCATGGCAATCTCGCCCTTTTCCGTCTCGATAATCTGGGAAGCAACCATATAAATAAACGCGAGCACAAGCCCAAGCATCGGAAGCGACAGCACCCAGAGCGTAATCGATACCGTCTGCTTATCCCGATTATATTGTGTCAAAATTCCGGAGAAGGAATCGTAAAAATTCTTATCCTCCGCATGAAACTGCTCCAGATAATACTCAACATCACTGACATTTCCTGCATCGATATATCCATAATCAAGCAACTCATATGTACTGTAATAGATTTTTTCACTTCCAAACCGTTTCACGATATCGTCAAATGCATCCGCCGGCACAAACACCTCAGAGGTACATGCATTCGGCTGCATATACCAGTACAGATCCGTCGATTCGCTCTCCCGGAAGATTCCGCATATAAAGAGCTTCGGTGTCTTACCGTCTTCGTCCTTGCAATTCACAAAGTTCAAAGTCTCCCCGACTGTGAGATGAAATGCATCCATCACACTCTCCGAAAGCATAGCAGGATAGACATCCTCCGGCACATCTGCCACATCGTATCCGCATCCCGTAAGAATCTCTGCATGAGAGAGCATATCCGACATATAACTGATTGTTAAGTAGCTGCCTCTGCTCCCCATGCTTCCCTGGCAGGACTCTTTTGGAAGTGTAAGCATTGTCTGTCTGCTCACAACCGGAACATCCGACAAATACTTTTCCCATGTATTTCTGTATCCGTCGATTCCCTCCTCAACCTTCGCAACCGTCGGGCGTTTTTCCGTCGCATAGGACCCGCTTCTGCCTATGACTGCCGGGTATACATTTTGTGTTTTTGCACTCTCAGCAAATGCGTCAAACAGCATCTTATTTAAAGAGCCGTTTTTAAACATCGGCTGGCAGGATACCGCTGCGACCAGAAATGTCAGTCCAAGGACTAAGCAGGTAGTAAGCCATTTCTTATTTTTAATTTTATGTAATACAAATTGCAGCACGTTTGTCTACGCTCCTTTATTCTTCCGACTCATCCACAATCTCTCTTGCAAGCACATCCCCCTCGGAAATACCGCTTAACACACATACTACGATATCTGCCTTATTGTAGGATGTTGTATCGTATTTAGAACTGAATACCTGAATATTCACATACTGTTTTTCCAGATTTCCATCCACGATTTTCCATACATAATAATATTCCCCGTTGGCACCGTTCTGCCGCTTCTCCAGATAGACCATATCCATCGGAATGACAATCACATCCTCCATCGCCGTCGTGGTATAGGAAACCATGTATTTCTCATCAGACTCAAATTCCGCTATGTCGGGAACTTCGACATAGGTTCTGATACCGTCATTGGCAACGCTCTGTGTGGCGTATACCTTGTGTTCAACCGTAGTCAGATAGCACGATCCATTCTCACTTGCTCCCGCATTTCCACACACGCTGCCCGTTATGACTTTGCCACTCGTCTTCCCGCTCATTGTAACGGTGCTGCCAAGGGATGCGCCCTGCGAATACGGAATCGAAACCTTTTTCTTCGCCGCCACCGAAATATTGTAAAGTGTATCTCCAAGCTTCACCTTCTGGCCTTCCCGAATCGCCATGCCATCTATCACACCATCTGTCTCGGCATAGATGGCACAGTTCCCGCTTCCGTCGTTATTGCAGCTAATCTTCTGATATTCCTTCTCCTGATTGGAAAGCTGGTTTTCGTAATTCAAGGTCTGAATCTGAAAATCGAGATTTGCCATCTGTATATCCAGCTCCAGCATCGCCGCCTCATTTGGATTTACCTGGCTGTCTGCATCCGTGCCTGTCGCTGTCTGCGCATCTGCCTTTTCCTGCACATCGGTACTTGGCTGCGCATCCGTCGTGGTTGCCGTCTCCGGCTGTACCGGTGCCTGTGCATTTTTCTTTCTTTCCTCCAAGTCAAAAACCGACGCCTCATGCGCCTTCTTTGCATCCGAATAGCCACTCTTTGTGCTCTCAATTGCATTGCGCATCTCCGCAAGTCTGGCACTGCCCTCATTTGTCTCTATGACGGCAATCAGATCTCCCTTTTGCACATTCGCATGGTCGGCTGCATGAATCGATACAACCGTTCCCTCATACTCCGATTTGTATACCTTTTTCACGGAATCTGACACGCTGTACCGTTCTGTGTAAACGAGGGCTTCCGGATTCCCAATTTCTGCCGTGTATTCTTCATACTTCTCCGGCCATACAGACTCCGATGTGTAATACACCTTCTCTCCCTCGGAAAGACCGGAGAGCACCTCCGTATTGTTCGAATCCTGATTGCCGGTCTCGATATACCGCTGTTCTCGCTTGTCTCCGTTTTTCACATACACAAAACTTCCCGTTTCATCCTCATACAGAGAATCATTTCCGACAACCAGCACATCCTCCGTCCAGTTTTTCACAAGAAAAATCGGGATAACGGTTCCAACCTTTCCCATCGCATTTTCATTTTCATACTGCATGCGAAGCGGCGGATATTTCTTCTGACTCTCTGCAACCATCCGCTCATCTGCAGGATATGCATATTCCTTAAGCAGTTCCTTCTTACCATTCTGAGTCGTGTAATATTTTTCGTATTTTGAAAGAAGATCATCCTGAATCGTCTTATCCTGTACCTGAATATACGGAGCATCATAGTCGGCAATCACAACCACATTTGTCGTGCTGTCAACCATACCGCCATCCACCAGGCTGAACACATAGCTGACATATCCACTGGCGTGTGCAACGAGTGTTCCATCCTCGATAATCTCACTCTGCCTTCTCATCTGCTCCTTCAGATCTGACACTTTATGATCATAAAGCAGCCGGTCATAGCGTGCATTTTCTTCCTCCGTGGCAATTTCTGTTGCCGTCTCTGCCACGCCATCTACATCACCGATTGCAGCAAGTCCCTCTGATTTCAATGTAAGCTGCTGCATTTTCAGTGTGTGAATCTTCTCCTGCAGATCGTGGGTCGATTGCAGCAGGGAAAGGGATGATGACAATGCATCCAGATTTTCCTGTGCTACATCGAGATTCGCCGTTGCAAGCACATCCCCTGACTGTACATAATCACCGACATCTACCATTATCTCTTTTATCGTGACATTGGTTGTCCAGAAATGTGCATATTCTGTCGGCACAATCGTTCCAAAGCAGATATCCATCGTGCCCACATCGCCATATACAACCTCCCGATAAGACTCCGTTCCGGAGACCGGTTCTAAAAGCTCCGGTGCTTCCGCCTGCTTCTTTCCACAGGCAGCAAGCAAGATGGTCATACAGGCTGCGAGTATACAGGCGGTTATCTTCTTTCCGATTATCTTCTTTCCGGCTCTCACTCTCGTACGCATCAATCGATCACCACCTTATCTCCCTCGGAAAGTCCCGACTCAATAATCGTAACATCATCCACGGTACTTCCGACTTCCACTTCTACGCCATGCCGAAATCCGTTCTCATCCAGCACATAAACATAACTACTCTGACCAACCGTAAATACTGCGTCTTTCGGCACATACAATACATCCTTTAAAACCGGCTTTTCGATTCGCATATTCAGGCTGTCCGCATTCGGAATACCGGCGGACGACGCAAGCCTGAACGTCAGGTTCCGAGTCGGAATCCCCTCCTCATTTGTTCCGGTTTCTTCGATTGTCTCCAATACAAAGTCATAGCTTGCCACACCAAATGTCGCGGTATAAGTTTCTCCGATTTGAAAATCATAATCATCCACCACATTTGCCTGATACAAATCTGAGCTGTATAAAACTGTTATGACCGCATCGGATGCATAGACTTCTCCGTAATTCAGCATCTCTGACACAATCGAAACAATTCCATCCCCCTCAGCCACGATGCTGTAGGTCGAAAGCTTCGCGTCAAGCTCCTGAATATACAGGCTCGCAATCTGACGATCGTTTTGCAGATCCTCGATAGTCTGCTGATACTCATCCGTACCCTGAATAGCTTCAAGGTTCTTATAATGCTCAATTAAAAGATTATCCTCTTCTACTCTGCTTGCATACTGCTGACGTTCCTGCTCGATATCATCCGACGCAAAGCTCACCATGACATCGCCCTTGTGCACGGTATCTCCCGACTTGACATAGACCTGGTCCACCTGCATCTCATCATGGCTCGGATAATACTTTTTACGCTCAAAGGAATCCGCGCGCAATTTGATTTCAAGCACCGGAGCAATATCTCCATACACCGCAGGTTGTGTACTATATGTAATTCGTTCATAGTCCGGAATTGTAATTTCCGGTTTTTCCATATGACTTTTGCTTCCACATCCTGTCAGCAAAAGCAGGCAGCATGCAAGCATGCACAAGGTTATTTTTTGTTTCAATTTTGATTTCCTTCCTGTAATATTATGTAGAGCACGAAACGCAGGTAAATTTATCAGAGAGTTGTCCGGAATATAAAAATTCACGTAGACACACTCCCGTTCTAAAAACACGTAGTGGATACTAAATTCGTGCTACGCACTCATTAAGTACCAACGTGTTTTTAACGGTCTACTTAGAATTTTTATATTCCGGACAACTCTACGATACATAATGATGCGTTTCGCATTTACATAGTTTCTTATTTTAGGATTGTATGTAGTATAACATAGAAATGTATCTGAATTGTATATGAATTTGCACAAAAAATCCCCCGGGATTTTCCCGGGGGATTGTCGTGCCGAACTTAATCTACAACGTATGGCATAAGAGCTACGTGTCTTGCTCTCTTGATTGCAACTGTCAGAGCACGCTGATGTTTTGCACAGTTACCGGTAATTCTTCTAGGAAGAATCTTACCTCTCTCAGAGATGTATCTCTTAAGCTTATTTGTATCCTTATAATCGATTACTGCATTCTTTTCTGCACAGAATACACAAACCTTTTTTCTTCTACGAATCGGTCTTCTCTTCATAGGAGCGTCCGGACGATCGCTCTTCTCTGTCTTATTATAAGCCATTTTTCTTTACCTCCATTTAATTTCCGTCTGCACGGATTCCCTCTTACTTAAATGGTAAATCGTCGCCCTCTAATCCTGTCGGAATATCCATGAAGCCATCTGCACTAGCATCTGCCGGTGCCGGTCTGTCCTCGCGCTGATATCCACCGCCATTGTTACCGGATGCATTCTTGCTCTCTGCAAACTCCTGCTCCTCAACAATCACTTCAGTTGTATATACACGATTTCCTTCCTTGTTTGTATAGCTTCCGGTCTGAATTCTTCCGGTAACCGCAATCTTTGTACCCTGCTTTAAATATTTCTCAGCGAACTCGCCCATTCTTCCGAACGCAACACACGGAATAAAATCTGCGGTCTGCTCGTTGTTCTGGCTGTCTCTTCTGGAAAAACGTCTGTCTACTGCAAGTGTATATCTGGCAATTGCCATAGGCTCTGCACCCTGCGAATACCGAACTTCCGGATCTCTGGTCAAACGACCCATCAAAATAACCTTGTTCATTGGAAAACCCCCTGTCTATTACTCTGCGTCCTGTCTAACACAAAGATATCTGAGAACAGATTCCATAATACGAACATTCGCTTCAATCTGAGCCGGAGCTTCTACGCTTGCATCAAAATGAATGAAGTAGTAATAACCTTCTCTCATCTTCTGAATCTCGTATGCCAATCTCAGCTTGCCTTTTTCGTCAATGTCAGTGATTGTACCGCCTGCCTTCTCGATAATAGCCTTCGCCTTATCAACAACAGCAGCTCTTGCGTCATCATCAATCTTTGCACTAACAACCAACGCCAATTCATACTTGTTCATGTTATTGCACCTCCTTATGGTCTAGTGGCCTCCGGTCAAGCCGGAAGCAAGGAATATAAAAAATATATCACAGAGTTAGATATTACCATAGGAAATGGGCATTTGCAAGTAAAAAATTAATTTTTTACCCTTTTTTCTACCCCCCTTTTATTTCGAGCGAAACAATAACACAATATGTACGATGATGCTTCCAAATAAAACCCCTAAAAGGCCCGGTGTAAACCATACCGGGAGCGCCTGTCCCTTCGCCATGCAGGCTGCCATAAATGTGAAATCTATCACGACAATCAGCTTGATTAAAATCAGCATACTCCGGCAAATATTATACACACGTTCTTTATTTTGTTCTGTGACCTTTACACCTGTATTCCACATCTGCGGAAACATCTCGATAAAACTAATCATGCCATATAGCAGCCAGCTCATGATCGGAAGCAGCAGAATTGACCCTTTTCCACCCATCCGGTCGACCTCCCCTGCTGCGTTGAAATGTGCCGGTATCTGATCCGGAATATCCTTCCACGTCGCAATCAGATATGCCGTAAATCCTACGAGACACGCAATGCAAAGTACATTTGTGATTATTTTATACATACGAAATTTCATAATCAATGACCTCCCATTCTACCTGTACCTGTCACTTCTTATATTTTGCTTCTACCTTTACATATGCAACGATAATCCCAATCACACTGAACATCGCCCCAAATACCGACAACATAATATACGGTGAATTCTGTCCGGCAAGGAGCGGAAGCCCGAGCAATTCCATAACCGCAGCAAACACAAACCAAATTTTTGCGACTGCATGGTTATATCCTGTAACATCCGTGACCTCCGGCGGTTGCTGCCCGGTAAAAAAACCAACCGGTTTATCCGAATTCCATGCGTAGATGCCAATAAAAACAAATATGAGCGCCACAGCCGTCCATATGATAAATCCGATAATGCCTCCTGTATTCGCAGAAGTCCCTGTTATAAAACCTATGTTTCGTACCATACCTGCTCCCTCATTTCATATAAAATCCGGCAATCTTTCCATCCTCGTCAAACGTAATCGTAAAAATCACACTTACATTTTCATAGCTTGCACTCACCTGCGCCACCGTATAGGTTGTACCGTTCTGTGTCAATGTCTCAGCATACACCCTGCCATATGAAACACTTTCCCCCCAGTCATCACAGATACTGCTTTTTGCTTCCTCCATATACTCTTCTGTCATATATGGAAGCATCTCCTCCGCGGTATAATCCGAACAAAGCCGCTCATAATTCCCATCAGAAAACAAATCCAATATCATCCTGGTTTTGTCTTCCACCAACATCTCCGAATCTTCTGACGTCTCAGTCGTTGCAGTTCCGTCAAAAATAACCTTGCGAATCGGTTTTCTTACAAGAAATGTAACCGCCAGCAGACAAAGCAAAACAACTGCCGTTATCACATATCCTTTTTTCTTCCGGCTTGCCGCATAAACGATGTCAATGAGGATACACACAGCCGTCACGATATAAAGCACAATCGGTTCTGTCATCTTCCCTGCAAAAAATACCGCGCTAGACCCGGAACCATCTACAATACCGACTGTGGCAATGCCCGGAAATAATACAATGCACACAAAAGACAACACCGACAACAAAATCGCCACAGCATGAATAATGAGCCCCGGAACATCCCGTTTCACTCGTTTACTGTCATCCACGCTGTTTAAAATCTCTGCCGCAATCGCCTTATAATCGCCCTGCTTTTCAACTGCTTCGATCTCTGTCATACCGCCTTCCATCATATCTGCAATCAGTTCTTCATAATCACTGATATATTTCTTACGCTCCTGCTTCACGATTCCCCGGAGCTCGTGGTTCAACCCTTTTAAGAACTTATCCCTCGTCATCCGCGTCCCCTCCTTCAATAAAATCAAACACCCGTAACAGCGTTTCCTTATCCGCCGAGAAATCTTTAAGCGTCTGCCTGCCTGTATCCGTCATCTTGTAATATTTTCGGATTCGATTGTTATATTCCGTATTGTAGGACTCCACCTTACCATCTGCCTCTAACCTCCGCAAAATCGGGTAAAGCGTTGATTCTGAGATATCAATATAATCCGAAATATCCTTTATAATCTGATACCCGTAAGAATCTTTCTCCCGAAGGGAAGCCAGCACACACAACTCCAGCAGTCCTTTTCGAAGCTGAATATCCATAAGCATTTGCCTCCTTATACATCATACTATACATTGCATAGTATGATGTGTCAAGTAGTATTTCAATAATTCTACATAAAAATACCGCCCTTCATTTTCCCGCATATTTCGAACGCAAAAAACATCCCATCAGATATATACAAAATGTATCCGACCGGATGTTTTCATTTATTAACTATTCCGTATATGGCAGATTCTCAAACAGCTCTGTTTCCGATACTCCATTTATCGTAATTCCGCTTTCATCCTGCGCATAGTAAAATCTTCCCCTCGTACCATCCTCCATGCAGAACACAAACACATGATTGTCTGTGTCACATTCCACCGGATGAATGACGGTTCCGGCAGAAATCGTCCCTTCACAAAGCATGCCGTCGTTTTCGAATTTGCACGGAATCTCCGCTTTGGCACTCAAAGTTATCTCTTCTGCATCCTCAAATATGTAATAATTGTAATCAGTTGTCAGCCCTTCCGAACCAAGATTGTATAGCTTATAGCCCGTGTATGTTCCAAGAACATCAATCCTTGTTTTGCGTGCTGTCGGGTACGGGCCTATCGGCATATAAGAAACGTCGCTGAAGCGCTGAAGCTCAATCGCTGACCCGGATGAGATATCATATATATAATAGTCAGAATTTATACCTTCTCCGTATATTTCCAATATTGCATATGTTTTTTCGTTTATCGAACAAAGATATGCATCATATACTTCAGCTGTAAATTGCTCTGTTACCGCAGTTCCATCAATCGTAAGATAAAATATTGTATCTGAGTAATTCTCTCCCCAAGCCCAATAAATACCTACGGATTCCAACACACCATCCCCATCAATATCATACTGAACAGAATCATCATAGTACTCACTTACATCTCCAATCTCCTCAAAATACACGTTTCCCTCAGGAAGATATTCCGCTTTGATACCCGGAAGTTCACTATACGGAATTTTTATTGTATACGCTCCTGAATAATCTTCATACTGAACATAAAAATACCCATATGTCATACCCCAATCCAATGTATTACTTGCTAACTGTTCATCAATTGTTTCTTCCCACGAAGATGGAATATATTTACCTTCATTATGTGCATTTTGGCAATACTGTGTCAGTGCGTTTTGTAAATCCCCTTTCACGTCTCCGATATCATCTAATGTCAGAATCTTTCCGGTCTGAACATCAAAATTCGTAGTTGTGGCTACATAATAAAAATCATCTGCTATTCCTCCACCCGCAAATTGATAATGTGTAATCGTAAGAATACGATTGTCCATGCGATTGCACTGTACCCAAGAATGAAGCTCATAATCAGTCATATCATCCTCATAACCTTCCGGTATGGAAGTATCTTCTGAATACTTGTCCAACCATACATAATAATCGTCCACCCATTGTTTCTGCCATTCTTCAAAACTCTGTTTTAACTCTGGGGTACTATCCCCGACAAACCGAAAATAGTATATGCTTCCATCTACTTCTTCCGTATCTCCATCATCCACGACCTGTTCAAAACAATACCCGGCAAATACCGGATTCGAATCTGTAATTGCTTCCGCAAACTCCACTGCATCCGAATCCATTGCCGCATCAGGTTCCGTTGCGATTTGTTCCACGATTTCAGTTGTCTGTTCTGCATCTGCCGGTTTCTTTTTGTCGGACATCACATGATACAGCCCTATAGAGCCACCGACCACCACTGCCGTCGCCGCAACCCCAATGGCAATTTTTGCACCAAACGACATCCCCGCATGAGCAACACCGGATGCAATTCCTGCTTCGGCTACATCTCCGATTCCGCTCACTCCGGCAACTGTTCCGACCCCTGCCTGTCCTGCTCCGGCTGCAGAAGCTCCCATACCTGCCTGCCCTGCTCCGTATGTACCAGCTCCAACACCTGCCGGTCCTGCTCCAGTTGCCACATCCACACCTGCATTTGCCGCAGCTGCTATAACTGCCTTACCTGCATGATGTCCAGCTCTGGCATCATACGCGTCGGAAAGCCCGTGTGTAGTCAGATATGTCGTCGTAAGCATCTGAGCCTTATTCTCCGCCCACATATAAAACTGACTATTATCGGTAAGCTCCGAGGCAATACTTGCATAAATATTCATATAGAGTTCCTTAATCAGGGTGTCGGCAATATTCTGATCCTGCACCATGTTCCAAATAACACTATACAGATATTGAGATGTCTCGTTATAGAAATTTTGATACGATGTGTAATCACAGTCTTTCAGTTTTTCGATTTCAGTATTCAGTTGCTGAGTAAATTGTATACCATTCCAATTATCCATCTTTCTCCTCCATATGTTCACAGTATATTTAAAGTAATCATCGAATGTACCAGAAAAGTCATGTTACACTTTTTGAACAGAAAAGGTCATGTGAAACATGACCTTTTCTGAAAATTATAAATATCAATATTCTTTTACTGCAAATTAAAATTATTAATCTGATTATTAAGCAGTTCCGTCTGCTCGGTCATCTGCTCTGCCGTAGCGGAATTTACTTTTGAAATCTCTGTATTGTTCTTCACAATCTCCTCAATTTCATCCACAGAATCTGAGATACGCTCGATGTAATCCTCCTGCTGCTCGATGACAGATACCACATTTCCTATCTCATTTCTGGCAGCCGCAAAGCCCTCGAGGTTCTGGCGAAGTACAGCCACCGTATTGCTCATAATCTGCATACCTTCGCGGACGGATGCGTTGTTTTTCTGAACCATGTTGTTGATAGCTTCACTCGTCTCGGAGGTGTTGCTTGAAAGTTCACGGATTTCATTTGCAACAACCGCAAAGCCCTTGCCGGCTTCACCTGCCCGGGCCGCCTCGATGGAAGCATTTAATGCAAGAAGATTTGTCTGCGCGGTGATGCGGTTAATCATGTCAAGACATTCGCCGATTCTTGCAGAGCTCTGCTCGATTTCTTCCATCTTTGCGCTCATCTCACGAATCTGATTGTCGGAGATATCCTGCAGATTTGCATTGTTCGCATCTACGATACCGATAATATTTCTGGCGTTCTGCGTTACCGCTGCCATATTGCTCTTTAAGATATCAATGTTACCTGCGAGGTCATTAATATTGCTTGCCTGTGTGGAAGAGCCCTCTGCAACCTGTCCGGATACATCAGACACCTGCCCGGATATATCACGGAATTTTCTTGCACTGTCATCGATATCCCGCACAAGCGCATTTAAGTTGGATGTAATCTTGCCGATGGATTTCTCAAGTCTTGCGAAATCCCCCTTGTATTCCACATCGGAATTACATGCCAGATTTCCGGAAGCAACTTCCTCTAATATACGCGCAATATCATCGACATAAATCTTCAATGTCTGAATGGTCTCATTCAAAGTACCCTGCAAGACATGAATCTCGCTGCTGACCTCCTCCTCGTCGAACACGATATCCAGCTCGCCCTCTGCAATCGCCGGAATCTTCTCGGAAAGACGTTCAAGCGGCTGGAACCATTTGCCGATGACCTTCTTGTTGATGCGCTTTGAAATCGTAATGCTTACAACAAAGATAATAATGTACAAAAGAAGTGTCAAAAAGAAGTCCTTATAACACTGTAACCAATCCTTCACTACAAATACTGTAAACGGAGTCTCTTCAGACATTGCACAAGTAATAACCTTCGCTTTTTTATTGTAATCGACTATGACAGCAACATCCCCATCTTTCTTTGTGCACTTCTTATACTCTGTATCAGAAACCACTTTGTTCACGCTGCCACTCAATTGATAGTCTTCCGATGGATGTGTGATAATCGTTCCATCTGCACCCACAAGAAATGCATAATTCGGACCGTCATAGCTTGCTGAAAGAATCTCGGTTAACTGGTCCATATAGAAATCAATACCAAACACACCAATTACTTCCCCGTCTATTACAACACGCTTACTGAATGTGATGCAGTAACCACCGGTCTGTTCATCCAAGTATGGTGCTGTTATGTAGATATCATCCGTATCAATCGCACCTGCATACCACTCACGTCCGGCCACATCAAAATCCGGGCTCGGCGTCCAGCCATTGTTCATAATAACAAGCTTTTCCAATGCGGGATCCGAAATATATGTACAGGAAATATGATCATAATTCATTGTGATATGATTCAAGTATTCGACAGCCGCATCATAATGCAAATAGAGATCACCCTGGGCTTCCACACTGTTTACAAACATCTCTAAAATATCCGATTGCTCCTGTACCCATTTTTCAACCTTTGCATTGTAGTTATCAACCTCCCGGCCGATACGGGAATTCGAATACTGTACTTCTGCATATCCCATCGCAAAAAGTGCAACCGTAAGTGTAACAACAAGCACAATCGTGATATTCTTATTGATGATTTTTGCAAACAAATCACTGTACCGAAGCAGCCCTTGTCTTGTATCCTTTTCGTTTTTCATAGTTTCCTCCATTAAAGTACGTTCACACATAGTTAAAATACCTATGTTATATTTTATCGTACTCTGCCATATTTCGTCAAATAAAATCGAAAAAAAACACGATGATTCTCGGAATCTTATCCGTTTTCCTCGGCAAGCGCCCGAACGAGATCCCGCACTGAAACAACCCCATAATACCGGCCGTCATTTACAACCGGAAATGCATCATAGCATTCCGTCTCCGGCCGTCCCATCACCTGCCTTGCAGCTTTTTTTATACTTTCCTTTGCCGAAACACAAAACATAGGTGTTGCAGCCGTAATATCCATCAATGTATCTGCATGTTCCGCATCCGAATGCTCCCGCATTTCATATTCTCGGATAAATTTCTCACGTATCAGGATGCCATGCAAATGACTCTTTCTGTCCACCACAGCAATTTCATTCAGTTTCTTGTCCATCATAAACAATTTATATGCCCGGTTTACCGTACACTCCGGATACAGTACCATTCCAAGCTTCGAGACAGATCCTATCTTGCGCTTTCCCTTTTGTTTTTCCTTTTCCTCGGATTCGTATATATTTTTAACAATCTTTTTTGTGTTTCCGTCTATATCGACAAAATCCTCGCAGGGCCTTGCAAAATAATACCCCTGTCCATACGGCACCCCCAGACGTACAAGGCAGGCTAGTTCTTCCCTGTCCTCGATGCCTTCTGCAATCAATGTATACCCCATTTCCTTGCAATGATGCACCATCAAACGAACAATCGACTTTTGAGATTTGCTTTTATGCAGCTTATGTACGAGCTCATAATCAACCTTCACGTATTGCGGTTTCAGATAATTCATACGATTCAAACCTGAATACTTAGAGCCGATGTCATCAATCGCAATGGCAAATCCTTGATTTTCATAATGTTTTACCAGCTTACAAAGCCGTTCCTTGTCATCCACATCGGAACGCTCCGTGATTTCAAACACGATATCATTTCGCGTCAGTCCATTTTTTTCCAGATTATTTTTGGTAAATCCGCTTTCAAATTCTTTATCCAATATAACATTTCCATCCACATTTAAAAAAAGCTTTGCAGCCTTTGGTTTCCTGATTGCCTTTTCTATAGCCATGCATCTGCAAAGCTTTTCTAATTTCCAAATGCAGTCCATCCTGCCTGCCACATCAAACAGCTGCTCTATCGATGCCGTCTCATATTCACCGGTTGTTCTGCTCAATGCTTCATAGGCATATACATCTCCGGTCTGAAGTGAAACAATTGGCTGAAAAACCGGTTTTATCTTTCGTTTATTTATGATTTCCAAAACATCCTCTTCACATAAATCATACATATATCTGATATCCTCCATTCTATTATGCTTATATTTTACATACCCGGATAAGCTTCTCTATCAGATACGGATTAATATTGCGTAAAATATAAGTAATGGAATCCCTTGTCGATTTTATTCCCAAGTGTTATCATAAATACAGTTGCAGATTATCTGAAAAGATAACATGCCTGCGAAAGACAAAACAGCGATCAGGAGGACAATATGAAAGACGAAACCAAATGCCTGCATGCAGGCTACACACCGAAAAACGGAGAACCGCGTGTGCTTCCGATTGTGCAGAGCACAACCTATGTTTACGACTCTGCAGCAGAGGTTGCCGGTATCTTTGATGATCCGACAAAGGGACTTTGCTACTCCCGGTTCGGAAACCCAACCGTTATGGCAGTGGAAGAAAAAATTGCAGCCTTAGAGGGCGGTGTCGGAGCAATGTGTACGACATCCGGACAGGCAGCAACCTTACTTTCCATCTTAAATATCTGCCGTGCAGGTGACAGCATCATCAGCACACCGGAGATTTATGGAGGAACCATCAACTTATTTTCATTCACACTGAAGAAGCTCGGCATTGAATGTATCTATGTTGACAAAAACATGAGTGATGACGAGATTAAAGCCTGCTTCAAAGAGAATACAAAGGCAGTGTTTGGCGAGACAATCGCAAACCCGGCTCTGACTGTATTTGATATCGAACGTTTCGCGGGTATCGCTCATGACATGGGCGTTCCGCTCATCGTCGACAATACGTTCGCCACCCCGATTCTGTGCAAGCCGTTTGAATTCGGGGCAGATATCGTTGTACATTCAACAAGCAAATACATGGATGGACATGCGGTACAAATCGGCGGTGTCATCGTAGACAGCGGTAAGTTTGACTGGACAAACGGTAAGTTCCCGGAGCTTGTGGAACCGGACGAATCCTACCACGGAATCTCCTACACAAAGCAATACGGAAATATGGCTTACATCATCAAAGCCCGCATGCAGCTCATGCGCGACTTCGGTGTTTATCCGGCAGCACACTCCGCATTTTTGCTGAATCTCGGACTTGAAACGCTTCCGGTACGTATGAAGCAGTACGCAGAAAATGCCATTGCCGTAGCCGAATTTTTGGAAAAGAGCGATGCTGTAGAAAGCGTAAGCTGTCCTGCACTTCCTTCCGATCCGAATCACGCACTTGCGAGGAAGTATTTAGGCGGTAAATCCTGCGGAGTTATCTCCTTTATCATCAAGGGCGGAAGACCGGCTGCTGCCAAGTTTATGGATTCGTTGAAGCTCGCATCAAACGAGGTTCATGTAGCAGATATCCGCACCTGTGTCCTGCACCCTGCAAGTGAAACCCACCGTCAGTTAAGCGATGAACAGCTGATTGCTGCAGGTATCGACGCCGGTATGGTTCGTTTCTCCGTAGGGCTTGAAAACATCGATGACATACTGGAGGATTTAGATGCTGCACTAAAAGCGGCAATTGCATAGTAAGATAGCACTAAATACATAAAAACGGGCTGTGACAAGGATACTCCCTATCCCTGTGACAACCCGTTTTTCATAACTTACTTATACAGAATTGTAAACTTAGAACTGTACATCTACAGCACTTCCAAGTACAACCTTTGGTTCCTTTGCCTTTCGCTCCTCGCAGAAGAAGGATGCATTATATTCCTGTAGCTTCTGCATGGATATTGTCTTTTCCTCAGCTCCATACATACTTTCATTTTTCTTGCCGACCAGACATGCCAGACTGACAAATCCCGGTTCAATCACGATTGCACTGTTTTCCACCGGAGTATCAGATTCCTTTGCCGGTCCCCATAGTTGAAGTCCAAGTGTATCTGTATACTCTTCAGTCGGAGTTTCACACAAAAACTCCAATGCCCAACGTTCAATCTGCTGCTTGGTACACACAATCCGCTTACAGGACTTTACTTTCTTTCCGTCCGCATCCATCCTGCCGACAATTGCGGGATAAGTGTCCACCCCATCGAGATATCTGCAATCTACATAATGCATGCGAAGCTCTGTGCGCTTGATGCCTCGTCTTTTTAAAAGCACGGCAATTTCCGGACGAACATTCATCATCCATCTTGCAATCGGATTTCGAAACTCCCGTTCCGTTCCATTCCATCCATTTATATGCTTTCCTGCATCAAACGGCAGGGATTCCCGATTTAATTCTTTGTCAATATCATACAATTCATTTGGTGAAACATCTTTAACAGACATTGGTTCAATCATAACGCCTTCCGCTTCCTCCCCTGCATACAGAGCCCGAAGCTTTCGATTTGCAAATGTCAGAAGACGAAGATTAAAATCCGCCTTGTCATCCGCACAATTAAAATAGTCTCTCAAAAATGCCGGCTTAAAATATGCACGGAACACTTCATAGTTTTTGTTCACATAATTTTCCGAATCAATCTTAACTCTTTTGCATCCGTTTAACAATTGAAACAAATACACGGAAAACTGAACCTCGTCCCTGCAGACCGAATTTTCACCATTTATATAGTCATTAATCAATATGCCCATACTTTGTTCTCACTTTTTCTCCGACTGTTATTTTTCGAAACCGTAAGCGCCTAAAAGTGCTCCTTCACGACAGGAATACCACCAGAAATATGTTTCGTCCGCATTTGCAAGCACAACATATACAGTTCTTCCCTCCGGAACATCTGCAAAATCATACTGAGAATAATCATCACGCACATCCGAAACTGCTCCGTTTGAAGCTGTAAAGGTTCCGGTATATTCTCCATCCTCAGCTGTCAGAACCACTGAGATTTCTCCATCATACAATCCATCCACGAAATTACCGCTTTCAACAATTGTCACCATACCGCTGTCTGTCTGGTTGTTTACACTTGACACTTTTCCGGCACCATTTGGTTTATCATTGCTCCATGCACCTTCATAAAGATCATATGTACCATTGAACCCATCCATCTTCACAAACAATGTTCCCTGTCCGCTCCGGACACCATTTTCATAATCTCCGTAATAGAAATAGTATCCTTTATCTGTCATATAGATACCTGCTGCTTTACCTGTATAGCTGCTGCTAAAGCCATCCGATGCATAAATATAACTATCGCCATCCATATTGTCTACAACAAGACTTGCATTTTCAGAACCATCCACATCAAGCATGCCCTCATAATCTCCTGCAGACATAAGACTGATTGTCTGTTCCATCAGGTCATGTCTCGCAGTTGCAAGAGCCCGCTCAGATTCGATTTTCTCAAGATAATCACTGAAATCTGCATCGGTTATCACATTCTCATACTTTGATATGAATGCTTCTGCTTCATCATACTGCTCTGCCGTCATCATATCATCCAGCACCGCGAATGCGCAATCACTTCTGGCACTTATTGCATCCGCATTTGAAGCATCAATGGACAACACATCGTTGTATGCCTCAATCTTACTTTCATAATCAGAAGCATCAATTGCATCTGCACGATCAAGATATGCATTTACAAGCACTTCTTTTAACACTGCATCATTTGTGAGCTTATATCCCTCACCATATACAGTTATCAATGTATCATCATCGTCCCAAAGCTTACCGGCGCGCACATAAAACAGAGCGATTTCATCACAGTTATCCGTAATCGTTGTCTCGTCAAATGCGCTTATAATTCCACGGAATTTTTCAAAATCCTCTCTCGCATCATCCATTTCACCAAGTTCAATTTCCGCTTTCAGCAAACCATTCATTGCTACGACGCGATCCTCGAAAATTTCCAACGCATCCTCATATGCATCTTCTGCTTCCTCATAATTTTGCGCTTCTAATGCTTTTTCACCTTTTGTAAGCTTGCGCTCATATCGTTTCTCCGGTGTAAAGAAAAGGAAATAAGCCCCTGCCCCAAGTGCGAGTACAAAAACAACACAAATTGCAACAATCAATCCGGTTTTTTTCTTCTTTGGAGCTCCATTTTTATTTTTAGAATTTTTTTCTTTCTTTGGTTTCTTTTCTTTTTTCGGCTTTGCATTTACCGGTGGCATCTGTCCATTGTTCGGAATCATACCATTTCCGCCCATCGGACCTGGCATTGGACCGTTCATTCCATTTCCTCCCATTGGACCGGACATCGGGCCTGGCATTGGACCTGGCATCGGACCGTTCATTCCATTTCCGCCCATTGGGCCGGACATCGGGCCTGGCATTGGACCTGGCATCGGACCGTTCATTCCGTTTCCTCCCATTGGACCGGACATCGGGCCTGGCATTGGACCTGGCATCGGACCGTTCATTCCGTTTCCGCCCATTGGACCGGACATCGGGCCTGGCATTGGACCGTTCATTCCGTTTCCTCCCATTGGACCCGGAGCAACACCTGCCTGCTGTGGTGTTACAAGAACCGTCTGCTCACTAAATTTCGGCGTTGAAGCCGTACCCGCTGCTGACCCAGGATCTGGTCCTGTCAGTACAGTTGTCGCACCTTCCGATTCATCCTCTCGCTCTTTGTTATCATCTGTACCCGGAGCACAAAGTACAGTTGTCGCACCTTCTTCATCATCCACATCGTAAATCGTATTATTATTTTTATTTTCGTCCATATCATTTTCCTCCTGCGAAAAATCAATACCTTATTTACAGTTTATACTTTTTTAACCTTATATGTCAATAATCGTATTCAATTCTGTACATTTTTCCCATCTTTTTCTATGGGAGATTACTTAAACCTATGGAGTCTGTCCCCGTTTCGGATGCAAACGCCCTCGCTACACGCAGCGGTTCCTTTTTTAATTCAATTAACGTACGAAACACCGAAAGCAAAAGCCGATCCTTGTCATATCGGTTTGCACTGTCCGCATAATCCATATGTGCCTTAAAATGATCTGTCTGCCACACAAGAATATCCGCAATTGTCAATCCTTCACGTTCAAATGCACACAAAAAATCCCGATGCTCATAATAATACGCAAACTCTTCCAGGATATCCTTCTCTGACATAAGCTCCTGCCAAAACCTCTCGCCGGCAATCTCCGTCTCACCTGCACATATGCAAAGACGGATTGCCCATGCATGCAGTGCCTCATATAAGACCTTGTCTGATGCAGCATCCATTACCTTTTGTTCACACATCCTGCGCTCCTTTCTCTGCCATAAGCAGGTCTATTTCTTCCTCTGTGAGCTTCCTGTATTCTCCCTTTTCCAATGCTTCATCGAGTTTTAACGGACCCATGGTAAGTCGTTTCAGATACAGCACTTTCATCCCAACCGCCTGGAACATCCGCTTTACCTGATGATACCGACCTTCCATGATCGTTACAAGAATTTCGCTTTCCTCCCCCGAAGATACAATTTCAAGCTTTGCGGGCATCGTTTTTTTTGCATCCCCAATATCAAGTCCTTCCGCAAATGCAAGTACCTCTTGGTTTGTAACACATCCATTTATACGTGCATAATATGTCTTTTCTACATGTTTACCGGGTCTTAAAAGCTCATTTGCAAGTTTTCCGTCGTTTGTAATAAGCAACAGACCTTCTGTATCTTTATCGAGTCTCCCTACCGGAAACAAGTCTCTTCTTTTTGGCTCCTGTATCAGGCTGATTACCGTTTTTTCTTTTTCATCCTTTGTGGCAGACACAACCCCCTGTGGTTTATGTAGCATATAATAAGAAAATGACTCATACCCAGTACATTTCCCTTCTACACATATAACATCCTTCTCCATATCTACTTTACAATCACTTTGCAGGATAATGGTATCATTGACTGTCACCTGCCGTTTTTTTATCAGAAGCTTAACCTCTTTTCTCGTTCCAAACCCTGCATCCGCAAGATATTTGTCAAGTCTTATTTGCGCCATCCTACCACCAGCCTTCTTTTTCCCGGGCAATGAAAAAGACCCACAGTCACCCGCGGATCTTCCCATTCTTATCTTCAATCCTCTTGGGGAGATTGAACTATATAATTCTATAACAGCCACTTAAAACAAACTGTCATAAATACTTCCGACAGCAGCCGAGGTTGTTCCCTGTGCAGTATAGAGGCTGTTACTGATACTCGATGAAGCATCCGATACCATCTGAAGCAGACGGTTCTGTGTATTGCTTCCAAAGGAATAATCTCCGGCAAACAACTGCTTTACGTCCTGCATATCAGCCTGTGAAAATACCGTCTCATCCAGTTTTAAAGAATTATCACTCTGAATCGTAATTCCAACCTTAGACAAAGCATTGGAATAGTTTCCTGTCTGATTCACAAGCCGTACGGCATCCTTCAACACATTGCTCTTATCAGAATTTTCCGCACTGTCCAGTACACTGTTATAACTATCCACAAATGCCTTTACATTTTTTAATATCGCATCTTCACTCTCCGTCTGCTTTTGCGCATACAGCTTATCATCCCGCAGAGCCGAAACAGCGTTCCATGCACTCTCTGCACTTGCCTTCGTCATCTTATCTTCCGCTTTGACAGAAGCAGATGTTGAAAACTGTTTCTGAGTCGCTTCCTTTGCACCATCCGTTTTATAGTACTTTTGTGCAAGCTTCAGATAGCTGCCGTTTCGAACAGCATTGTAATCACCAAGCAGGCTCTCAAGTGAAGAACCACCGGATTTCTTTGCCGACGTGCCGAGCATATTATTCATGAAATTGTACATCTGATTCCCACTATCGATATTCAGACTCATGTTATCACTCCTTGATTATTACAAAAAGACATCCTTGTCCATCTAATCATTCCTAGCTTGAGTATACTACAAATTACGCAGACTTGTAAAGAAAAAATAAATGTATTTGCCATCCGCTCTCATATTCAGAACTCCCCCTCCGTATATTCCATACAACCAACTTATCTGACGTGACCTTCTCTATTCATCCTGTGAATCCACACTTCTCTTTAAATAAATGACCTCATCCGCATAAAAACCGTTGCTGTCCGCAGGTGTCTCCTCCCACACAGTCGTGCAGGCTTCATCCGAATACGCTCCGTATTCAAGCAGTGCAAGCTGAACCGGCTTATCAATCGGAACTATATATGTATTTTCAAGTCCGTTTGATTCCGGGAATTTAAATGTAACATTTCTTGACATCATCGACTCCCTTGCGGAACTAATCTCATCCGCAAACTCATATTCTCCACCTTTTGTCACCCATGAAAATGATAGTTTTTCACCAGCTTTATCATAACAATAATATTCGAGAACCTTATATGTATCATCTAATATATACTTAAATACATACTCGTCATTATTTTTGTAATCTGTCTCCACAACCAAATCGCCATCTTCCCGATAGATATCCCGAATCGTCTGGTCTGCCTCCGTCAGAGAGATAATCATATCATTATGGTTCGCATTAATAATGGCATCCGCCACGCTCGGTTCCGGATAAATCAGCGCATAAACAATATTTTCATCAATCAAAAACCAGTACCCATGCTCCTTGTCAAGTACCTGTACAAGCCCTTCCGAATCCTCATATGCCTGTAAATAAGTTCCGTCTTCGGCAAACCCCAAAAACTGATATTCTGAATACTGTTCCACGCCATTATAATAATAAATTGTATTCAGGGAGTAATTCTGTCCATCTGCAAGAAGTGTATCCCCCTTATTTGCATTGTAGATATCTTCAAGCGTAACCTTTTTATCCTCCTCAGATGCCTCCTCCCGCACAGGCGCAGCTTCGGTCGTGCTCTCTGCTTCCTCGCGGATATCCGCAAGAATATCCTCGGTTGTATCTTCACTTACAGCATCCGTAGCAGTCTGCGCTTCCGTTGTCACAAGCACAAGCTTATCTTCTTTTTTACAGCCGGACAGCAGGGCAAGCGCCATCACCATCACAAGCACAAATGATTTTTTATGCATAGCATCTTCTCCTTTTTATCCTCGTATAATTCGTTGCACCAGCTCTTTTACCTGACCAAACTCCTTCATCTTGCAATATGCAACAATCATCAGCACATTTGATACAACAAATGCAACAATACCCTTCACAATTAAAATCAGAATGCCCTCTCCCTTTATCAGATCCGTCACAAGATAAGTGAGTGTACAGACAATTCCGGTTACGAATATATAGTAAAATATCTGCAGCACATATTCCTTCATGCTTCGTTTAAACAACACCGTAAACAAATTATGCAAAATCCATGGCATACCGACGACAGTAATCGAAATAACCGTTGATAAGATGACACCATAGATACCGATAAACTGCACAAGAATAATATTCAAAACAAGATTGACAAGTGCCGTCACAAGCGGGCGGAACCGGTCTTCATGCCAGATACCTGCTGCATCCTTATAAGTTATCAGAACACGGTTTATCTGGTCAAGGAAAAAATAAATCACGAAGCAGACTACCACGCTGAATTCGAGCATACGCTTCTCTCCTGCCCAGATTTTCACAAACGGCTGGAACAGACAGAGCAGCATTGCACTGCAAAATCCCGCCATCCATAAAACAATAAACGTCAGTTTTTTCAAATCGATATAGTTCTTCTCCTCCGGCTCAACCAGGATACTGTTACCGATACCTGCCGTACACGACACAAACACGACATTCATGATGCCCATAACCGCCGTCAGAATATAATAATAATTCTGATATACCGCCAGTACCGTAATACCCAGAAACGCGGAGATAACGATGGAATCTGCCGATGAGACGATAACGGTTCCAACCTTCATTGTAAATAAATCCTTGATACGCCCATTGATCTTGGCAACCTCTTCCTTTGCCATCTCACCAACCGGTTTATAGTCCGGATACATCTTACCGGCATAATATGCGGTCACGAGGTTCGTAACAATCTGTGTAAATATCTGCACAATCAGATAGATATAGTAATCGCCGATTGTAACAACGACAATCAACTGCACCGCATACTGAAATGTATTTGTGGCAAGCATGACCTTACTTGCGATATCATTTCGCTGATGCGCAGTGAGCAGGCTGTTTTTATATGCCATCAGCCAATAGCTCATGCATGTACAAAACAGATTCAGCCAATACACGACATAGATGCTCGTATCAGCCGGCACTTCATCCTTTACAAGATGTGGAATAAATGGTGTCAGAAGTCCTCCGACAACAGCGATTACAACACCAATAATACGATAATACCTTCGGTATAGCCGAAGCAGGGCGCATATTTTCTGCTTATCCCCATCGATAATCGGCTGATACATGCTGTAAACCATGGCGGAGCCGACTCCGAGCTCAGCCAGATTTAAAACCCAGAGCACGGAACCGAAAAAACTATTCAGTCCGAGATATGCATCTCCCATATAATACATAATTGCCGTACGCATAATAAACGGCAGCAATATCTGATATCCCTTTAGAAACATACCAAACACAACATTGCGTGAGGCGTTCTTTACCCGGGTTTCCTGTTCCATAAAAAAATCCTTTCAAACAAAAACTTTCCTGTTATTTTTCCTGTTCCGAATCGATATATACACGTGGAACACGCTGGGAAATATTACATACAATCTCATCCACATTTGTTTCTAGCAGATCAGCCATCCACTGGATTGACAATTCCCCACCGAGCAACGTAACCTGGTCATTGCGCTGTACATCCGGAATGTCCGTGACATCCACCATGCACTGATCCATACAGACACGTCCGATAATCGGTGCTTCCTTGCCGCGGATTAACACCTTTCCGCGATTGGACAAGTCTCTCCGGTAACCGTCCGCAAATCCGACCGGAAGTGTTGCAATCTTGGTCGGCCGCTTTGTGACATACGTTCCGCCATATCCGACCTCGGTCCCCGCCGGAACCTCCTTCACCATAACCACATACGTGTACCAGCTTAAAATCTCCTTGAAATTCTCTTTTTTAAAGGCTTCCTCGTCAACCGGATTTAACCCGTAAAGGATATCTCCGGCACGCACCATATCAAGCTGCGCATGCGGCATATTTAAAATAGCCGGGCTGTTTGCTACATGGTATTTCGGGAATGTAATTCCCATAGTTTTAAGCTTCTCTGTCATCGACAAAAAACGGGCAAGCTGCGCATCTGCACTGGCATGATCTTCCTCGTCCGCTCTTGCAAAATGTGTAAATATTCCGGTAAGACGCAGCGAATCCATCTGTGCAATCTCACGAATTGCCGCAAGAGATTCCTCATTATCAGCAAAGCCGATTCGGCTCATACCGGTATCCAGCTTAATCTGTACATTTTGGATTCTTCCCTGCCGCTTGGCAGCCTCTGCAACCATCCTCGCATATTCAACCGAAAAAACAGGGAAATCCAGATTGTAACGAACCGCCTCATCCAAATCAAAATCCCGGGTATCTCCAAGCACCAGAATCGGCTCGGTTGCTCCATGATTTCGCATGGCAGCGCCCTCACTCCAAAGAGCAACTGCATAGCTTGTCACGCCGCACGCCTTTAATGTCGGGTACAGCGCATCTGCTCCATGATGATAGCCGTCTCCCTTTAACACCGCCATCAGCTCTACGCCCGGTTTCAGTTTTTTTCGAATCTCTGTCAAATTATGTCGAAGCTTCGCAAGGTCCACAACGGCTGCGGTTCTTCCCATCCAATATTCCATACAGGAGCTCCCTTCTTCTAATAAACAATAAAAGCGGAAAATGCCGCACCAAAACTTGTTCGGTGCGGCAATTCTTTACATCATTGCATTTTTAATGATATCGAGTCCGCGTATCAGCTCTTCGTCTGAAATTGTAAGTGCAGGCATAAGCTTTACTACGTTGTTGTCCCGTCCTGCCCGTTCTATAATCAATCCGTTTTCAAAACACTTATTTGCTATATTGAGCGCCGTCTTACCATCGGCAACTTCGATTCCCCAGATACATCCGATACCGCGAATCTTGATGCCCGGTGCCGCTATATTTTTATCCATATAGTCCTTTATGATTGCGCTTTTACGTTTTACTTCGTCCTCAATCTTATGGTCAAGCATGAACTCAAGTCCCGCCTTTGCAGCTACCATGGAAAGCTGGTTGCCACGGAAGGTTCCGTTGTGCTCACCCGGTGACCAGATATCAAGCTCCGGCTTAAACAGCGTCAGCGCAAACGGCATGCCGTATCCGCCGATGGATTTTGACATGATAAACATATCCGGCACGATTCCGGCACGCTCAAAGGAGAAGAAGGTACCGGTTCTTGCACAGCCCACCTGAATATCATCCACAATCATCAGAATATCATATTTATCACAAAGGGCACGCACCCCCTGCAGATACTCGTTGGAAAATACATGCACACCACCCTCAGCCTGAACGGTCTCGATGATGATTGCAGCCGGTTTTTCCACACCGGAATGATCATCTGTAAGCAGCGTCTCCATATATTTAATCGTATCAAGCTCCGGGAACATATAAGGTGCCGGAATATGTGTCACATCATTTAAGCAGACACCTGCACCGCCACGGCTGCCCGAATCACTTGTAAGAGAAAGCGCACCAAGAGTCATACCGTGGAAGCAGCCCATAAGCGCCCATACCTGATTTCTCTTTTTTACCTTACGCGCAAGCTTTAATGCAGCCTCCACACCATTGGTACCCGTCGGTCCGGGAAACATCACCTTAAAGTTTAGTCCCCTCGGCTGTAATACCTTTTCCTCGAAAAACTGCAAAAAATCTTTCTTAGGAATCGTCATCATGTCCATAGAGTGCAGAATACCGTCACTCTGTAAATATGCAATCAGCTTTTCCTTTATATAATCGTTGTTATGTCCATAGTTCAGTGCACCGGCTCCGCAGAAAAAGTCAATATATTCCTTGCCGTTTTCGTCCTTCATGATAGAACCCTTCGCTGTCGTAAACACAGCAGGAAAGCTTCTGCAGTAAGAACGCACCTCCGACTCATAGTTTTCAAATATCTCAACACCAGACATACTGTTGTACCTCCAAGATTTATGCTATGCTTGTAACCAAGCTATAATATACTCCTCATTCCCTCGCTTAGCAAGTAAAAAAAGCAGGAAATTAAACGTCCACACTTAGGATAATTCCAAATCCGGCTGTGCAAATTCTTCAAGCTTCCGGTTATAAGCATCCCGCATTGCATCCTCATATGGTATTTTTTCCATATCGGCATCCAGCAATTTCAAAATATAATGTGTAAAATCCGGATTGGAAACCAGGATTGGTCCAAGCATATAGGTTGCAAGGATTGTTCCCTTACGGATACCTTCAAACTTCGACTTCGGATTCATTCCGGTTCCGATTTCCACCTTACAAAAGGCATCCTGCTCCGGAATCCCGAAAGTATGGGAAAAGCGGCTTGTGTATCCGATTAATGTCATGCCCTCAAATTTTGCCTTCATCAGCGTGTTGAAACGGTTCGGAGTCTGGCGCACGGAATAACTGTTTAAATACGCAAGTGCCTCCACCTTGCTCCCATCCTCCCGCTTGATATATTTCCCAAGCAGTTCGAGCACATTACCGGTAAATAAAAATAAGGATTTCCCAGCATCCAGCTTTGCACAGATTTCATCTCGCATCGGAAGCAGACGGGATAAAATCACTTCCTGACTTTGTTCACTCATGGAGCAAATATAGACCATGTCGATATCCTCCGTCAGGAACAACGGCTTGTCATTTAAGGTTGTCTCAATAAACTGTGCCTCCGGCAGGCAGAGCTTCAGATACATCATATTTCCCTTGTCACCGTACAGCGTACAAAGCTCCGGATAAAGAATTTCAATCTTCATTATTTCTCATCCTCCAATCGTTTCAGAAGCTTCTGCTTCATCTTGCAGGATATTCCATAGTTTTCGCAATCATAAAGAATATATACCCGCTCGGCATCCTCAAGCTTCACCTTGCTTACCGCATCTACCTCATCGAGAGAATATGCTATCTTTTCTTCCGGTACACCGGCAATCAGAAGTCTGACTCTGTGGTCATAGCAACGCGGACCACAGCAAACAACCTGCAGCACATCATCACGTGCAAACTGCTCGTACTCCAGATCATAAATCCAGCCGGAATACTCGATACTTTTTTCCCGGTCATGCAGGTCATCCATCGCCAACATGATGACCTTCTTTCCTTCCTCGTTTGCCACAAACTCAAATGTACGGGAGGAGCTGACCGCACTCTGTCCTTTGCTCAGCGCCTGAATCACTGTTACATCCTTCACCTTTGTCTCGTTGTGTCTTGACTCCGGAACGTGGATGCCGCCTATCATCTTCTTCACATTTTCCGCATCGTATCCAAGCTCACGCATCATAGTGATGACCGTCAGCTCATTGTATATATTAAAGAGTGCCTCATGAATGAGCGGATATTCTGTAACCTGTCCATCCTTCTCACGCACCTCTAAGACGCGCTTTTCCTTGTCAACCTTTAACGCCTGATAATCGGCATCCTGCGACTTGTAATCACAGTTCGGACAATACGCATTGCCGATATGATGATACCGCAGATAGTTAAATGTAAGCTTCGAACCACACTTCGGACAAAGCGTATAATCTGCTATCAGATTATATGGCTCTGTCTTGTCATCCTCCTGCTTACCGATACCAAAATAAACATGCTCGCTGTCTGCTTTCAACCTGCTGCTACACTGCTCGTCCGCATTTAAAATCAGTTTGGTTGTGTCCGGACAATAGGTATCAATGACACTAAAAATATAATCCGGATGTGCATTCCGCTTCAAGGAATCACGGAATAGATTCGTTACAACGAGATAATCCGGCTTAATATATGGAAGAATCAGACGGGAAGCCCGCTCATCTACTTCAAATACAGTGGCATCCACTCTGCATCTGCCAAGCCAGTTCACACTGTTCAACAGATTCGTCACGCAGCCCGGCACAATATTGGAGCCGGTACGATTGTTTACGACCTTCTTTCCTTCCTTCTCCAGCATATCCGTGAGCATGTTGGATACGGTTGTCTTACCGTTTGTTCCAGTTACGCAGATTGCAAGCGGTGCCTTTGGTGCCTGCGCCATGAAGTCAGGACATATTTTTCTTGCCACCACACCCGGCGTATGCGTAGCGTTACGACCGGACAGCCGGATGATGACTTTACTTAATTTTGCGGCCATCACCGCAATATGATATCGAATCTTAGACATAGCTGTCTCCTTTTCTTATCCGTAGTTTACTACCATATATTGTACAAAAATTCCATAACATTCTATATCGAACACCATAGATTGTCAAATATCTATTTTTTTACCATGGAAAGCAGTGACGAAAGCGCCTGTCTGTATTCCTCCTCGGAGATGACCTGCTTGGAAAAACCGGCACGTCGCAGGATATCTACAAGCGAGTCCTTCCGTTTCATCATCTCTGTCTTTTTTTCCATATCTGTCATATGTTGAACCAGATAATCAATCTGCTCCTCATAATTGTAGCATTCCCGAAATGCAGAATCTTTTTTCCTGTATTTTTGCAAAAGACCATGATATTTCATAATTAACTTATCGTTATAATTTGCTTTTGCAAACCGGACTGCAAATATGATATACAAAATACCTTT